>JALYSR010000029.1 GCA_030854715.1 Acidobacteriota bacterium
CGCATTATGTTCATGACCGCCGCGCCATATTTCCCGGTAGCAGGATCGTAGTGATAGCAATAAAGCAGCAGCTGATCGACCGGCGACCCAATCTTGTTTTCCGCCGCTTCAATCAAACCCAGACGCAGGTCGCGCGGCGCATATTCAATTCCATAAAAATAGCGCGCGAGTTTCCCTTGCGGCGTTGTGACATAAATCGCGCTGGCGTGGGCAAACTGGTTAGTTGCTTCGTCAAAGTGATAGCGAAACCCCACGGCTTCGGTCAGCCGTTTGATGCTCGCCGCGTCACCCGTCAGAAAATGCCAGCCCGCATCGGCCCCGGGTCGCCTGGCCTCGGGTAAATAGTCAACATAGGTTTTCTTCTTCGCCGCCGCCAGCGCCGCTGTCTCGCGTGGATCGAAACTGACTGTCACGACTTCAAACTCCTGTCCGGGTTTGAAAGCCATTACTTTGAAAGCTGTGACCATTCCATTGAGCACCTGATTGCAAAGCATTGGACACTGGTAGTAGACGAGCGATAGCATCACCGGTTTCTTTCCGAAATAATCACCAAGCCGAACGTCTTCCCCGTTCTCATTTTTGAACGCGAGGTCAAGCGGAAGCTGCTCGTTCAGTTTCTGATCTATGCCCACATCATTCAGGGCCTTTGGCAAACCACTCGGTGCCCTGGCTTCATAAGGGCGTGAGCTGTAGAGCGGCGAGTTGCCCTGCGGCACCAGTTGGCAGTGGGCAGTGGGCAGTGGGCAGTACGCAAAAAGAAGTAAGCAGAAAGCAGAACGCAGAACGCAGAAAACACGGCGATGCTCTAGGTCCCGTTGGACTCTCCTTCTGCCTACTGCCGTCTGCCTACTGCCTACTGTTCTCACTGCCATTCCTTCTCCGTCATTCTTCCCGAGCTTGCGGCGGTCGGCATGTCGATGCCGTAGTCTTGTGCGCGCCAGCCGGGTCCTTCTTCCGGAATCTCTTTTATTCTGGAGGGCAGGGAACTGCTCTTAATGAGCTCCTGCATGGCCTGATCAATAGGCAGGCCAACAATTTTCCCCGATTGATCTCGCGCGCCTTCCTTCAGCATCTGGTTCCATTGATCGCGAAGGACGCGGTATTCAGCCTGAGGCTCCCTGTTTTCAAGTGGTACCCACTGGCCATTCGCGAGCTTGACGCCAAATCCTGGCGCTGCCTGAAGCTTGGGATCGGGCGGCCGCCGCTCCTGTTCGGTCATCGCCATCGGTCCCGGCTGCGGCTCTTTTTTCTGCTCCTCTGCATTCAAGAGTGTGAACATTCCCCACATCAGAACGTAGACAATCACCCCAAATATGGTCAGACCCACAACAAACTTCACAATTCCGCCGACGTTAACGTCACTTCCTTCGTGCGTCACATCGACGTTCTTGATGTGCGACACGTCCGGCGTCTCGGTGACATGTTCCTGTCGGTGTCCATTGCCGTTGTGTCCAATTTTAGCCATGGTCAAAAAGCCACATCCGATCAAACCATTGAATGCCCAGCGTGCGCGTGCGCCTGCGCCAGCACCGACTCATATTGTGGATCGTTAATTGGAATTAGAGATCTTCTACCTAATTGCCAGGCAAAGAATGCCAGCCAGAGACCGCCGAGGCCTATGGGGGCAACGATGTCCATCCAGCTAACGTTTAAATGATCACCCGTAAAAGTCGGCGCAATCATCCACAACAGATCGACAAGACGCATTACCAGAATCAAAACGGCAACGATAACCAGCTTGCCAGCATTGCGCTTCACCGATCGGGACAACAGGAAGAGAAACGGAAATGCAAAGTGGAGCACTATAACTGCCAGTGCGATCATGCCCCAGGCTCCGCGGGTGCGGGCCAAATACCAGCGAATCTCCTCCGGCAAATTCGCCGACCAGATGATCAGAAACTGCGAATAAGCAAAATATGACCACAGCATCACCAGCGCCAATAGCAGTTTCCCGAGATCGTGGAAGTGTAACTGGGCCACGATAGCGTTCATCGGCTCATGCTTCGAGAGATTTGCCATTACGGCGATCACAAAAGCCAACGCGCTCAAAGACCAGGCGGCGACAAAAATAAAACCGTAGATGGTGGAGGACCATTCCGGGTCGAGCGACATAAACCAGTCGATGGCCGCAAAGCTCACCGTGAAAACCAGCAGCACCATTCCCGGGCCGCTGAGCATTTGCATGCGCTTTGTAACCGCACGATCGGCGGTCTGGTCTTGTAACAGCGACCAGCGATTCAAAAAGAAAGCAAGGGCCAGCCAGACGGCAAAGTAGATTCCGGCCCTAATAGTAAAAAATGGGAGATTGATGTATTTTGCTTTCTCAAAAAGCGCCTCGTGACGTGCCATCTCTGCGTGGTCCGTCCAGCGATAAATCCAGTGCGCGCCGGCAACTATCGGCACAAAGAGAACCAGCACCAACGGCAGAGTGCGCGTGGCCGCTTCGAGCACGCGCCTAATCACAAAACCCCAACCTCCACCAGTCAGGTGTTGCAGCATCAACAGTGCAAGTGAGCCCACCGAAATGCCCGCCCAAAAACTGAACGCGAACAGGTACGAATGGAAAAATTGCGCCCGATCCAGGAAGAACCCGATCACAAACAGTGCCGAAAATACAACACCAACAATCAGCGCTTGCTGCTGAAATCGTTTGACGCCCGGAGGTGGAGGGTAGGAAACGTGCATTACGGGTGTTGCCCTCCGCTTTGAGCTGCCGGCGCGGGCGTGGGTGAAGCTTTAGTTGTCGATTCCGGCACTTGCTGGCTTAGTTGCAACGCCCGAATGTAGGCAATGATGGCCCAACGATCCTGCGCGGGAATTTGTGGCACATAACTCGGCATCGCGCCCCAGCCGTTGGTTATTGCATCGAAGTAGTGGCCCACCGGCGCTTGGCGCAAGCGGTCGTCATTAAATGAAGCTGCCCGGCGGAAGCCTCGTCTAACAATCATGCCGTCGCCATTGCCCGTCAGGCCGTGGCAGGCCGAACAAAAAATCTCGTAACGCTCTTTGCCTCGAACCACAACTTCTCGCGTCACCGCAATCGGGAAAACTTCAACGTCATCCGGATACGCCGCCGCACCTTGAGGGGCTGAACCTTGAGGAGCTGTGCCTGCCGCGGGATTTGGTCCGCCAAGTGGTCCACGAGTTTGCGCACCTGCCGCACTTTGTGCAGGGCTTGCCGAAGTCGAGGTTCTGCCTGCCTTCTTGCCGGTGAAAAATTCCGTGTCAGTTTTCAAAAACCCTCGTGGCACTGTGCCTTCCACTAATTGCCGGGACGACTGGCCGTCTGTAAAGAAAGTGGTTGAACGATACGGTTTCATCTTCGGCTGATCCTGCATATCGCGACGACATGCAGGAGTAAACAGCAAACAGCAAACAGCAAACAGCAGGAAGCCCGAACGCGAATGCCCGCGAACAGCATTCGTTTCAACCGGGCATGCAGCTCTGGCTGTCTGCTGATTGCTGTTTGCTGTTTGCTCTTCAGACTTCGACATCACTAACGCCCATGGCTCCCAACGTTTTCATAAACTGCGTCGCTTCGTTGTGCGTAAATCTTGGATCGTTTGCCTCAATCACCAGGAAAAACTTATCGCGCGTGGCCAACGCAAAGTTTGGCGCATTGAACACCGGGTGATAGGGCTGCGGTAACTTGTTTAGTGCCAGCATCCCCAACACAGCTGCAAACGAGGCGACCAAGACTGTGCATTCAAACGTAATCGGAATGAACGCCGGCCAACTATTGAAGGGCTTGCCGCCAACATTCAACGGGTAATCGATAACTTCCATCCAATATTGCATGAAGAAGCCACCCAGCCCGCCGAGTATTCCGCCAATCAAAACAATCAATGGAAGGCTCGTCCGCGTGAAGCCAATCGCCTCCGAAAGCTCCTCGATCGGATAAGGCGAATAACCATTGATCCGGCGATAGCCGGCCTCATAAGTTCGACGCGCCGCCGCTACCAGTTCTGTTGGGCTGTCAAACTCGGCCATGATGCCGTAGAGCGCCGGTGCGCCTCGGCGGCGACCATGTGACGACGCAGTCGTTGCGTGATGGAAGGGCTCCGGGTCCTCCAGATCGTGTTCCCAAGGCTCTTCTTTTGGATCGTCTTCAGCCATTGCGACTCACATCACTCATGAACCGTTTAGAGAGGGGACTTGTCCCCCCGCGGCGTCGGAGGCAGAAGTGCTTTTTCTAAACCCTGCGATTAGAAACATTACTCCTCAACTTCCGCTTCCGGCAGGATCGTGCGCATCTCGAAGATCGAGATCATCGGCAGGAAGCGAATGAACAGAAACAACAACGTAAAGAAGAATCCGATGGTGCCGATAAACATGGTCCAGTCCCACATCGAGGGTTGATACATTCCCCACGAGGAAGGCAAAAAATCACGATGCAGACTGGTCACTACGATTACAAAGCGCTCCAGCCACATACCAATGCTTACTACGATTGATATCAACCACAGCACCAGCAGGTTTGAGCGCACCTTCTTGATCCAGAGAAACTGTGGCGTGACGATGTTGCAAAGCACCAGCGCCCAGTAATAATAGGCGTATGGTCCATGCATGCGGTTCCAGATCATGTAACGCTCATAGCGATTGCCGCTGTACCAGCCAAAAAAAGCTTCAATTATGTAGCCGTAACCGACGATCAAGCCGGTCGCGAGCATTACCTTCGCCATGTTGTGCATATGGCGCATCGTAATGAAGCTTTGCAGACCGTAGAGTCTTCGCAAGGGAATCGTCAACAACAAAACCATTGCGAAGCCGGCGTAGATGGCTCCGGCGACGAAGTAAGGCGGAAAGATGGTCGCGTGCCAACCAGGGATTACACCCACCGCAAAATCGAAACTGACGATTGTGTGCACTGAAAGCACGAGCGGCGTGGCCAGACCGGCCAAAAGCAAATAAGCCATTTCGTAGCGATGCCAGTGTCGCGCAGAACCGCGCCACCCCATTGCCAGCCAGCCATAGAACAGTTGAAAGGGTTTGCTCCGAGCGCGGTCGCGTAAGGTTGCGAAGTCTGGAATCAAACCGACAAACCAAAACATCGCGGACACCGTCGCATAGGTTGAAACGGCAAACACGTCCCACATCAACGGACTGCGAAACTGGGGCCAGATTCCCATGGTGTTGGGATATGGAAACAGCCAGTAGGCCAGCCAGGGACGGCCTAGGTGCATGATGGGATACATTCCGGCCTGGGCTACGGCAAAGAGTGTCATCGCTTCCGCGAAGCGGTTAATGGATGTGCGCCATTGCTGTCGCAGCAGCAGCAGAATTGCGGAGATCAAAGTGCCAGCATGGCCGATACCAATCCACCAGACAAAGTTTAGGATGTCCATGCCCCAGGCGACGGGAATGTTGACGCCCCAAAGTCCGATGCCGACAAAGAGCAGTTGCGTGATCGTCAGCAATAAGAGTTGGAACAGCACAAACGAGATTGCAAAACCGATGAACCAGCCGATCGGCGTCTTACGCTTCAAGACGATCGAGCTGATCTTGTCGGTGACCGATGCAAACGTCAGCCCCGGTGCGATGACCGGTGCAGTCGTGTGAATCGGACTTGTTTTGTGTTGTTCGTCTGGCATCTATCTTCGTCCAACTTGAAATTTCCCTGGATTCTAACTTTCGTTTAGAGGCGAACAGGCAGGAATGCCTGTCCTACTTAATCTCCGGGTTCGGGTTCCTCAGCGCAGTTAAATAAGTCGTGCGCGGCTTCGTGTTCAGCTCCGCCAGCAATGAATAGTTCCTCTGTTCCGCTTTCAATTTTGAAACTTTGCTATTCGGATCATTCACATCGCCAAAAACTATCGCCTCCGTCGGACAGACCGCCTGGCAGGCCGTAACAATCTCGCCATCACGCACCTTGCGTCCCTCGAGTTCCGACTGGATTTTTGCGCCCTGAATACGCTGCACGCAGTAAGTGCATTTTTCCATGACGCCGCGGCTGCGCACGGTTACCTCCGGGTTACGCATCAGCTGGTACGTTGGCGTCTCCCAATCCTGATACAAAAAGAAATTAAAACGCCGGACCTTGTATGGGCAGTTGTTCGAGCAATACTTGGTGCCGACGCAACGGTTGTAGACCATGTCGTTCAAGCCTTCGGCGCTGTGCACAGTCGCATGGACCGGACAAACTGGCTCGCAGGGCGCGTTCTCACAATGCATGCAGGGAACGGGCATGAAGTTCGTCCCTTCCGGATGATTTGGATCGGGCCCCTTAAAATAAGTATCGACGCGAATCCAGTGCATCTCGCGGCTGCGAACCACTTGCTCCTTGCCGACGACTGGAATGTTGTTTTCCGACTGGCAGGCGATCGTGCAGGCATTGCAACCGACGCAGTTGTTCAGATCGATCGCCATGCCCCAAGCATAGTTCAAGCCATTGCCCTGATTCTGATAATCAAAGAGTTCGGGATGGTAAAGCGTGTCATCGGGGGAAGGATTATGCGTCTCGCCCGCAGGTGTGCCCTTTAGATATTCCTCGAGTGTTTGCGAGCGCAGGATGTCGCGGTCTTCCTTGCTGAAGTTGCGATCCTCCATGTTGAAGTGGAGTTGTGTGACGGCAAGCAGATGTTGTGCGCCTGCTTTTTCAACCTGGACACCGCTTAAGGACCACGGCGAGTTGGCCGCGCGAATTTCGTAGGCATTGAATCCATGATTGTTGCCGACACGGCCCGCGAGCTTGCGGCCATAGCCAAGATGAATAGTAATGACGCCATCCGGCTGGCCTGGGGTTATCCAGGTGGGGACAGGATCGGAGATTGTTCGTCCCTGGTAAGTAATCTTCAATGTGTCAACGTAAATGTCGCCACCCTTTTTGCCGATGGTTTTTTCGAGACCTAACTGCTTCGCCGTGTTTGGACTAACGAGGGCGGCATTGTCCCAGGTAAGTTTCGACAGTGGCTTGGGCAGCTCCTGCAACCAACCGTTGTTTGCGAAGCGGCCGTCGTAGATGGTCGGATCAGTGCGGAAGACGAGCTCAAAGGTTCCAGAACCAGGCGAGGGATTGCCGCTTGTTACCGGGACGGCGGGCGTCCCGCCCGCATTCGGTTGGTTACCACTACCATTGTTCGCAGACACGGTCCTAGTTGCGAGCGCTGTATTGGGAATGAATCCATCGTGAACACACCTGCGCCACCACGTTTCAAAGTCGTTCGACAGAGTTACTGGGGTAGCAGCGGCCGCGGGGTTCGGCTGACTGCTGATTACTGATTGCTGTTTGCTGACTGCTGTTTGCTGTTTGCTCCAGTACTCGCGAATGATTTCGTAAGGCTTCTGGTCATATTTAGCGGTGAACACCGCTAATAGCTCATGAGCACTCTTGTTCTGATAGAGCGGCTCGATCAGCGGTTGAACGATCGTGACTGTCCCATCAAACGAACGCGCATCACTCCAGGCTTCGAGATAGTGGGTTTCCGGAATGTGCCAGTGACAAAGCTCCGAAGTTTCATCGCGATATTGACTGAGATGGATCCTCAGCGTCGTTTTGAACATGCGGTCTTTGTCGAGCTTGAGATCAGCAGGCGTGTTGTAAACCGGATTGCCGCCAATTATCACCAGCATCTCAACGCGGCCACCATCAATATCGTTAATCAAATCCTGCAGCGACTGACGGTGATCGACTGAATTTGCCTCGATAGGATCTGTGTAGAAAACAGTCTGCCCGGTGTTGCCGAGGGCGTCATTCATTGCATGCGCTAGCCCGTGAACCTCAGAAGGCGCTTCTTTACCGGCAATGACGATGCTTGCGCCTTTGTGTTGCTGGAGGTCGCGCACAATCGCATCAAGACCGCTGGTTGAGGTCGCCCCCGAAACGTTTTTCACTCCGAGGTGCGCGGCCACGGTGGTAGCGGCCTTCAATAGTTCGCTTGGCTTCACAGACCATTGATGATCCGCACTCGCGCCCGTAGTTGTAGGCGTGGTCTCAATCACGTAAAGGCGGCTCATTTCTTTCTTGCCTCCCGCGATCCGCCGCCGCGCTGCAAAGTCGCGGGCGTACTTGAGCGTTCCGGGAAGAGCTGCAAGGAAGTCGGCGTCGAGTGAAAGAATTCGATCCGCTTTGCTGAAGTCGTAGATCGTGTTGACAGGCTGGCCAAACGCCATCATTGCGCCTGCGCGCGCGTTGTCGTTGTTCGCCGGTTCGTACTGGTGCCATTTCGCCTGGGGAAACTCAGTCAGAATTCCTTTTAGCTGCGCCACCAGGGTTGGCGATGTGATCGTCTCCGTTAGGAAACGAATACCAGCGCCCTGCTTCGGACGTTGTTCGTCGAGGGCGGTGCGAATCTCGCCGACGAAGGTGGACCAGGTTCGGGACTCATCACGATAGAGCGCAGTCTGTGATCGATCGGGATCGTAAAGACCGAGGATGGAAGCCTGCGAAAAAATATCGGTCGCGCTCGATCCGCGATCCCGTGGATCGCTGTTGCGGCTGTTCGGATGATCAGGATTTCCCTCAAGCTTGGTGGGGCGGCCCTCGTTGCTTCGCGCCAGCAGCGGCGTGGCAATACCGCCGAGCGTAGAAGCGGTTGCGAAGAACAGTGCCTTGCCCGGTACGCTATCCTCCGGCTGTTTCACGTAAGGAACAATTTTTTCCGGCGGTTGGAACGCGCAGCCGCTAAGTCCCGCCAGCGCAAGTGAAGCGCCCATCAACTTTAGAAACGTGCGGCGTTCGAGCGGATCGTCCCACTCCTCGGCGTGCTGCGGATATTCGCGTTCGACAAATTCGCGAAACTCCGGAGCATCAGCCAACTCCTCGAGGCTGCGCCAGTATTTGTTGGGAACGATCGCCATCTTGTCAGTACCACCTGCGGTAGCGGGTGGGTGAGCGCCTGACGGTACCGTCGAGTCCTGCAGCGCAAGAATCCGTTCGCGCATCAGCTTGAAATTTATGTGGCGATCTTCACTCATTAGTTGGTGCGGCTTTGCCGATTTCCGGTGCGGGAAGGCTACGCCTTTCCGATTAGCCTAAAAACCTTGCGAGGCTGCGCCTCGCGATTGCGGGCGAGACGCCCGCGGTCCCAGTAATGCGCTTCCAGCTTAGCGGTGACACGTCGAACAACTCGTCAAAATCTTTGCAGGTTGAATGTGATAGTTCGCAACCAGCGACCTGCCCTCCGAAACTTCCTCTTTTGTTTTGTTCTCGGGCCGCCACTCCATGTCGAAAATTTTCTCTTTTGGTCTGACAAAATTCTCCGGATTACGATGACAACCTAAACACCACTCCATTTGCAGCGTCGATGCCTGATAAGCAATGGGCATCTGATCCACCCGACCGTGACACGTCGAACAACCAACCCCTTTATTTACATGAATGCTGTGATTGAAATAAGCGTAGTCAGGAAGGTCGTGCACTCTAATCCACTCGATTGGTTTGCCATTGCGAAAGCTGGCACGAACAGGCTCGAGATAGGGGCTATCCCCCCAAATCTGCTTATGACAATTCATGCACGTGTTCGTTGAGGGCAAGCCGGCCGAGGCGGCTGTTTCAACAGAGGTGTGACAGTAACGGCAATCAAGACCATCGTCGCCAACGTGGTGTTTATGACTGAACTGGACTGGTTGTTGCCGTTCAACCCACTGGCCCGTGTTCCAGGACGAACGATTCAGTTCCGCGGTCACCCACAACGCAGCAACCAAAATAAAAATAGCGCCATAGATCGTCAGCTTCGCGAGTGCGTTTGTGCTGTGATGAAAAATCTGTGGCATCGCCGCAGCTTTTCTAATCCTTCAGATAATGAATTTAGTGGTCCAAAACTGGGTTATTTCGCCCTACTGAAAACCAGAAACCGTGGTTGGTAAAACAGCTACCGACAGACCCCACCCCCCGGGGAGTTACACACAAGTCAGCGCGGTCCATGGCGCCCATTGTCAGACGGTTTCTTACAGAGTGTCAGGTACTTTATCAGATGGTCAATTATTTTCAAATTGTCGTCTTCGCGTGGAATCCTGATTTTGAAATCTCTGCGGTAGCTTTAGTTCAGCTTCACCAAACCACCACCGTGAGTTTCAAATCGAACCGGATGTGATATAAGCCGCAATGGATCGCGCAATCGGTTGAACCTATCGGGAAGTAGTTTCAAAATTGTGGCATTAATAAAGGAGTCTGACTTTTGTTCATAGGACATTTCGCAGTGGGTTTCGCCTCGAAGCGACTTGCTCCACAAACTTCGTTAGGGACACTGATCGCTGCGGCTGTGATGCTCGACTTGTTGTGGCCAGTGTTTGTTTTACTCGGTTGGGAGCAGGTGCGCATCGAACCCGGCAACACTGCCTTCACGCCGCTTAACTTTATTTCCTACCCAATTTCTCACAGCCTGCTTGCAGCGATTGGCTGGGAACACTTTTCGCTCTTCTCTATTACCCCGTCAAACATTACCGAGCCGGCGCGGTTTTGATCTGGATTGGCGTAGTCAGCCACGGGTGTTGGACTTTGTAGTGCATCGGCCTGACCTGCCGCTGTATCCCGGTGGCCCGCGTCTGGGTTTGGGGCTCTGGAATTCGATTCTGGCGACAGTAATAGTTGAGGGGTTGATGTACGCAGCGGGAGTCTGGATTTACCTGCGCGCGACCAGAGCGAAGGATGGAATCGGAAAATGGGGCTTGTGGTCTTTCATAGTCGTGGTTGCCGCACTTTACGTCGCGGACATCTTCAGCCCACCGCCGCCGAATGTGAAAACCATGGTACTGGTGGCAATTCCGTTTACATGGTTACTGATTCTCTGGGCCTGGTGGGCCGACCGGCATCGGGCGAGCGAGATGTGAAATCTCAAATCTCAGATTCAAATCCCAGATCTCAGATCTCAAATCATTCCAACAGGAGTCCTAAACCTAAAATTTGAAATTTTGAATTAGAAACCTAAGTGACATTGGCGTCTCTGGCCAACATGGCGGCGCCTATAATCGCGGCATCTGCACCAAGAGCAGCGAGAACGATTTGAGTCGCTTCAAAACAAGGTTGGAACGCGCGTCGTTTTGCTTCCTGGATGATTGGCTTGAGAATCAGGTCACCCGCCTGCATCACCCCACCGCCCAGGACGATGCGCTCAATGTTTAAGAGGTTGATGACGCTGGCCACCCCCGTGCCGATATATTTTCCGGTACGTTCGATCATCATCAACGAAAAATCATCCCCTTCTTTCGCCTCGCGGGCCATATCGTCGGCAGTGAAATCCTTGTTCATAGCGAGCCTTGAAAGCGATGAGGTCGAATCCCGGTTCAGTCGCTGATTTGCGCGACGCACAATGTTGGGGGCCGAAGCCACGGTTTCCAGGCACCCCCTGTTACCACATTGGCACTCATCCCCTTCGGTATCGATTGTGATATGTCCGACTTCCCCAGCAAGACCGGATGCCCCCGTCCAAAGTTTGCCGTCGAGTATGATCGCGCCACCGATCCCCTCGCCGATAGTTATGTAAAAAAGATCGCGGCTGCCACGACCCGCGCCAATTTTGTATTCTCCATAAGCCGCGGCGTTGGCATCATTCTCCAACTCGACTCTCAAACCAGTTGCCGACATGACGTCGGCGTGCAGGCTCTCCCGGAGCGTCGCCGGCACGTAGCTCGACGCCACTACGCGGTCGGTTTGCCGGTTGACTAATCCGGGTATGGCGATCCCAACAGAACCGATTTGGTTGGCCCCCCCGCGGAGTTCGCCGACCACCCGAGCCAACTGATCTACCAGGTTTTCGCGCTCCAGCGGGGCTTCACGGCGTTCGCCGATTAGGCCCTCATTGTTTACTGTCGCGGCGCACAGTTTTGACCCGGAAAGATCGATTCCGATAAAACTACGCTCCGATTCAGCAGTGATCGTCATCTAAAACCTTCCTGTAACTGGGTTAGTGAATGCGAAACTATCCGAAGCATAATCGAGGGTATTGGGGCTGTCAAACGGGTCTTTCTGCGTGTAGAATAACCCCCCGCGCTTGAGGTTCATCTCAGGATTCGTCTTTTGAACTTTGTACTTTGTGCTTTGATCTAGTGTGATCACGACTCGGAGCTCCCAATTCAAAGCACAAAGTACAAAACTCAAAGCCCAAACCCATGCAAATTCGCTCAATACTCCTGCCAACGGATTTCAGCGAATGCGGCAACTATGCTCTCTCTTATGCCGCCTCGCTGGCGCGTAGCTTTGGCGCGTCGATACTTTGCGTTCACGTTATCGAGCCGATGGTGCCGACCGTCGGCTACTCCGGCATGACCGAGCCATTGCCAATTGCCGATATTACGGACCAACTTGAAAACTCCGCGGAGCGTGAGCTGCCAAAGATTGCTGAGCGTGAAGAGTGTGCCGGACTTGAAATAGAGGAGTTAATTGTTCATGGTGAAGCAGCGTCGGAGATTGTTCGCGTCGCCAGGGAGCGCAAGGTTGATTTGATAGTAGTCTCATCACACGGGCGCACTGGACTGGGTCGAATACTTTTCGGCTCGACAGCCGAGGCGGTGGTGCGACATGCTCCCTGCCCGGTGCTCGTGGTGAAGCCGTCGATAGCAGACCGGGGGTTCCAATAAGCAGTAAGCCGTAAGCAGTAAGCAGTTTGTTCAGGCATCGGTAGTTCCGCCTTCTTACTGCAAACTGCCCACTGCTTACTGCTCACTTTTAAATCATGCATCTCGATTTCCTTTACGAGTTCATCAAGAGCTATGGTCTCTACGCCGTCTTCCTCCTGGTACTGATTGAAGGAGACATCACATTGCTCCTGGCGGGCGTCCTCGCACACGAAGGCTTCTTCGGCGAACACAGTTTCGCCGGGGTGCTTCTTGCAGGCACGCTTGGGGGCTGGGTCAGCGACAACATTGCTTATCTAACCGGTCGTGAATTTCGCAAAGGTGTTCGCGAACGGCGCTTCTATCGTGCCGCCAAGCCGCGAATGGAGCGGTTAACGAACAACTTCGGCGGACTTTCCATCTTCCTCTCGAAATATATTTACGGTCTACGCTGGGCTTCATGCATATTTCATGGCGTCGGCAAGATGCCTTACCTTCGCTTTGTGCTACTGTCACTGACAAGCTGTTTTGCGTGGGTGTTTCTTCTCAGCGGCGCCGGATACTTTTTTAGCGGCGCGGTGACCGGGATCATTGGCGACTTCCAGCGTCTCGGCAAAGCGCTGCTGGTAATTGTGGTGCTTGGTATCGCCGGATTTTACTTCGCGGAAAGATTCTGGCTGTCGAAGAAGGTAGAAGAAGCCGATCCTGAGCGTTTGCAGGAACTGGAACACGCAGCGCAGGAGAAGTTGCAAGGTTTAAAGCAGGAGTTTCAGGAACACATTCCGTTTAAGCAGTTGCGTCACGAAGACAAGAGAAAGGCGTCAAAACAAGTAGACACAAAAAGCGGCAAAACTAAGGGAGACTGAACTCAGATTTTCCCTTTATCATTTCTCAATTATCATTAGCGGATTCAACTTGGAAGTGCAACAAACTGTTCTTTGAAAAAGACCTCGTTAGGGGTGCGGTAAGCAAGCGTCTTACGAGGCCGGTTATTTAGTAAGTCTTCCACGTGTTGCAGGTCGCTGTCTAAGATTTTGGAGAACTCATACTTCTTGGGAAAGTATTGGCGCACGAGACCGTTGGTATTTTCGTTCAGGCCTCGTTCCCAGCTGGAGTAAGGATGCGCGAAGTAAATGCGCGCTTGAAGCCCGGCGGCAATCAGCTGGTGCTCACAAAACTCTTTACCATTGTCTACCGTTATGGTGTGCACCTTGGCGGCGAGCGGCGCTAAAAGCTCAATGGTGTTGTCCTTCATTTCGGCCGCTCCTTTGGTGGCCAGCTTGCGCAGGCGGGTCAGCTTTGATTTACGTTCGACGGCGCAGAGGATGCCACCTTTGTGACGGGCACCCACGATAGTGTCCACTTCCCAGTCGCCGAAGCGGCCTTTGCTAGCCACGATCTGGGGACGCTTATCGATGCTGGTTCGGTTGGGAATCTGGCCCCGGCGGACGTAGCCGCTGTAACGCTTGCGCTGCTTCTTTTGGCTGCGTAGATGGCGATGTAACCTGCCCCCGCGTCGCTTGTCGGCATAGACGTAGAGGTAGATCCATTCATGGCTCACGCTCGGCTGTTTCGCCCGCTTCAGATGAGCACTGATTTGGTCCGGACTCCAGTCCTGACGCAAGAGCCGCTCGACCTGTTGCCAAGTCTCCCAGGCAATACCCGAACGATAGGCCTCGCATTGCCGACTGTAAGCCAGTTCATCTGCCTGGTAGTGGCGATAGCCTTTCTGACCGCGGTTGCGCCGCAACTCTCGCGAGATCGTGCTCTTATGGCAACCGATCAGCAGCGCGATGTAAGTTTGGTTATGTCCGGCTTTCTTCAAGATGTTTATCTGGTATCTTTGTTCACCAGCAAGCTGTCTATAGTTCATGGTCTGCTTCTTTTGACTTGGCGGTTAGAAAAGCACGCTACGCTATCGCAGCTTGCTCTTAACCACTAATTTCAAAAGTTGCACTTCAAGTTGAATCCACCATTCGTCATTAACGAACTCTGGAAAGGACCATTGAAAAACTGAGTGCTTATTGAATCTTCCGCACCTACCCGCGTTGATCTTGCCGGCGGCACAATCGATATCTGGCCTCTGTATCTATTTCATCCGGGCGCCGCAACCGTGAATTTCGCTACCTCTCTGCGCGCCCATTGCCAGATCAAGACGCGCGACGACGGTCGCATCGTACTCGAATCACGCGACCGTAAAGTTGTTTTTGAGACTGAACTCGCTGCGATTGAAGATCTGATCCGCGAAGAACGTCTTGAACTGATTTCCAAGCTGGTCCACTTCTTCAAGCCCACCACTGGATTTCATTTGATCGCCAATAGCCAGGCTCCCGCGGGCGCTGGCATGGGCGGCTCTTCGGCGCTGGCGATTGCTTGTATTGGCGCCCTCAATCGTCTGGTGGGAAATCGCTACGGTGAACAGGACTTCATCAACATCGCCGCGAATATCGAGACTACCGTTATAAAAGTGCCGGCAGGATTTCAGGACTATTACTCCGCGTTTTATGGTTCTACTTCATGCATTCATTTTGGCCCGGCAAGTATTGACCGGGAGGCGCTGAAGATCGATGAAACCACCCTGGAAAAGCGGATTGTAATTTGCTACACCGGTGAGCCCCGCCTTTCGGGAACAAATAATTGGGATATTTTCAAGCGACATATTGATGGCGACCCTGAACTCTTTGAACTTTTCGACGGCATACGCGACTCGGCGTTGCACATGCGTGAAGCTTTGCTGGCTGACGACTGGGAACAGGTGAGCGAAACAATGCGCGCTGCCTATCCAAATCGGAAACGACTCGCTCCCGGAGTCACCACTCCGCAAATGGACAAGCTGGTTGAGACAGGACTGGCGAACGGCGCCGAAGCTGCAAAGATTTGCGGGGCGGGAGGCGGAGGTTGCATCGCGTTTCTTTGTGCCGACGGACGAAAGGCGGAAGTCGAGCGAGCACTCGGCGCGGAAGCTGGCGCGCAAATAATTGATTGGAGAATGTCGCGCGAGGGATTAACTGTGACAGAGTCTTAGACTCCGGGTGCTACATCACGCCGTTTAGACAGCGCACTTGTGCGCCCGCGTGCGATATAGGTCGCAGCCTTCTTTGGCCCACCTAGCGGACAAGTCCGCTATCTAAACCGTAACAGCGTTGTCGGTTTTCTCTTCAAAGCATCCACTGATTCCGATTGTCGTAATAGGCGGGCGAGCGATCCGGATAGCGTTTCTTGTATTTCTTGTAGCGAGCAAGGAGTTGTTTATATCGTTTGTCTGAAGAACGAATTCGCTTATGCGGCAGTTCGCGCAGATGGTCTTCGATCTTCGACATCTTCCTTGACGAGAAACGCCAATCGTAGTTGCCGAGATCGTAAAGGCTCGTGAGGCTGTAACCTTTTATCCGACCTGTCAAATCCACGTAAGGTTCGAAATAACTCCAGGTCAAATCCCTGAGAGAGCGAAACAGCGGCTTGCGGCCGTGCAGACCAATATCACGCGAACGACCAATTGAGCCCCACAAACCATCCTGCTGAAAAACAAAAATCACGTGATCAAGCAGGTCCTGCGACTCGATATCCAAAAGCAGCGGCGGATAGCCGTGTTGCTCAAGAATCACGGCTGCCCCCACGGCGGCTTCAAGACAGTGCGCCTCATTTCGTTTCACAACTTCGCGGAAGGAGCGCAGCGTTCCACCATCGCGTTCCCAGTTGTAAGGCATCGAGCTTAGAAATCGCTGGACCTTCGCCGGCGTGCGAAGCGACTGGATCAGTCGCCACTCCCGCTTAGTAAAAGATTCTCTGGCAGGCGCTCGATTCATTACTCATGAGCTATTAACAGATGGGTTTGGGAAAGGCAAAAGCCTGGAACAGATAGGATTAACGGGATCTACGAAATAGAATTTGAAGAGAACCCCATAAAGAACCGCCTAAAGGGAGTCATCTCCCATTAATCCGGACAATGATTAGATTGGGGTCTGTGCTCTTGCTTCGAGGGGCCTCGGTGATGTAAACGTAAGCTATTAGCTTATCAGTCCGGATTTGGATTGGGTTCAGACAAACCGCCTTTTGCGTTAGCGTTGCACGAATCCGGAACAGGTTAACAAGGACAGCATTTAGGGGTAGCAGTTCACACATGGAACAAGATCTTTCAACCCGCCAAATGACTCGTGGCGAACAGGAAACAGAAACCGAGGCAACCCGTCTAATCGAACTCATCGAAGACGCACTTGCGGCTGTAGCAATTCGTTCGACGGCTGAAGTCGGTGCGCTTGAGGCTGTCGCCGATCGCATCGAACGTGCCGCACGCGACCTGTCCGTGGCGCTGCGAGAGTTGGCTCGCGAACGCAGCAGTGAACCGCAAGACGGCTGAATTTCTGGCCCCTCGCGGGCCGCAACAACAGTTACTTTTTTTGGAGACTCTATGACCTCGTCTCGAGCAGAAATAACTGCCAAACGTCCTGGTGAGTTGTCCGCCACGCACAACGCGGCCGTACCATTGAGCAAGAATACTCACCTGCTTAATTGGGTCGAGAAGATGGCCAATTTGACTAAGCCGGAGGCAATTCACTGGGTCGACGGTTCGCCTGAAGAAGACGAAGCGCTCAAAGCTCAAATGGTTGATAGCGGCACCTTCATTAAGCTCAACGAAGAATCCTGGCCCGGCTGTTACTACGCGCGTTCCCACCCAAGCGATGTCGCTCGCGTTGAAGACCGCACATTTATCTGTTCGCTTTCAAAGGATGCAGCGGGTCCCACCAACAATTGGGAAGAGCCGTTCAAGATGCGCCGGAGACTAAAAGAACTCTTCGACGGCTCAATGCGAGGTCGCACCATGTACGTGCTGCCGTTCAGCATGGGACCGGTCGCGTCGCCCATGTCTCAGATCGGCGTTCAGCTCACTGATTCTCCATACGTCGTGGTCAACATGCGCATCATGGCGCGCATTGGATTGCCGGTTTATGCGGAGATCGATAAGGACTACAAGCGCGTCGTTCCGTGCATGCATTCGGTTGGCGCACCGCTCGAGCCCGGCGAGGAGGATGTGCCCTGGCCCTGCAATAAAGAGAAGTACATCGTCCACTTCCCCGAGACGCGCGAGATTTGGTCTTACGGCTCCGGCTATGGCGGGAACGCCCTGCTTGGCAAGAAATGTTTCGCGCTGCGCATCGCTTCCAACATTGCCCGTGATGAAGGTTGGATGGCCGAACACATGCTGATTGTCGGAGTTGAGAATCCGGAAGGTGAAAAGACTTACGTCACTGCTGCGTTTCCGAGCGCTTGCGGCAAGACAAATTTCGCTATGTTGATTCCGCCGGCGGGCTTCGAAGGCTGGAAAGTTTGGACCGTCGGAGACGACATCGCCTGGATTAAGCCGGATGAGAATGGACGCTTACGTGCCATCAATCCTGAAGCTGGTTTCTTCGGCGTCGCGCCGGGCACGTCTGTCAAGACAAATCCAAACGCCATGGTTGCGCTCTCCAGGAATTCTATCTTTACAAACGTGGCGCTCACGCCGGAAGGGGGCGTGTGGTGGGAAGGCATGACGGACGAGCCGCCGGCAGAATGCCTCGACTGGCGGGGCAATCGATGGACGCCGGATATCGCAAAACAAACCGGAGCGAAAGCAGCACATCCGAATGCACGCTTCACTGCACCCGCCTCGCAATGCCCGACCATTGATCCCGACTGGGAGAATCCGAATGGCGTGCCAATAAGCGCAATCATTTTTGGCGGACGTCGCGCGACGACGATGCCACTCGTCTATCAGGCATTCAATTGGAGCTCCGGCGTTTACGTCGGCGCTACCATGGGTTCAGAGATGACCGCAGCCGCAGCGGGCACGATTGGCAAAGTGCGACGCGACCCTATGGCCATGCTTCCCTTCTGCGGCTACCACATGGGAGATTATTTTCGACACTGGATCCAGATGCAACGCTCACTCAGCGAGACACCACGGATTTTTCATGTGAACTGGTTCCGCAAAGATGCGGACGGAAACTTCATGTGGCCGGGCTTTGGCGAGAACATGCGAGTGCTGAAATGGATCATCGATCGCGCTCGTGGCCGCTCACTTGCCAGAGAGACTCCTATAGGCTGGATGCCGCACTACGAAGACATGGAGTGGCAAGGAATCGACTTCCCGAAAGAGAAGTTTGAAGAGCTGCAGGCATTCGATCGCGACGTGTGGCGCCAGGAAGTGCTCGGGCACGAGGAACTGTTTTTGGATTTACACGACCGCCTACCCCCGCAGATAACCTACGAACGGGAACTGCTCATCTGCCGGCTGTAGAATAAGTGAGACAGACATTCTTGTCTGTCTTCGCCTGATTCCTCTGATCTTATTAGCCAAATTAGGACAGACAGGAATGTCTGTCCTACTTTATCCTGGCGGCCAATTCATCGGGCGACCACCCAGCACGTGCACATGAAGATGGAAGACTGACTGGCCGGCGCCGGCTCCAGTATTGATTACTGCGCGGTAGCCACTTTCCGCCAGCCCGGCATCGTTAGCAACGCGCGCCGCAACGCGCAGCAGATGTCCCAGCAGTGCTTCGTCCTTTTGCGAGGCTTCGTCGAGCGACTCGATATGCTCGAGCGGAATCACCAGCAGATGTGTAGGAGCTTGGGGATTAATATCGCGAATAACTATCGAGCGATCATCCCGGGCGATGAAGTCTGCGGGAATCTCTTTTGTGATGATCTTACAGAATAAGCAGCTTTGTTCAGACATCTTGACCCCTTGTAGGAAATTTCTTTACTAACCGAAACTGCTAGACAGGTTCCGCTGCGATTTCAGAATGCGAAGCTTGTGACAGTGGCGCGGTCACCGACTCTCGAATGCGCTCGATGTCTGCCCCCACGGCGCGGAGCTTGGCTTCTATTTTTTCGTAGCCACGATCGATATGGTAGACGCGGTCGATAATTGTTTCGCCATTCGCAATTAAACCTGCCAACACTAGCGAGGCCGAAGCGCGCAAGTCAGATGCTATAAGCGGCGCGCCGTTTAATGGCGAAGGTCCGGTAACCGTTGCGCTGTTGCCATCAATGGAAATGCGCGCACCCATTCGCTGCAACTCGGAGGCGTGCATGAAGCGGTTTTCGAAAACTGTTTCTTCAACGACTGCGCGTCCTTCAGCCTGCGTCATCAAAGCCATGTACTGAGCCTGCATGTCAGTCGGAAATTGTGGGTATGGCTGAGTGGTTACATCTTTCGCTGTCAGGTTTTTCGGGCAGCAGACGCGAAGCGTACTCGGGTTGATTTCTTCTATCTCAACACCAACCTCCCGAAACTTATCAACGACGCTGGTGAGATGTTGAGGCCGGCAATCCCTAATTTCCAGGTCGCCGTTTGTGATCGCAGCCGCGGCAATAAAAGTCCCCGTTTCAATTCGATCGGGAATGATAGTGTGTTCTGCGCTACCCAAAGCTTCGACGCCCTCAACTTCAATTCTGCTTGTTCCTGCGCCCCGCACGCGGGCTCCCATCTTGTTGAGCAGTTCCGCGAGATCGCTGATCTCAGGTTCACAGGCGGCATTGTGAAGAACTGATAGCCCGCGCGCCAGCGTTGCCGCCATGATTACGTTTTCCGTTCCGGTCACCGTGATCTTGTCGAAATGGATTTCGCCACCGATTAAACGGCCTGCTTTAGGCGCACGCGCGATAACGTTTCCCGCTTCGAGCCTGACCTCCGCGCCGAGCTTCTCGAAGGCCAACAGATGAAGATCAATTGGACGCGTGCCGATCGCGCATCCGCCCGGCAAAGAAACTTTGGCTTTTCCAAATCGCGCGAGCAATGGCCCGAGGGCCAGCACCGACGCCCGCATGGTTCTTACCAGTTCATAAGGTGCTTCGAATAGTTCGATATGGCTGGCGGCTATTTTGTGTGTGCGCAGTTCGGGAGTCAGCACAGTAGCGCCCAGGTCTTCCAACAAACGACGCTGCGTAATGATGTCGCGAACGTAAGGAAGATTGTGCAGCGTGACTGTCTCGGCGCTGAGTAACGCCGCGGCCATGCAAGGCAGCGCAGAATTCTTAGCGCCACTGATTGAGACGCGGCCGCTCAATACGCGCCCGCCAGTAATGCGAAATTTATCCACGACAGCAACAGATTAGAGGAAAACGCTGAAAGGCGAAAGTGGACGAATTGTGTCGGGTGGCTGCCAAAGAAAAGAACGCGGCAACCCATGGGGGTCACCGCGTGAAGTTTTGTTTTGTTTGAGAATCTGTACCCTAAGCCAAGGGCCAGGCCATGGTCTACATAGTTAGTAGTTCCCGCCGTTGCGCTTGATTCGCACGCCTCCGTTGGTGGTCATGGCCCGAACCGTTGCGCCCCCCGCACCAAGATTAACGGCGAGTTCCTTGGTTATCCTT
Source organism: Acidobacteriota bacterium (assembly GCA_030854715.1). Taxonomy (GTDB): domain Bacteria; phylum Acidobacteriota; class Blastocatellia; order Pyrinomonadales; family Pyrinomonadaceae; genus PSRF01. The sequence continues at coordinate 20,848 of JALYSR010000029.1, forward strand.
CCCTGCACCGTCACGGGAAAATCCACGCTGATGCCGCCGTTGACTGTGCCGGTCTCCAAATGCGCGGAATAATTCTCCGGCACCGACATGACGATGCCGCCGTTTGTTGTTGTCACGTCCAAGGCCTCGCCATCCCAATGATCGCCGCCGAGTTCGATTACTAAACCTCCGTTGGTCGTGCTGCCCTGAACGTTGCCGCCAACTCGTCTCAAAACTACGCCGCCGTTGAGGGCGTGAAACTCGAGCCGTCCATTAACGTCGGCAATAGAAATTCCGCCATTGTGCGATGCCAGCAAAAGATTTGAACGTTGAGGTACGAAAATTTCATACTCCGTGCTCCAGTGATAGTTGTTACGATTCTCAGGGCCCGATGCAAAAATCTTTGAGCCAGCAGTTTCGATCGTAATTTGTCCGGCGAGTGCGTCGGCCTCAACCTGAGTCGGAGCCGTCGCCTGGATTCGTGCCCGCAAGAGGATTTCGTTTCGCTCCCACCCCTTGATTCTGATGCCGCCATTCTGCCGCCCGTCGACTGTGATGGTGCTGCCTGATGCAGCCAATGTTTGTTCCTTAATCTCGCAATGATTGGCCAACCGATCGTTGTCCCAATTATCGCCACACGCGAGGGAGCTCTTGTCTTTCGAGTCTTTCGATTCCTTCGACTTGTCCTGATGAGCAAGCGCAAATGCAAATACACCCGTTATCCCCAATAGTAAGAGAATTAACGCAGAGCGTTTCAGCCACTTATTCATTTTTCTGTCTCCTGATGATGCGCAGCAGTTTAGAGATTGTCGTTGCGGTTCTGAACACTAAACACCGTGCCCCGGCTTGTTGTGACAGGAAATTTTTACCTCGCTTGTTAATTGGGGTCCTGGTGGTATTAGGCTTGTCTCTGCAAAGCTACGATGCGCGGAATTCCTTGCAGATCAGGATGAATATCCAGCAGTTTCCAAGCGTCCCGCGCACCGGGCTGCTCGAGCAATCCCTCAAGGGCGGCGCGCTGGTCAAAGCCAATTTCAAACAAAAACTGTCCGCCTGGTTTGAGAAAGTCCGGGGCTTCCTTCAGTAGGCGGCGAATCACCGCCAATCCGTCAGGTCCGGCCATCAATGCCGTTCTCGGTTCGAAATCGCGAACTTCTCTTTGCAGACCTGCAAACGCACCTTCAGCGACGTAAGGCGGATTTGAAACTATCAGATCAAAGACTGTCCCGCCCGGATCCATCTCGGCGAAACAATCTGAAACGATAAGCTCAACCCTCTCGATTACAGCGTGGCGTGTGGCATTTCTTTCGGCAACTGCTAGCGCTGGAGTAGACACGTCGATTGCAACAACACGCGCCTGCGGAAGCTCGTGAAGCAGGGTGATCGCGATGCAACCGGAACCTGTGCCCACGTCGCAGATAAGGGGCGCGACATTCGATTTCGCTATCGCCTTCAGCGCGAGTTCGATAAGCAATTCCGTCTCGGGCCGGGGAATCAGCACGTCCTCGTTCACTTCAAAATCGAGACCATAGAACTCCTGATGGCCGGTAATGTATTGCAGTGGCTTCCTGCTGGCGCGCGCCGCAAGGCCCGCATAAAATTTCTCCAGTTGTTCATCACTAATTGGATCGTCAGCGTGACTTAGTATGAAGGTACGGTCTCGCCCGAGAATATGTGCCAGCAGCGATCCGGCTTCCCGTCGCGCTTCGGGCACGCCGGCGCGGCGCAGATCATGTGCGCCTTGCAGTATGGCTTCTGCTAATGAAGTCGCCATGGGTTTCGAGTTCTCTGGAACTTATTACTATTTCAGTTCTGAGTTCCAGTTACATGCAACCAAGCGGATGGAACCCTGACTTCAGTCTTTTCTGCGTTCGGGCTTATACTAAACCGCACAAAGCGATTGTGAACGGCGAAGTTCTGTCGGGTTTTGGGAACGAGAATCTCATTACGAGTTTTTAGTTGCTACAAGGGTACGAGTCTCGTTCCTCCCGTGAAGCGACAGAACCTCCAGGCCGTTCGGCTTCGGAGGTTCTGGCGTAAACAGGGTCGGAAGTTTAACAACGTTTCACAAGAGCATTAAAAACTAATGTCCAAAGCCCTTCTATTATTCGCGATGAATTGGCTCGACGCGCAGCTAACGATTCTTTGGCTGCGGTTAAATGTTGCCACTGAAGGAAACGGGCTTATGGCCCAGTTGCTAAATCACGGCGAAACGCCTTTTCTATTAGTCAAGCTCGCGATTGGCGCCCTCGCCGGTTACACGCTTTACAAGTTTGCCGAAATTCCCCTGGCGCGCCGCGGCATGCAAGTGGTTCTGGGAATTTATTTTATCCTGATGATTGTTCATGCTGTGACCGGATTTTCAGCGCTCGGCTGGCATGCCCCCGCTACCGTCCTTACCTATTTTGGCAGCCTGCCAAAAGCTTTCGTAGCATCCTGCTTCTAATTCAGCATCTGATCCAAACAGAACTGCCTTCTTTTCGCCGGTTCCTGACGGGTTCTGTGTCCCTTGGTTCGTCCCAGGAACCGCCCAAAGCAAAAAAGGAAACTTACCGCGTCCGGAAACGTTTTCAGCAAGACGAGTAATGCGACTTCGGACTGTACACTGCTGCCTTGCAAGCAGCGTCTGGAAGTCCTAAATTTATTATGGGCCTGCCCTACCAAGCCTTTGCGGTTAACCAGCCGCGCAACTGCTTTGACGGGGCCCAGCATCAAATATAGGCTCGTCTTGCACGAGCTTTTTGTAACCACTAACCAAGAAAGAATAAAGCCATGTATAGACTTTCAGCACGTCAAATCCTGGTAATAGCCCTAATTTCGGGAATATTTGCAGCTGGCACAGTTGCGCTCATCGATCGCTTTTCGAATCGACTGCAGCCGGCCAGTTTCGCGTTAACCGAAAGTGCGCCGGCAAGTCTAACCAACCCTGCCACTGCCAGCGACGAACAAAACAACATCGAGATTTACCGCACACTCTCGCCGGGCGTCGTAAACGTTCATTCCACCACTTACGCCCGTGACTTCTTCGGTTACGTCGAGCCACAGGAAGGGTCGGGTTCCGGATCGGTAATCGATCAGGAAGGTAACATTCTCACCAACTATCATGTGATTGAGGGCGCGACGAAACTCGCCGTCAGTTTTGGTGGACAGAAAAACTATGCGGCCAAACTGGTGGGAGGCGATCCTGACACTGACCTGGCCGTAATCAAATTGATCGAGACGCCAAAAGAGCGGCTAACGATCGTGCCACTCGGCGACTCCGATAAGCTTGAGGTCGGGCAGAAGGTCCTGGCGATCGGCAATCCTTTTGGGCTCGACCGAACACTCACGACCGGCGTCATCAGTGGTTTGCAGCGTCCAATTCGCGCGCGAAATGGTCGGCCCATTGAAGGCGCGATTCAAACTGACGCCTCCATCAATCCTGGTAACTCAGGTGGTCCGTTGCTCGACTCGCACGGCCGTATGATCGGGATCAATTCGCAAATCCTTTCGCCGTCAGGCGCGTCGGCTGGCGTTGGTTTTGCTGTGCCCGTGAATATTGCCAAGCGCATCGTCCCGCAGCTGGTCCGTTCCGGCGAAGTGAGCCGGCCCAAGCTGGGAGTCAGCACTCGCGATGTCGAGATCCTTAAAAATCAGATCGACCTCCCTGTTTCCTCAGGCGTGGTCATCTGGCAGGTTGCTCCTGGAGAAGCCGCCGCAAACGCCGGCCTTCGTGGTCTGACGCAAACCGAGAATGGTGATGTCGAAATTGGAGACGTAATTGTCGGTATGGATAACGAAAAGATTGACGGCAGCGACGATCTTTATCACATTCTCGACAAGCACCAGGTGGGCGATACTGTTCAGGTGCAGATTGTTCGAAATGGTCGCCGGCTGAGCGTGCCCGTGCGACTTTTGGGACCTTCAGAAAGTAGACGCGGAATTCTTCGGCGATAACCGGAGAGAAGTCAGAAGACAGGAGTCAGGAGTCAGAAACAAGTTGGTTGCTGAACTTTCTGGGCGCGGACTTCTGACTCCTGACTCCTGTCTTCTGATTCTTGAATCAAACAAACCACTTCTTTAATCTGGGTTACGGTTGGCTCTGCAAACACTGTAGCGCCGAGGATGCCGAACGGAACCAGCAGCGTCACCCAAGCGCCGTAGTTGGCGGGGATAGTGCGGCGACAGATAAAAAGCCCAAGCTAGCGCTTGCCACCTGGACTGACCCTACTCGCCACGTCCTCACTTGCCCGCGCTGTAGAGTTGAAGAGGCAATAATCTGAAGCACAATCCCGGGCCACTTCAGTTTTTATTCCTTAACTAATTGGGTTCCCGGAGGCGCCAAACTCTTCCTGATAGTCCGCAATGCTGCGTGCAATTACCTCCAGCGCTTCAACCCGGTTGTAAACATCGACAATTTCTACGCGTCTGGGAGCATCACCCGGCAATTGTTTATAACTTAGAAAATAATGTTTGAGCCGGTCCATTAGGCCTTTCGGACACTGGCTGATATCCGAGATGTGGCCGTAGGCAAGATCATCTTCGAGGATGGCTATGATCTTGTCGTCGGCTTGATCGCCATCGATCATCCTTAGGCCTCCGATTGGGGTAGCGTGCAAGAAGAAGTTTCCCTGAGCAAAAGTTTTCTCTGTCAGCACGCAGATGTCCATCGGGTCTCCATCACCCTGTATGCAGCTTAAGTCTGCCGTTCCCTGTCGCTCGGCGCAGAGTTTGGCCACCTGTTCACCACAAAAAGTTTGCGGAATAAAGCCGTAGAGCGAAGGGCACATCGACGAGAAGCGCTGCGGGCGATCGACGCGCAGGTGGCCCGAGTACTTATCCAACTCATACTTCACGGCATCCGTCGGTACGATTTCGATATATGCATTGACCGTCTCCGGAGCTTTTTCCCCGGGACTTACTCCATGCCACGGGTGTGCCTGAAACAGTGAGATCTCTTGCGGCATTTTGTAACGGTCCTTGCGGGTAAAGCGCTATCTTGAAGACTTGTAGTGAATGACTCGAACCTTTTCGATTGTTACCAGCCCGTCTTTAATCATCGCATCCAATGTTGGCACGAAGGCTTCCACCTTCTCTAGGCTGTCGACAATCTCGATTATCATCGGCAGATCTTCTGAAAGGCGCAGAATTTTTGCCGTATGCAAAATACTGTTTTTCCCAAAGCCCATCACGCCTCGCAGAACAGTGGCCCCGGCGAGTCCCGCTTCACGGGCCTTCAAGACAATCTCTTCGTACAGCGGTCTATGGCCAGACTTGTCGCTCTCGCCAATAAACACTCGCAGCAAATAACCTTCTTCGGGGATATTCATCAGATTAGTCCTGCGAGCTTGTAGCCCGCCCAAAGCAGAAACAAGCCTGCAATGTTAGACAGTCCTATGTTTAGCAAAGCAAGAAAAATTTCGCCGTCGCGGAGAAGCGTAAAGGTTTGCAGACCGAAAGAGGAGAAAGTGGTGAAACCACCCAGAAGCCCAATGAAGATCACGCTTCTTGAGGTCGGGCTGGTAAGAAACCGGTCGTACATCAAATAGAACAGAAAGCCTGCTAGTAGACAGCCAAGCGCGTTGACAGCAAAGGTCCCGAAAGGGAAGGTTTCCCCGTAGCGCCTGGCCACTACGCCCGATAACCAGTATCTGGCGAGTGTGCCGACGAAGCCGGCGAGCCCGATCAAAACAAACCTGGGCATGGAGGCTCTAGTTTAGCAGATTCCGGATTCCGGCTACTGCCGGAGATGATAGAATTCTCTGTTAGAAACTCATGACTTAAAGTCAATACCTGCTCATCATGGCTACCGAAGTCATCACCCTTTCCCGCGACAGCGCCATCTCTCTTCGCTGGATCATAGGCGCGCGCGACGATCTCATCTGGTTCATCGGCTCGGTGCTATCCAGTTACGCGCTGCTAATACTCTACATCTCCGGAATTCTTCCGCTCGTGCCGATGGTTGCGCTCTGGGCCATCCTGATCGACGCACCGCATGTTTTCGGCACTTTTTCCAGAACCTATTTTGATCGCACCGAGCGGCAAAATCGCCGGCGACTGCTTTGGGGTTCGCTGCTCTTCTTTGCCGTTGGTCCGATATTGGTTTTGTCCGGGCTGGGTCTCATCTTCTTTTTCCTCGCCGCGCTTTGGGCCTACTACCACCTGGTGAAGCAACACTACGGCTTCATGGTGCTCTACAAAAAGAAGAACGACGATCTCGCGCCAGTCGATAATGCACTCGATCGGTTACTGTTATTGTTTGCGTTTAATTATCCTTTTGTAGCTTTCATCGCCCGCGATCCGGAAGCGATGGCCCGCGTGCCCGCCAGCGTCCAGCCAATCGTGAATGGCCTGGCTACGTTTCTCCTGGCCGGTACAATTGTTCTCGCCGTTGCCTGGCTGGGCAGACAAATACAACGCTTGATCACCGGCCAACCGCTCGACGTGCCAAAATATTTATTACTGGCAGCGGCAATACCAATGCATTGGATCGTCCTCCTCACGCCAATGCCGCATAAGACGATTGCGATCGTGGCAATTCTGACCATCTATCACAATCTGCAGTATCACCGTCTAATTTGGTTCCACAACAAGAAGTACATGAGAAGCTCGACCGCTTCCACTGGGACCGCGGGCGTGGCGGGGTCCCCGGCGGATGTTTTTCTATCCGCTGGGGTGCTCGGCTCGCCCGCCGCGACGAGGCGCGGCCTCGCCGTCTTAGAGACAAGCACCGAGCAGCGGGCGAAGTACGGCGCGGCCGAATTAATCAGCCGCCGCCTGCTCTACTACATCGCCTTCGGAATTCTTTTCGGATTGCTCTACCAGGGCCCGAGACAGTTTCTTGGCTACATGAGCTTGAAGAACAGCCAGGGTCTTGTTAGTGAGCAATCGCTCGCAACTCAACTGGCCATTTCGTTTCTCTGGGGTTACGCCTTCATCCACTATTACCTCGACTCTAAAATCTGGCGCGTCCGCCGCGATCCTTCAGTCGGCAAGGCGCTAAATATGAGTTGAAGTTTGCCGGGCCATTTTTCAGTCGGAACCACAACGTGGTCATGAGCCTAGGGCGGCGAAGGATTAGCGAGACGCTTAGGAGTTCCGCGCAGCGGTCACTTTCGAGTTAGCGAGGATTTACAGAACCGAGCGCGGTAGCGCCGGATGTTAGACTCAACCTGATATTTACCAACGGATTTCATCGAAGTCGACTTTAGCATCCGGACACCCTTCGGTACCCTGCACTTACAACTACTCCGTCACAAATTCTGAAATTACCTTGATGACAGCCTGCGGATACTCCTCATGCGGTAGGTGGCCGCACGCGCGAAAAACAATCAGACGTGAATTGGGAATCTCTTCGTGGAGCCGTTCGCCATCTCCGAGGGGCACTTCCCGGTCGGTATCGCCCCAGAGTACCAGCGTTGGTTGGGTAATCAGATGCGCCTCTCGCGAAACGCGCTCAGCATCCCAGCGTCGCACGGTGCGAATGATTGCCCGGTGGGCGCCCCTCGTCCGCAACGGAAGGTGTCGAGCGTCCACTCTTCGCTCATCGAGCACCCACGAATGACGGTCGTAAACTCGTTTCATGCGCAGCCGGAGCAGGCTCCGCGAACCCACCACCAGCGGAGAAAGAATGTCTCCAATGATTGGTGAACCAAACAGGCGCATCAAAAGATAACGAGTCGGTTTATTGTTTGTTACCGCCCCGATCAGGATTAGCTTCTCCACCAGCTCCGGATGATCCAGCGCAATCGTTGCCGCGATGGCGCCGCCGTATGAACTGCCCACCACAACCCCGCGGTCAATTCCCAGTCGTTTCATGAGACTAACAACCATCTCCGCCTGTCGTACGATGGTGTAATCGAATTGGCGAGGTTTATCGGAATAGCCGTAACCCAAAAGATCCGGTGCAATCACTCTGAAACCTTGCTCGGCAATCTCGAGCAGCACTTTGCTCCAAACGAGATTAGACGCCGCGAATCCGTGAATCAGAATCATTGCCGGCGCGTCACTTTGGCCGGCTTCCTGATAGTGAACCCGCACGCCGTCAACTTCAGTAAAGCGCGAGTAGTCGGCATTGAAGACTGCGTCGCGGTTCTTGTCCCATTCCACGTCGCCAGGACGCAGGAACAGCTTGGCCGCGACGGATGCAACCACAGCGGATACGGACGCCGCTGCGATCCAGTAACGCTTCTTCATGAGGTCTCCTGAGCGATGACCACGCTCGGGTGCAACGTTCCTTCGGCCGCGTTGAAGACTGCAACTGCAATGAGGTTGCGAGTCTCGTCCCTGAGTCTCACCCGCTCGCCATCGCTCCATGCAGCTTTGGCGACTTTAATATCCAAGCCGTGTCGTGCTCGATGCAGGTCATCGGCAGCCACATCTACAAACGGCAAGCGCGTAAGCGCCTCATCCGGTTTGTACAAAATCTTGCCCAGCGACTCCTCACCAAAAGCAACCTTCACCTGTTCCACAGTTTTGGCATCATCAATAGGCATGTCACCAACTCGCGTGCGCCGCAGCTCCGCGAGATGGGCGCCAACATTGAGCCGCCTGCCAAAATCCTCTGCCAGCATCCTTATGTAGGTCCCAGCCGAACACTCAACCCGTACTTTAAAATCAAACGTGCCGTCAAGATTGTCCTTCAGCAGTTCGCCAGTCGGCTTTATGGCCTCGAACTTATGGATACATACGCGCACAGCTTTTCTTTCCACTTCCTGACCCTCGCGCGCCAGCTCATAAAGTTTGCGGCCGGCTTGTTTCTTCGCCGAATACATCGGCGGCACCTGGTCGATATCGCCGCGCAGGCTCGCGAGCGCGGTTTCAAGTTCTTCCCTGGTCCATTGCTCAGGTTTTAAGTTTACATTGTTATCTGAAGTCCGTTTTCCGGTGAGATCGCCGGTGTCAGTGGTGTGGCCGAGACGGATGACGGCCTCGTATTCCTTTTCCAGGCCACTGAGAAACTGCGCCAGGCGCGTGGCGCGACCGAGGAGTAACACCAGCACACCGGTCGCAAACGGATCGAGTGTGCCCGTGTGGCCCGCTCGCCGCTCGTGAAGTATTCGCCGGACCTGATCCACGACGTCGTGTGAAGTCAACCCGATAGGCTTATCTATGATCAACGCGCCATCCATGTAGTTCATTCTAGAGTGTCAGTTGCGATTTAGCGATTTCGCCTTGGCGTAGTATCTTAATTTGGAGTGCGACGACCTGTCGTCGCTTTGGTCGCTGCGACATGTCGCAGCAAGCGTTCCGAATAGGCCTCTTCAACGAAACGCGGCGGCGAGCCGCCACGGGCCAAAGCGGTGACAGGTCACCGCACTCCAAATTAAGACAGTACCCGCCTTGGCGTTTCCGTGCTTCTGCGTGTTCTCTGTGATAAATGTTCCTCTTGGTATGCGTCAACGTCGCTTCAAAAATAAGACCGAGTCTGGGGAATCGCCCGCAACTCGCCTGACGCCCGAAGAGGTTCGCGCGCGCGCGTTTCAACGTGCAGTGAAGCTGCTCGCAGCCAAGCCTCGCTCAGTTGCCGAGCTCCGCGAACGCTTGCTTGAGCGATGTTCCAGTAAGGCCGTCGTCGAGACTGTGATCGCGCGGCTGCGAGAGTATGGCTATTTGGATGACGAGAAGTTGGCTTTGGGTTATGCATCGTCGAAGGTAAGGCAGCAACCAATCGGCCGGCGGCGACTCGCACAAAGCCTGGCACTGAAGAAAGTTGAGCGTGCAGTAGCTGATGAGGCACTGGATCAGGTCTTTGCGGAAACGTCAGAGGAACAATTGCTTGACCGGGCCATTGAGAAACGCGTTCGGCTTCGCGGCCGGCCGAAGACACGCGCCGAAGCCAAGAGCCTTTTTGACTACCTGCTTCGCCAGGGATTTCCGTTTGACATGGTGGGCGACAAGGTGCGAGCGGCTTCGCGAACAGAACTGGATGAAACTGAATAGGCCGGTTGAGTCTTTCTTCTTGAACTCCGGTCTTAAAGAGCCAAAGGCGCTTCGAGTGTACTGTCGAACTAGGACGCCACAGGGAAATCAGCCAATTTCAGGTGGTCTGATACTGCGTGCTAAACTTCTGCTGTTTCCTGTTTGCTGTTTACTATTTAATACCGATGATTACTGGTAACGAAATTCGCGAACTGTTCTTGCGCTACTTCGAGCAGCGCGGGCATACACGTGTGCGCTCGTCGCCCCTGTTGCCTGCCAACGATCCGACCTTGCTATTCACTAACGCGGGGATGAACCAGTTTAAGGACGTTTTTCTTGGACTTGAGAAGCGCGACTACGTGCGCGCCTGCTCGTCGCAAAAGTGCGTCCGCGCCGGCGGTAAGCATAACGACCTTGACGAAGTTGGCAAGACTGCGCGGCATCAAACGTTTTTCGAGATGCTTGGGAATTTTTCGTTTGGCGATTATTTCAAGCGCGACGCGATTCAATATGCCTGGGACTTTCTCACCGGCAAGCGCGAAGAAGGCAAGCTGGGTCTTGACCCCGAGCGTCTTTGGTTCACCGTCTTTGGCGGGGATGACGAGGTTGGCGCAGATGAGGAAGCCGCGGCGTTGTGGGTGGAAGTAGGCGCAAGACCCGAGCGCATTCTTCGTTTTGGTCGCGAAGACAACTTCTGGCAGATGGCTGAGACCGGACCATGCGGGCCAAATTCGGAGATCAACTACTACCTCGGCGAACATCCCGAAGATCCAGAGTTTAATCGTGCTGATCTTGTGAATGGTCCGGGCGATACGACCATGGAGATCTGGAACCTGGTCTTCATGCAATATAACCGTATCGAGGTCGAGCCGGGCAAATACAAACTCGAACCGCTGCCCAAGCCATCAGTTGACACGGGAATGGGACTGGAGCGCACTGCGGTAATCCTGCAAGGCAAGTTCTCGAATTACGACACGGATCTGATTCGCCCGATCGTCGAGTTCACCGCCAAGCTGGCCGGAAGAAATTACGAATCGGAAACGCAGGAAGGTTTTGCAATGCGCGTCATCGCGGACCACGCGCGTGCAACTGCGTTCCTGATTGCCGACGGAATCCTGCCCGGCAACGAAGGCCGCAATTACGTCCTGCGCAAAATCATGCGCCGCGCAATCTACCAGGGACGACACGCGCTTGGGTTTCAGAATTCATTCTTTCATAAGGCTACAAACTTCGTCGTGGATCTGATGCACGAGCCTTATCCCGAGCTTGAGGCCCAACGCGACTTCATCGAGAAGATGGTGAAGCTGGAAGAGGAGCGCTTTGGTTCGACGTTGTCAGTTGGCCTGAACAAGCTTGATGAGCTTTTGGACGAAATGCACCCCGATGGGGGAATGATACCTGCTGTAAAGTTGGCTCAACTGACTGTGCCCATGTACGACACGTATGGTTTACCAAGAGACTTAATTCGAGTTGCGCTAGTTGAACGAGGACACGACTTCGCTCAAGACGAGGATGCGTTTAATGAAATGTTCGATGATGCATTGCGTCAGCTTCAACAGGCACGCCCAGGCTCGCAGCGAGAGGGAATCAAGAGGCCACGGCCCGTTTATCAAGGATTAGTTAATAAGGGTATTGACAGTAAGTTCACGGGATACGAAGAGACTACTACGTGGCCAGTTCGGGTTAAGGCTGTTATTAAGAATGAAGGAGAACCGAGCGAATTGCGTGAGGGAGAGAACGGGGAGGTAGTGTTAGATCAGACGCCTTTTTACGCGGAAGCGGGCGGACAAGTCGGTGATACGGGCGAGTTAATAAGTGAAGATGGTCTGACTCATGCCATTGTCAATGATACCTTTTCGCCACTGCCCGGCCTTATCGTTCACCAAGTGACAGTTGATCGGGGCATCCTTCGTAGTTACCCTCCGGGGCAATACCAAGCGGGTTCTCTAACTATTCTTGAAGATCCATATCCAGGGCATTTTTTCACTGCGAAAGTTGACGTGGAGAAGCGTGATGCCACGCGCCGCAATCACACGGCCACACACTTGATGCACGCGGCATTGCGCGAGGTGCTCGGTACACACGTCAAACAAGCCGGCTCAGTTGTAGCGCCAAACTATTTGCGGTTTGACTTCACTCACTACCAGTCATTGACCACTCATGAAATTGAAGAGATCGAGCGCCTGGTGAACTTTCACATTCTGCGCAATGAGCCGGTCGAAACCAACGAGATGGCCGTCGAGGAAGCGATGCGTTCGGGTGCGATGGCCTTGTTTGGCGAGAAGTATGGCGAGAAGGTGCGCGTGCTTTCCATTAAAGGCGCCGAAGATGTTTTTTCCAAAGAGCTTTGCGGTGGTACGCACGTGCGGGCCACCGGCGACATCGGAGTTTTCAAAATCACCAGTGATGAATCCATCGCCTCGGGAGTTCGGCGCATACGCGCCATTACCGGCGTCGACGCCTACGAACGCTTTCGCGAAGACGAGTTGCTAATCGATCAGGTTGCGAGCGGTTTGAGAACTTCCCGCGCTGAATTGCCTGCCGTTGTCGGCAAACTTCAGGACGAACTCAAGAAGGCGCGCCGCGAAGCAGAAGAGCTGCGCATGAAGATCGCCAGCGGCCCAATAACATCTTCCTCTTCCAACGGAGATGAGTCACGCGAGATTGCCGGTGTAAGGGTGGTGGCACGTGAGGCCAGCGGGCTGGATTCCGCCGGCATGCGGCAGCTTTCCGATACGCTGTTGGCGCGAATCAAATCCGGCGTGATTGTGCTGGGCCGCAGCAGTGACGGGAAAGTTTCGTTAATCGTCCGCACGTCGGCGGATCTAACCGGCAAGGTTCCTGCGGGTCAGGTTATTAAAGAGTTAGCGCCGATCGTTGGCGGTAAAGGTGGCGGCAAAGCAGACATGGCGGAAGGCGGCGGCAGTCAGCCTGAAAAACTCAGTGAGGCGCTGGAAGCAAGCTACGCGATCGTCGAAAGACTTCTGAGTTAGATGAGTTAGGTGTGCGAAAACTGCATTTGTCGTAGATGTCGAATAGCGGATTGTAAAAGCGCGAGCTGTCTTCGAAAAGACGGGCTCGCGCTTTTTCCGTTGGCCGCTCGTATTACTTTGGGCCCCCCATTACAAAAGTTGGCTCTTGGCTACATCGCTTTCTGTTTGTCGGTGAGCGCGATGCCCATCTTTTCCAGCGTCACTTTATTCAGTGTCCCCGTAACCTTGAGACCCTCCGCTGCCTGATACTTTTTGAGTCCGGCGCGCGTGTCGGCATCCAGCTTTCCGGTCTGCTCGCCCGCGTAGAAGCCTCGGGTTTTGAGCATCGCCTGGGCTTCTTTGATCTGATCTTTATTTGCCCTAAAGATTGGCCCACGTTTTTTGGTTGTCTTGGCCTTCGTGGTTGAACTCGTTGAAGTCGAGCTGTTGGTGTTCTGAGCTGCCAGGACGATTGAAGAAACGACCAGCAGCAACAAGATCGTCGAAATTAGTTTTTTCATTTGGATCCTTCTTTTTGTGAGTCGCGCACAGGCGCGCGCGCTGAGCAATCAAACGAGATTTGGGAAAGCGCCCGTATGATTACAACGTCACTCCAATTCTTCAATCGCCACCGTCAAGGACCCCAATCTGAGAAAGTGCCAGTGATCTTGCATTGGCCTTCGTTCGCCGACGCCTAAAGGCCAGCGCCGGCGTGATGGCCCTGGAAGTTTCCACATCCCACTGAAAAACCCCCAAATTGCGAGGCTTTTTTGGCTCGGATTTACTGTGTTGGCAATGATTTAACCGTGTGGTATCATCCTATTGGTCTGATTTGAAGGGCGAAATAGACCGTTCCCCGAAAGTGCTTCACACCTACGCTGCTTTTCGTAGACAAGACTCCCGCCCTAACAGAGTAAAAATCGTTCTGGTTCGAAAGCATTTGCATGAAAAATTTCCCCCTGGCTGTTGCTTTTGTTCTCCTATCTGCTTTACCCGCCTTCGCTCAAAGTGAGTCGAGTGGATCCACTTATCGCGTCGACAACTTTGACCTGGTCAACGGCGTGCGCGTCGTCACCCCGCCTGCCCCAGCTCCTGCCAAACAGATCCGCAAGGGACGACTGCCACGTTCGACTAATTTCAACTATTCGCCGTCAAGAACGCCTTTGACTCACACGACCAGCATGAACTGGACTGGCACGTTGAGCGGCTTCACAACCGGCGATCCGACTATCGACAGTTACATACTCGATTCCGGCCGTCGCAATTCGGTCGATCCGCTTCTGCTTTACGCCATCATGCATCAGGAATCGACGTTCAAACCCCGGGCGATGTCAAACAAAGGTGCGCGAGGTCTGATGCAGTTGATGCCGGGCACGGCCCTGCGATTCGGCGTCAGCAGCATTTGGGATCCGCGACAGAATATCGAAGGTGGGACTCGCTACATACGTCTTCTGCTGGACATGTTTGACGGCGACGTTCAACTGGCGCTGGCCGGATACAACGCCGGGGAAGGCGCGGTGATGAAGTATGGTTATCGAATTCCGCCTTACAGTGAAACGCAGGAATATGTGCGAAGGATAAGCCGGCGCTACGACTTGATTAGAGATCCGCTGGCTTTCCGCAACGCCAACAGTCTCACGCGCGATCAGGTGGCGGCGGTGCAAAACAGGGAATCAACACCGCTATCAATGTATGAACGCAGCGTGTTTGCTGTGAAGCTCCCTGACGGTCGTTTGCAATTGGTGACGCAGTAAGATTTTTTTGCGGTATAGGAACGAATAAGACGCGAGGCGGAGAATACTCCGACCTCGCTTTTTATTTTGTTTTTAACTAACCGGCTGGGTGATGAGTGCGGGAAGCGGCGTCACCACTCGTGCCGCCGGCACGCAAAGCACGGGACACGGCGAATTTCTTACAACGCGTTCGATTTCCGATCCGAGAACCGGCGTGCCGCCAAAAAGTGACGCGTGAACGTTTGTGCCGATGACAATCAAATCGGCGTCCTTCTCGGCAGCCAGGCGAACGATCTCCTCATAAGGCCGGCCTTCGGCGATATGCGGAATGGCCCGGGCTCCATCTCCACGAGAGAGTTGGGCCATCCGTTCCTGCACGTAGCTGCGCAAACGGGAAATCGCGTTGAGGCCGCCTTCCGGAAACATTACGGAGATCTGTTCCAGGTAGTCTCCAATAACATAAACAACGTGAAGCTCTGCTCCCGTTTGATGTGCCAGTTGCGTAGCCACCAGTGTCGCAGCCGCCGACGACGGCCGAAAGTTTGTCGAAAGCAGCAGGCGATTCAGACGCACCTCGCTGCGGCCACCTTTGTGTTCCACGAAATCATGCTGCGGGGGACGAATTGTAAGCACAGGGCAAGGAGCTTCGGCGATGATCTCCTCCGCCGTCGAACCCCAAAGTGCGCGAGAGAGTCCCTTGCGCCCGTGAGTCACTACCGTTACCAGATCGATGTCGTAGTCTCGGACTGCCTTCGCAATCTGTGGTGCCGATTCCCCCTCGACTATAACCGGTTCCACCTCGAGTCCATCGAACAGCGGATCGGCCAACAGACTCCGTACCTCGGTGCGCAGTTGGAGTAGCCACTTATTTTCCTGTTCTTCAAAGATACGCTCCGGCAACGTGAGCAAATTGGCGGGAACCGTAGCGCTCTGGACGCTGAACAGCACCACCCGGCCGCCGCCGCTGCGTGCAAACGCCGCCGCATACTTCAAGGCAGCACGGGCGTGGGGAGTGAAATCAGTTGGGAATAAAATATTTCGGAACGGATACATGCAAATGAAACCTTTGTCAGTTTGGGTGTAGTCAACCGCCAGTAGCCAGTGATCGGTTTATCAGTAGCCCGTCCGTAGCTATAGACAAGAACGGCCACTGACAACGGACTACTGTCTACTGACTGTGATTTCGCTTCGTGACGAAGTCTATCAGAAAAAACTGCCGGCAAAATAGCGAGGAGCGGCAGGATCTCGAGGACAAGTGGGGTAACAAAGCCCTCGACAAAATTTACCCTTCCCTTTTCGTTCTCTTCCTTTTCCCTTTCGCCCAATTTGTTTTGCTGGATTTTTTTCTCCGTTCCATGCCAAACTCCGCAAGCATTTCTTCAATCAGGGGCGACAGCAAGTAAGATCACGATCGAAATCCCAATGGTGGAGGCGGCATCTTGCTTAAAGGAATCTTTCGCACCAAAAACCTCGACGACATTCTGGCGGCATTAGGTGACGAAGAGCACTCGCTGAAGCGGACCCTGGGTCCACTTAACATTACGCTGCTCGGCATTGGCGCGATTATCGGTGCCGGCATATTTGCCACGGTAGGCACGGCTGCGGCAGGTGACGCTGCGCGGCCGGGCGCCGGCCCCTCGCTGATGCTTTCGTTTGGGATCACAGCGGTAGTTTGCGCCTTTACAGCGCTGTGTTACGCCGAGATGGCGGCCATGGTACCCATCTCTGGTTCGGCATACACTTATTCTTATGCCACTCTTGGTGAATTAGTTGCATGGATCATCGGTTGGGACCTGATACTGGAATATGCCATCGGCAATGTGGCGGTCGCGATCAGTTGGGCCAACTATTTTCGATCGTTTATGCATGATGCCCTCGGGGTAGACATACCGCAGTGGCTGTCAACTGATTTCCGCACAGCCAGGAAAATCCCCGGCCTTATCGAGAGTGCTCCTCATGTTTTTGGCATCCCGATAGTTTTCAATTTACTCGCGTTCGGTATCGTCGCCTTGATTACCATCGTTCTGGTCTGGGGGATCAAGGAGTCGGCGGAATTCAACGCGGTGATGGTGACGGTGAAGATAGTGGTGCTGCTTTTCTTCATCGGCTTTCTGTTCTACATGGTTTCGCCCTCCAGCATGGCGAAGAATTGGCACCCGTTTCAACCAACCGGGTGGGCAGGCACATTTGCCGGGGCCGCGGTAGTGTTCTTCGCCTATATCGGCTTCGACGCGGTTTCCACGGTGGCGGAGGAGACAAAGAACCCGGCGCGCGATCTGCCGATCGGCATCATCGCCTCGCTAATTATCTGCACGATCTTTTACGTGGTCGTAGCCGCCGTGTTTACCGGTGTGATGCCGTACCCGGAGCTTGTGCATCGGCTAGCAACTGAGCAAGCCGAGCCGCTGACGATGGCGCTTCACCACGCCGCGCCAAACGCGAAGTGGGCCAGCGCAATTGTCGACTTCGGTTCGGTTGTCGCACATACGGCGGTCTTGCTCGTCTTTCAACTCGGACAACCTCGCATCTTTTTCTCGATAGCTCGCGATGGACTGTTGCCGCCGGTGTTCGCCAAGGTGCACCCGAAGTTTAAGACGCCGCACGTCACTACAATCTTGACCGGCGTCATTGTCGGTCTCTTTGCGGCAGTGATGAGCATCGACGAGATGGTTGATCTAACCAATATTGGGACGCTGTTCGCGTTTGTGTTGGTATGTATTGGAATCACCATTCTGCGTTACAAAGATCCAGCGAGACATCGACCGTTCAAGGTGCCCTTCGGCGCTTGGTTATTGCCGATGATGGGCGCCGTCTCGTGCGTCTTTCTAATGTACTACCTGCCGCCCACTTCGTGGTGGCGCTTCGTTGCGTGGCTGATGTTAGGTTTGTCGATCTATCTTTCCTACGGTTACGCGCGGAGTGAGTTGGGTCGAAAGTTTGGTCGACCTCCGGTAACGACGTCGGGGCTAAAGCTGTCGGGACTGGGCTTTTTTCTGGTTGCCATCGGCCTGTTCACTATCCCGCATGATGCCAGCCTGAGCGAGCTCTATGGAAAAATGATGAGCGGCCTGGCCGAAGGCAAGCGAACGATCATTTCCTTCACCTGCATTGGGGTGGGATTGGTTTTCGGAATCATTGGCTGGCTTGTAGGCACTTCAACGCAGTCAACAGGTGAGAAACAAAGATGACGAAAGCGTGCTCGGATCTCGTTAGTCCCAGGTTTTGAACTAACTGAATTTGGGACAGTACCCTCTGTTATGAATGCCCTTCCCATCATCATCGGCACTCTCTGTGTGATGGCGATCGCCTATCGCTATTACTCAGCTTTCATCGCCGCGAAAGTCCTGGCGCTTGATGATTCCCGCCCAGTGCCGTCGCAGACAATGTTCGACGGCCACAACTATTATCCGACGAATAAATGGGTTCTGTTTGGTCATCACTTCGCAGCTATTTCGGGCGCAGGCCCTCTAATTGGCCCGGTGCTGGCGGCGCAGTTTGGTTTCCTGCCGGGATTGCTATGGCTGGTTATGGGTGTCTGCCTCGGCGGTGCGGTCCACGATTTCATGATCCTGGTGGGCAGCATTCGTCGCCGCGGAAAGTCTCTGGCTGAGATGGCCCGCACTGAGATTAGCCCGTTATCTGGATTTGTTGCCGGCACGGCAATCCTTTTCATCGTTGTCATCGCGCTCGCCGGCCTGGGCCTGGTCGTGGTTAATGCGCTCGCGGAATCTCCCTGGGGGACGTTCACAGTTGGTTTCACAATTCCGCTCGCCCTGTTCATGGGCCTTTACATGTACCGCTTCCGCAAAGGCAAGATTGTTGAAGCGAGCGTGATCGGCGTTATCGGGCTTTTGGCGGCAGTTTATTTAGGAGGACGGGTTGCGGAGTCGTCGTTCGCGCAAACGTTCACATTTTCGCGGAACACTGTGACGATCTTAATGGCAGCTTATGGCTTCATTGCCTCGGTGTTGCCCGTTTGGATGCTCCTCTGCCCGCGCGACTATCTCTCTTCCTACTTAAAGATCGGCACGATTGCGTTCCTCATCATTGGCGTGATTCTGGTCCATCCGAACCTTAACATGCCGGCGCTAACGCCGTTCACGCATGGCGGTGGGCCGGTGATTCCCGGCAAACTTTATCCGTTCGTATTCATCACCATCGCCTGCGGAGCAATTTCAGGTTTTCACGCGTTGATATCTTCCGGGACCACGCCAAAGATGATTGCCAAAGAGTCTGACGCCCGCATGATTGGCTATGGCTCGATGTTGATGGAAGGCATCGTCGGCGTAGTCGCTTTAATTGCGGCAACATCGCTCTTCCCCGGCGACTACTTCGCCATCAATACTGCGCAGAAAACAGACGCACAAAAAGCCGCCTACGTGAGGATGGTTGATGAACACAGTGCACAGGGCTTTAACCTGCAGCCGCAGGAAATTGACCGACTGGAACAGGAGTCAGGCGAGAAGAACCTACGCGGGCGAACTGGAGGGGCCGTCACATTAGCACTCGGTATCGCGAAAATCTTCGACGGCATTCCCGGTCTACGGGGCCTGATGAAGTACTGGTATCACTTCGCAATCATGTTTGAAGCGCTATTCATTCTGACTACGATCGATACCGGCACGCGTGTGGCGCGCTTTCTGGTGGGTGAGTTTGGCGGCCGCTTCCATCCCAAACTCGAAGAGCCAAACTGGCTGCCCGGCTCAGTTATCACATCTGCGCTGGTAGTTGCCGCCTGGGCGGCCTTCATCTGGTCGGGATCGATCTCAACCATCTGGCCGATGTTTGGAATCGCGAATCAACTTCTGGCTGCGGTGGCGCTCTGCGTCGCCACCACTATTCTCATCAACTCGGGGAAAGCCAGGTACAGTTGGGTAACAATACTTCCGCTCAGCTTCGTTGGCACCACAACACTGGTCGCTGGATGGGAGTCGATTACGGACATCTTCTGGCCCTTGTCACAAAAGCCGGAGACAGCCGTTCAGGGTTACATCAACACTTTTCTCACCGCCATCATCATGGCTGCCGCCGTGATCATTCTGGTTGATTCGATTCGACGTTGGTTCGGCATGGGCAAACGACCGGAAGCTTTGAGTCCGGCAAACCTTGCCGAGGGACCGGTTAGTCCCGCCTTATGAACGTTCGCCGCCACCTGGACCCGATTGGACAGTTCCCACGTAAATCGGCAATAATACGCGGTTCTTAAGAAGACTATCCGCCCACACCGTGCGCGCTGGAATGCACTTCAGGTGTCGAATTGTGGATACGAGCAGGGTTGGCGGACATCAATCTCGCCGCTATTAAACGACCGAAAGGAATCACACAATCGTGGAAATATCGCTGATCTCATTTATCAGCCTGCTAACAATTTGTTTGGCAGCGTTATTTATTGCAAAGAAGAACACTAACCAAATGGCTGTCAAACACTCATCGTTGTTGAGTTCAGTTGCCTATAGCGCCCGTCGCGTTCGTCGTTTAGGGCTGACCGCCGCCACCATGCTGGCAGGTATCGCTTTTTATGCGTCGCCCGTATTTGCTCAATCGCACGAGGGTGGGGAGGCAAGCCTGATACTGCCAGATCTCTCGAATGTGACTTTCTTCGGTGGTATTGACGGCCACAGATTGTTACTCGGCGGAATTGTCGTCTGCCTGCTCGGCCTCGGCTTTGGCCTCGCGATGTACATGAACTTGAAAAAGCTGCCAGTGCACCGCGCCATGCGCGAGGTCTCGGAACTGATTTATGAAACGTGCAAGACCTATCTGATCACGCAGGGGAAATTCATCCTGATCCTCGAGGCCTTCATCGCGGTCGTCATCATTCTTTATTTTGGCGTGTTGTCACAGATGGAGCCGCTGCGGGTGGCGATCATTCTCGCCTTCAGTCTCGTGGGGATTGCCGGCAGTTATGGTGTGGCGTGGTTTGGCATTCGTGTCAACACTTTTGCCAACTCCCGCACAGCGTTCGCCAGCCTTGAAGGAAAACCGTTTCCACTTTACGCCATTCCGCTTAAAGCCGGCATGAGTATCGGCATGATGCTAATCAGCGTTGAGTTGCTAATCATGCTGTGCATCCTGCTTTTCATCCCCGGCGATTATGCCGGTCCGTGTTTCATCGGTTTCGCAATTGGCGAGTCGCTCGGCGCGGCGGCACTACGTATTGCCGGCGGTATTTTCACTAAGATTGCCGACATCGGTGCTGACCTTATGAAGATCGTCTTCAAAATTAAGGAAGACGACGCACGCAATCCGGGGGTGATTGCCGACTGCACGGGTGACAACGCCGGTGATTCAGTCGGGCCCAGTGCCGATGGTTTTGAAACCTACGGCGTCACCGGAGTGGCGCTGATCACGTTCATTCTGCTGGCCGTGCCCGATGCACGGGTCCAGGTGCAATTACTGGTCTGGATCTTCATCATGCGCATCATGATGATCGTAGCCAGCGCGCTTTCTTACTTCGTCAACGATGCTATTGCCAAGGCTCGTTTTGGCAATGCGGACAAGATGAACTTCGAGGCGCCGCTCACTTCGCTGGTCTGGATCACATCAATTGTTTCGGTAGTGATTACCTTCATCGTTTCCTGGCTCACGATTCCAACCCTCGGTGGCGATCCAACACAGTGGTGGAAACTCGCGACGATTATTTCCTGCGGCACTCTTGCGGGAGCAATCATTCCCGAACTGGTGAAGGTGTTTACTTCAACCGAATCGCTACACGTTAGCGAAGTTGTCACGTCTTCGCGTGAAGGCGGTGCGTCCTTGAATATTCTGTCGGGCCTGGTCGCCGGTAACTTCTCCGCTTACTGGCTGGGCATAAGCATCGTCGGTCTGATGTCCATCGGTTACTACTTCAGCACCATGGGACTGGATTCCCTGATGATCTCAACTTCCCTGGTGCAGGTCGCGCCGGTGTTTGCTTTCGGCCTGGTGGCTTTCGGGTTTCTGGGCATGGGGCCCGTAACAATTGCGGTTGACTCCTATGGCCCGGTTACAGATAACGCGCAATCCGTTTACGAGTTGTCGTTAATTGAGCAGGTGCCAAATGTTGACGCAGAACTTAAAAGAGACTTCAACGTTGACGTGAATTTCGGTCGTGCGAAACACTTGCTGGAAGAAAATGACGGCGCCGGCAATACCTTCAAAGCTACTGCCAAGCCCGTGCTGATCGGCACTGCAGTGGTAGGCGCCACCACCATGATCTTCTCCATCATCATGGTGCTGACGAGCCAACTCCGAGACTCAGTGGCCCTGAACAGTTTGTCATTGCTTCATGCGCCTTTTGTATTGGGATTGATTACGGGTGGCGCGGTGATCTATTGGTTCACCGGCGCTTCGATTCAGGCAGTCACCACTGGAGCTTATCGAGCAGTAGAATTCATCAAGGCAAACATACGGCTTGAGGGTGTTGAAAAAGCGTCGGTAGAAGACAGCAAGAAGGTGGTCCAGATCTGCACGCAGTATGCTCAGAAGGGCATGTTTAATATATTTCTGACGGTGTTTTTCTCCACGCTGGCTTTCGCCTTCGTCGAGCCTTTCTTCTTCATCGGCTACCTGATCTCGATCGCGGTCTTCGGTCTCTACCAGGCGATCTTCATGGCTAACGCCGGTGGCGCCTGGGACAACGCGAAGAAAGTTGTCGAAGTTGATCTGAAACAAAAAGGCACCCCGCTGCACGATGCAACTGTGGTCGGCGACACAGTCGGCGATCCATTCAAAGACACATCGTCGGTGGCTTTGAATCCGGTAATCAAGTTTACAACGCTGTTTGGTTTACTGGCGGTGGAACTCGCGGTCAGCTTGACTCGTCGGAACAACGGCGATACGACGTTGACTCGTATCCTGGCCCTCGGCTTTTTCCTGGTTTCAGTCTTCTTTGTGTGGCGTTCGTTCCATGGCATGCGCATTGGCACGCTCCAGGCTGAGCCGGCCCGTGTTTCGAGGGACGAAGACTTGAAACTCTAAACCCGAAACTCTAAACTCGGCCCATGACTTCTTACGCCCAAACATATACTCAACCCGATACGCTTATCGGCGCCGCGCTGGCTCCGCTTGACTGGACACGATCTGTGTCGCTGGCAGTTGCGTTTAGTTTGCTAACCGCACTTGCGGCGCAGATCGTAATCCCGGTTGGGCCGGTGCCGATCACGGCCCAGACGTTTGCCGTGCTTCTCACTGGCGCGTTGTTGGGCTCACGCCTGGGCGCGATGGCAATGATTTTTTATTTGATCGAAGGAGCGGCTGGGTTGCCTTTCTTCTACGGGGGACACGGCGGTCTCGGTCACCTGTTTGGACCAACGGGTGGCTACTTGGTCGCCTTCCCGGCGGCAGCATTCGTCACCGGCGCGTTTGCGGAGAACGGTTGGGATAAACGCTTCCTTACGTCAGTGGTGGCGATGGCAGTAGGCTCCGTGATTATTATTCTGACCGGCTGGGCCTGGTTCTCGATAGTGATGCAAACATCGCCGATGACTGCCTTCCAAATCAGTGTGGCGAAGTTTATCCCCGGCGACGTCGTCAAGGTTCTTCTTGCTGCGGCCGCGCTCCCTGCCGGCTGGATCCTGCTCAAACGCAAAGCTTCGCAGTAAGAAAATCCTTTTTGCCTGCGGCTCTGCCGGTCACTCAAACGCTCGACATAATTCCTGGTCCAGAACCCTAAGGTCCGAAGGACCGGGGTGTTGATAGCCCCGTCCGTGAGGGCGGGGGTCCCTCTCCTCTCGATATCGAAGAGGCCCGAAGGGCCGTCACGAATCGTGACGCACCTTCGGCGCTCTCGGAACTAATCGCCACTCTACCCCGTCCTCACGGACGGGCTATTAATTCCCGGTCCTTCGGACCTAAAACCCTGCTCACATTTAGAAACCATGAATCAAAACTTTCCCATTGACAGGCCAACCACAATTGTAGTAGCTTCAACCTCATTCGTAGTACATCACGAGAAAGGTGGGCCGATTGGCTAAAGCAAAGCAGGTTAAGCTGACGAGGCTTGAGCTCGAGGTGATGGGCGCAGTGTGGGCACTTGGGAGCGCTTCGGTGCGTGAGATCCAGAAGCAACTACCTGAACAAAAACGCCCCGCTTATACGACCGTACAAACAATCATCTACCGCCTGGAGGAAAAGGGTGCGGTGCGGCGGACCAAGAAAATCGGCAATGCCCTCATCTTCGAAGCGGTTGTCACACGCAAGGCAGCACACAGTCGTCTGGTTGACGAATTGCTTCATGTGTTTGGCGGGTCGCCGCGCTTGTTGATGGCGCAACTTGTCGAAACGGGCCAGCTTACGCTTCAAGACGTCAGGGACCTGGAAAGCACGCTGGCGACACTCGAAAGGAACAAGGAAGGCAAGCGTCGCGAAAAGAACTAGGGAAGGAGTGGCAGATGACAACCGCCCTTAAAATCGGTTTCGCCTGGCTTGCGGAAGCTTCCCTATGGTTTTGGCCTCGTCTTACAGACCATCTGTGGCAAACCACCCTGTTTGCGATCTTCGTGCTCGCGGCCACTCTCTCGCTTAGGCGCGGTCCAGCACGCATGCGCCACACGCTTTGGCTGCTCGCCGCTGCGAAGTTTATCGTCCCCGCTGCCCTCGTCGTCTTTCTGGCCCAACAGGCTGGTGTTGATTCCCTGCCGTTCTTTATACCTGTTCCAGGCACCCAGCAGAACGCGCAACTCGTTCGTGGTCTCACCGAACCAGCTTCAAACCTTGCCTTTAACTACGAAATGGATGTGGTCGCAAGCGCGGCAAGCAATCATAGCGAAGTCTACTCCGCGCTTACGGGCCTTTGGTTAAGCGGCGGCGGTGCGCTGCTGGTGATTTGGGGAATTCGGCGTCGGAGATTTCTGCGTTCGTTGTCGCTGGGCCAGGCAGTGCGCAGCGGACGCGAATGGGAACTACTAAAGCGCGCGCAAACATCACTGGGCCTGAAGGACGACGTTGCTCTGGTGATTTCACCGCTGAAGATTGAACCGGCGGTATTTCGAGTTTGGCGGCCGGTTGTAGTACTACCGGAATCAATCGCGCATGAACTCGACGACGATGAGTTACAAGCCATCATGCTTCACGAGTGGATCCACATTCAACGGCACGACAATCTGACCGCCAATTTGCAGTTGGCGCTATGCGCACTGATGTGGTTTCACCCGCTGGTGTGGTTTATCGGTCGAAAATTATTTGACGAGCGCGAGCTGGCCTGTGACGAACGGGTCATGGAAATTTGTGGGGCACCGGAAACCTACGCCTCAAGCATTCTCAAAGTGGTGCGGTTTTGCTTCGGCTGGAAAGTGGCCGGCGTAAGCGGCGCTGCGAGTGGTACTAATTTACGAAGGAGGATTGAAAACATTATGTCGACGGGTAAAACAAAACGCAGAGCGGGACCGGTCTCTCGACTGCTGGCGGGCGGACTGGTAGGAATAGCATTGCTCATTTTGGTTGGCGCGGGAGTTTACAGCCGGCCCCGCAGCGCCAGCGCCGCTGCAAGTGAAACAGGAACCGAGCCCTTCGCAATAACGCTTAACGACGGCGTCGTGAGTTCTAGTGATCCCGCGGCCGCTTCAAACTCCCGTGGTAAAAAGTCTAAACGAAGTAAGCCAGCCCAGCCTGCTATTCCTCCTTCGCCTGCAGTTCCGGCATCACCGGAGATCGATGCCCCTGCCGCGCCCCCGGCCCCGGCTTCACCTGCAACACCAATGGTGCACCCAGCGCGTTCAGCCCCACCGGCACCTGCTGCGCCCGCGGCGCCTGCTGTGCCAGCGAAGCCTTCTGACCAACAGAAGGTCAAGGGCAAGCTGGAGAAAGGTGGATTGATTGAGGCGCCCTCTCCGGTTTATCCGGAAGAGGCTAAAAAGGACAAAGTTGAGGGTTTGGTAACGGTGGCCATCGTGATTGGCGATGATGGCAATGTAATTTCCGCCAAAGCCAAGAGTGGGCCAGACGCCTTGCACGCCGCGGCTGAGACGGCGGCCTCAAAAGCACGTTTTAGACCGTCGACTCTTAATGGCAAGCCGGTGAAAGTATCAGGCGCTATGAGTTATAACTTTGTACTCGATAAGAAGTAATTTCTGATCTTGGGTTGCGGGCTTATTCCCGAGTTGGTTCGGCGGATCCTTTCGCCTTTCAATACAAAAGCAAGATGTGCGATCCTGCGCATCTTGCTTTTGTTTTGACGTAGGACAAGCATTCTGCCTGTCTTCTTATTGGGGTCAGGTCCTATCGCATGAAAACCACAAACTAACAGTTTGCGTAACAAAAACCCTACAATGGAGGCCATGTTGACGATTAAGGTTCGTTCCCGTGCGCGTGAAGAGCTGGTTGAGCTTACGGACCAGGTGCAGGAAAAACTGACCGAGTCAGGCGAGCACGAAGGTGTCATCGTGTTGTATGTCCAACACACAACGGCAGGACTGACCGTGAATGAAAATGCGGACCCGGATGTGCCGCGCGATATGCTCCACGCTTTTCGCACTCTTATTCCGCAACACGGCATGGGCTTTCGGCATGGAGAAGAAAATTCTGACGCGCACATAAAAGCCAGCCTGGTTGGTTCGTCGGTGACAGTTCCCTTCAAAGACGGAAAACTGTTGCTCGGCCGCTGGCAGGGAATTTTTCTTTGCGAGTTTGACGGCGGGCGCGAGCGCCAGGTAATCATGACGGTGCGCTGAAGTGGAACAATCTTTACCGCCTCTGAAAACTGCCATGAAAAAAGTTTTTCCTCTTCCTAACGCTGGCTGTGTTGCAAATGGCAACGATCTGCCATGGGCAAGATCCAACAGCCCAAGAGACAGCGCGACATGATCGAAATGACCTATGACAGTAGCAAGGAGCGCACAGCGGTAAAGCTCGCTCCGGTTAAGATCTCCGGAGAAAAGACAAATACCACAGCCTGCACATGGCGCCGTCGTTTAGTTTTCCGGGGCATGAAATTCAGACCCCTCCAAGATCGACTTTGAACTGCAAACTGTCGTTAAGACAAGGTTGTTAGATAGTGATCTTTACGTTGATTTCCTCATCGACGGTGAAGAGATTTTTCTGAGTTCCAGTCGCTGGGCTGTTAAGCATCCGGTGCGCGGTCGGTTGTGGATGGGAGAGCGTCTTGTCTTTCGCATGCCTTATGAGACCCTTGTGAAAATGTACGAAGGCAAAAGAGTTTTGCGATAAGGTTTGACGGAGTACAGTTTTCAGTGGGTGAGACAGAGAGGCAGGCGCTACAAGAGCTGTTGGCCCATATGAGTTCGCAAACTAATCCTCGCTAAGCTTTTTCATCACCTCAGCAAATTTCTCCACATCAGCGCGAATACGCTCCAGCAGCCGCCGGCTCTCGAGATAAGCAGCCCAATTCGGCGTTTGCGTCAAAGCTTTTTGCGTGTCTTCGTCCAGGGCCTGGGCCATCACTGCAATCAGATCGCTGACGACGCGAGTATGCGCCAGCAGCGACTCGATAATCGAATATGCCAGACGCGCCTGTTCAAAATCGAGATCGCTCGGCTTATCGTTGCCGGACATCTGTTGTTCAGACACTTCGGTCTTGAAAAACTTGGACTTATTCGTGGTACCCACCAGCCTTTACAAACGGAAGGTCAGTTATTAGCGCTGGTATCTCTTCTCCGCTGGCAATGATTTTCACGCTGGTGCCGGCAGCAATGTAGTCGTACTTCAAAAACGCGAGCGCGATCGTACGGCCCAAGTGAGGCGAGTAGGTTGTGGAAGTTATTCGTCCAACCTCCTTACCGTCCGCCGACTTAATGGTCATGCCCGCTTCAATCTTAGCAGCCTGATCGAAGACGACACCCAACAACTTTTTGGCTACGTGCCCGCGATACTTGATGCGGGCAATAATCTCCTGGCCCACATAACAACCTTTTGTGTAGCTAACCGCGTCGTCGAGCGCAGCTTCAGTTACAACATTGCTGTCATCCATATCAATGCCGTATCGAGGAAGCCCCGCCTCAATCCTCAAAATTTCCAGGGCGTCGTAACCAACCGGCCGCGCGCCGGCGTCTTGTAAGGCGTCCAACAAATCCTTCGCCCGTTCTACATCCGCAATTAGATCAAATCCGTCCTCGCCGGTGTGCGTCGCGCGGATTACTGTTATTTCGTTCTCTTGCCAAGTCAGTTGCATCGCCGAATTTGGCGCTAGCCCGGCAGGTTCCTCACCGATAACTGAACGAATAACTTTAGCCGCCTTCTTTCCCTGTACACTCAAGTGGGTCGTTTGAGTCGTGATGTCGCTAACGCGAAAGTCGCCAGCGAGTGTGAATCGCTCAATCGTTTTCATGACACGCTCATGCGTGGCCGCCTCCGTGTCGAGCAAAAAAGTAGGATAGACATTCCTGTCTGTTCCTTTATCTTTAAGGCGAACAACACGCACGCTGGCAATCAAGCGTCCCTGAACATTCGGAAACGCGGCCGGCATCCACGAATTTTCACCCAACGTTTTCATGTCGTTGGTGATAAGGCCATTGAGAAACGAAACGGCCTCCGTTCCGCTTACAAGCATGCGACCGCGCGCCGACAGATCTATCAGGCCAACGCCGAACTCCCGCACTGCTGCGTATTCAAACAAAACGTCACCGTACGACGCAGGCACCGACCGACTCTCTGCGATTTGTTCGACAGCTTCAGTCATAGAATTCACACAGAAGCTTGTTTGGAAAGCGGACTTGTCCGCCCCGTTTCTCGCGGCACAAGTGCCGTATCTAAACCACCCAAAGACTTGATAGCGCGCGCCACCACTTTGTAATCACTCAACTGCTCAGCTTCGCGCCGGTGCGAAGCCAGGACTTGCGGACTGGGATGATAAATCGGCACCAGCACGCGGTCGTCCCAGCGATATATCTTCGCTGCTGATTCTTTCAGATTTAGCTCGTGGGACTTAATCGATTTAAGAGCATCGAGCGCAACCGAGCCAAGCGTGATAATCACTGCCGGATCAATTATGTCAATCGCCTGCCGCAAAAAGTAGGAACAATTTTTCAACTCAACTTTGCCCGGTTTACGGTTCGCTCCGGATTCGCTCCGCGGATTACAGAGAGCGCCGCTGGTGATGAAGATATCTTCACGTCTCAACCCAATTGAGGCGAGGAACCGATCAAAGTTTTTCCCGGACTGATCGCCAGAAAAAGGTACACGCGTTTGGTCAGCACCTTTGCGTCCGGGAGCTTCCCCGATAAACATCACGCGCGCGTCAACCGATCCGTTGAGTTCGCTTAAGACCGCACTTCGGCCACACATGGCCGGGCAACGTGTGCACACCGCAGCTTCTGCCGTCAGTACCGCGAACTTTGCGGGTTTCGATTCGCTGGACACCTGGCGATGTCGATTCAAACTAACCATTGACTTGTCCAGTCATCGTCGATAAGAATACGCCACCCTCGTACACCCGATTTATTGGACACCACCACAGGAGGACATCTCATGTATCGCATATTGTTCCTGGCTCTGTTTGTTTTGGCGCTGGCCGTTCCCGCTGCTTTCGCACAGGATGCGGCAAAAGTCGATTCGCAACACTATAAAGTTGAGTCTGAAAACTCGCGCGTCCGCGTGTTGCGAGCAAGGTACGGACCGCATGAAAAGTCAGTGATGCACACCCACCCAGACCTCGTAGCAATATTTCAGACGGATAGCCGCGTTAAGTTTACTTACCCTGGTGGGAAAACCGAAGTGAGGGAGGTGAAGGCGGGCCAGACACTTTTCACACCCGCCGTCAAACACCTTCCTGAAAACCTCTCGGACAGCGACATGGAGGTTATCCTGGTCGAACTAAAAACTCCAAAACGCAGGCCAGCTCCCAGGAAATCTACGAGTACCAACACAAACGCCAACGGAAATTGAGCTGCATAGGGGCGCCGTCTGCGGCGCCCCCGTCAGCAGGCTCTACGGCCGCAGGCTGATGTTGTAAGTCTTGATTTTTGAATTGAGCGTGGTGGCGTTCATTCCCAGCAACCGCGCCGCACGCGACTGATGTCCGCCAGTCTGTTCGAGCGCGCGTCGAATAAGATCGATTTCAAAGCGGCGCACCTGATCGTAAAAGTTAATGCCGCGTCCCAGGTCTTGCACCGCACCAACACTGGCACCCTCTTGCGACGCCACAATCACTGACTCAGGATCGCTAATCTCCGGCCGGAGACACTGTCGCGAAACCTCATTTCCCGGCGCAATAACTACCGCTCGCTCAATCGCATTCTCAAGCTCACGAACGTTACCCGGCCATGAGTAAGCCTCGAGCAAGGCCAGCACTTCGGGCGCGATCTGCTCAGACACCTGCCGGCCGTTCTCTTCGTTGTACTTCTCAATGAAATGCTGCGCCAACGGCAGTATGTCTTCTCGCCTATCACGCAGCGGCGGCAACTCAATCGGCACCACCGCCAGGCGGTAATACAGGTCCTCGCGAAATGTTCCCTGCTTCACCGCTTCCTTCAACTCAATGTTCGTGGCCGCGATGATGCGTACATCTACGCGCCGGGGAGTCGTGTCACCCAGCGGAGTAAACTCGCGTTCCTGTATGACACGAAGAAGGCGCACCTGCGTTTCGGGTGGAATGTCGCCGATCTCGTCGAGAAAGATGGAGCCTCCGTCAGCAACTTCAAACAATCCCTTCTTTGCGGCCACCGCGCCAGTAAAAGCGCCGCGTGTGTGCCCGAAAAGTTCTGACTCAAGAAGTTCGGAAGGAATATTGGAGCTGTTAACTGTAACGAATGGTTTTCCCGCCCGCGGGCTTGCTTCATGAATCGCCTTTGCTATTAGTTCTTTTCCCGTTCCGCTTTCACCCGTAATCAGGACAGTGGAGCGAGCAGGCGCCACTTGTTCGACCAGCCGAAAAACTTCCTGCATTACGTCGGAGTGACCGACCATGGCCCCGCGATCGACCGCGCGACTCATTGCCCGTCTCAACGTTCGCCGCTCTTCTTCGTTACGACGTCGCTTGATCCCCGCCGCCACCCGGGCGGTGATCTCTTCGTTCTGGAAGGGCTTGCGGATGCAACCAAAAGCACCGTGCTCCCAGGCGGCAATCGCAGTATCAAAGGTTGCGTAAGCCGTGATCATTATGATCGCCGCGTCGGAATCCATCCTCAAAAATTCTTCGAGTGCGCGGAGACCGCCAATACCTGGCATCGAAACGTCGAGCAGGACAACGTCGTAGGCGCGACGGCCATATGCTTCCAGTCCTTCTTCGCCGGTTTTAGCCAGATCGACACGGTAACCCTCCGAAGAGAGAAGCGTTTCCAAAACTTCACGCATTATCTCTTCGTCGTCGACGATTAATACTGAACCCTTTTTTGCCACGCGTCTTTCCGTCTTTACAGCCAATGCCGGTTGCCCCCAGTTTGATGAAGCGGATCAGTTTAGGGGAGATCGAGGCCAAAAAAAAGGCAAGAGCAAAGCGAGGCGCTGCGGTGCTCTTGCGGTGTCTTTACGGATCTCACATTTGAGATCTGAAAATCTCTTGAGTCAGTCGCCGACTGCCTGCAAACGAGCGCGCGCGTGCGCAGTCGGCATAGTAATACGAAACTTTGTGCCCAAACCCGGTGTGCTTTCCACACTAATGTGTCCTGAGTGTTCCTGAACAATACCGTAGGATACAGCCAGACCGAGTCCGGTTCCGCGCCCGACCCCTTTGGTGGTGTAGAACGGATCGTAGATTTTAGCGACATTCTCCGGAGCTATGCCCATACCGGTATCAGACACCTCCACCACCAGCGAATGGTCCTCCGAAGGAATAGTCGCAATCTTAATGGAGCCCCCGGCAGGAATCGCATCACGAGCGTTCAATAACAGGTTGGTAAACACTTGCTGAAGCTTGCCGCTATTGCCAAAGACGCGAGGCAAATCAGGATCGTAGGCACGAATGATTTCAATCTGATTACCGCGCAACTGTGGCTCGAGCAGTTGCAGCGTGTCATCAAGGACGCGGCTAATGTCAATCTCCGTAAACTCGGTGGCGCTTCCGGTGCGGGAAAAGTTCAGCAGATTGTTGACAATGTTGGTCGCCCGCTCAGCCTGACGACGGACTTTCAACAACAGTGCATGCTTGGGATCATTTTCGGAAAGCATACCCAGCAGCATCTGCGTATACGACGATACACCGGTTAACGGCGTGTTTACTTCATGAGCCACTCCCGCTGCCAGCAAGCCAATCGAAGAAAGCTTTTCGCGCTGCTGTAACTGTTCCTCGAGTCGCACACGGGAAGTAACGTCCTCGAGCACCACCAGCGCGCCGGTCTGCTCCTGTGAATCCTGAAGTGGCGCAATCGCGATGTTGAGAACAAGCGTGCGGCCGGCGGAGGTTGAGGTATGGATCTTGTAGATGTTGCGGGTTTCTTTTAACCGCCAGCGATCGTTGCCGAGCACCTGCCGCAAAGTATCGGTGAAATCTTCCGAAAAGAGATCCTCGACTCGTTTTCCCACAGCTTCGGCCCGACTGAGCTCGAGGGTCTCTTCAAGTGCCGAGTTTAGCCGAGTCACCCTGCCCTCGAGGTCCACTGCCAGCAGTCCCACGTTGATCGACTCAATGATCGATTCGTTAAACTCTTTGAGAAGCTTCAACTCGCCGGCTCGCTCTTGTTGCTCCTGATATAGCAGGCTGTTTTCGATTGCCACCGCGACGTAACCGGAGACGGTAAGCAGTATGTCAACATCTTCCGAGGAGAGCAGCGCGCCATCGGCCGAACGCCCCAGTCCGATGACTGCCACCATCCGGCCGCGCACCACGCAGGGAACATAATAATGAAGCGCCCGCCGCACAAAACCTGTCGTCTCCGGAATCAGATCCAGATCATCGGTCCGTACTACTCCACTTTCGGCGGAGCGGATGCGGATCATCTCGCGAAAGTCAGGCGGCACGACCATCTCAGCGGACAGGCCGGCGGCGCGAGCGACACGATAACCAGCAGGTGAGTTCTTGTCTTCGATAAAGATCGCCACGCGGCCAACGTTCATTACCTGCTGAAGACGGCTGACGAGCGAATCAAGCAAAGGATCAAGCGCAGTCGTAGCTGAGAGCGTGCGGCCGAAGTCGAGCAAGCTGTTGCGCATGTCGTAGCGCTCGCCATAAAACAGCCTGTCGATCTGCTCCTGCAGAAAGTTTTTTACCGGCGCGGCAATCATGACGATCACGGCCATGGCCACGATCGCTATGACAACCCGCAGAGTAAGCTCGCCGGAAGTAAAGCCCTGATCACCGCTCAACGCATAGAGTCCGGCCAGGTAAACTACCGCGCCTACCATCAAGGCGATTGCCAGAGTCGTGAAAACGTAAACAAAGACTCGGCGCACGACGAGCTCGACATCCATCAGACGGTAGCGACCCACTGAATAGCCGAAGGCGAGCGGGATAAGAATCAGCGGCAGCACGGCAGCGTCGGTCAGCCATTGGTCGGTTTCTGCTCCCAGTAAATAACCGGTCGCATAAAGCACAGTGAAAGGAGCGACGGCGAGTACTGATCCCCAGATCACCCATTTCATCTGCTGCCGAATAACTGCGTTCTTGGTGGTGCTCCAGGTTTTGACCAGGAAAAAGATGCTGGCAAGCAACGCCACGACAAAATGAGCAAAGCTCAGCTTGTAAAAAAGGGCGACAAAAGAATCGGAGAGACTGGGAACATTCCTGAGTGGCGGCAGAAGCGGTGTAAGCACTCCGCGCAGGAATACGAAACTTGCAAGACACAGCAGAAGGAAGGCGGGCACGTAAAGCAATGCCGCACGCCAGCGCTTCTCTTCGAAGAGCTGCTTTCGCTGTGGGTAAACCAAACAAAAGTGTAAGAAGAGCGGAGGGAAAAGAATAAATGCCGCGTTTCTTAAAAACGCGATTGCCAGATCCAGATCCCTGTAGGTGCCGACTGGCGTATAGGAATGAAAGACAAAAGCCGCCAGGCAAAGACCGGCGAAGTGCAAAGCAAACGGCGCCCGCCCGCCTTGTTTGAAAAGAACAAAGAAGCCAACGAAGAGATAAACCAGTCCAATGAGATTGATGTAGAGATCCCGTGGAGTCCATTTGTGGATCGCATCTAGTTTATCCACATCGGCGTAGTAATACCGGCTCTCTGGCGGGTACGACGGTCGTTCGATTAAGTAATGGATTTCGCCGCCCACCCGGGCTTGTTCCAGGTAAATCTGCACGTCCCTGGCGTTACCGATCTCTTCGTAGTTTCTGTTGTCCAGGCTGACCGCGATCAAGTGATCGCCCGGCAGGATTTGAGCCCTTGCTCCTGACGAGTTTGGTTCGACAGTTTCGGCCACAATACCCTGTCGAGCATCCGTCCACCTCACACCATCCCAGGGCGGCGTTTCGTGCCTCACCCGTTGGGCAAAGTTAAGCACGCCCGCCGTTACCAACAGAGCCGCACTGGCAAGCACCAGCCATGTTCCAGTTGTAAAAACTGATCTTTTCACTGAAGACTTCTAATGCGAACGGTCTGAATACCCCGATCCAAAGCTAAAAAGGCAAGGTATGTTCCCAAAGTCCCTTTGTAAGGAAGGCTCGGTCAAATCGGCGCCGGAGAATCGTCGCGAGCAAGACATGAGTAAGATTACCTTGAAGCTCATGGCCTATATTTTCTTCAACTGTTAATGCTGCGTGTCTTCCCGGCAAAGACTCTAGGGGTCATCTATCCAAGTTTTTGGACTTTTCCGAGATTTTGGAGAAACGGGAAGATGGGAACCTGAATGAACAGCGAAGCCCGTGGGACTGGGAACTAACTTCCCGCTTGTTCCTTTCTTCTTCTAAAACCTGACGGAGATGCCACCTCGAACAGAACGACGACCCGTGCCCAGTTGAGTAAGTAACTCTCCATTGTCGCTGTTTGCCTGGAGGTCGAATAAATTGCGCGCGTCAAGTACGGCTTCGGCGCGAACCGGCAAACCGAAGCTGGGCAAATCCTGAGTAACCTGAATGCTCAATGACGGATCGTAAACAGCGAGCCGGCCTGCGAAAGGATCGATAGCAAAGACAGTTGCATTTGGTGAGAACCGCAGAACCGTCCGTATGTTTGTTCCGGTATTGAAACCGGCGCCGAGTTGCAGCGCCGCGGTTTGGAAAAAGCCACTTTCAAAAACTTCCGCGGGGTGCGAAACCCTACCCGACGACAGTCGCTGGCCGCGACCAAATGAGTATCCTGCTGAAGCTGTCCACACGCTGGTCAGTCGCTTCGTATAAACTACTCGCATTCCTTTCGACGCGCCCTGCTGATTCGCGACATTGATGAAAGTCTCACCAGTCGTTCCCGAAAACGCGGTTATTGGGGTGCTTAACAGGCCGACGCCGCGCCCAGTAGTAGTATCAAAGAATGCGGTAGTCTCCAGGTTGGAACTATTGTCAATGACTCTTTCTAATCCGAACTCGAGTCGATGGCTTCGTTCCATAACGGCCTGGCCGTCTATGTAGGCGATCGGTCTCTTGTTGGTTTCTTTGAAAACAACCTGGTGATTTTCGAAGTCAGCGACGCTCAGCTTCTGACCTTCTTCGCCGCCAGGTGCGTATGCTGCCTTCAACCGAGTCCGAGCGTTCGCGTCAAACTGAATGCCCACGCGCGGGTTGATAGAGCTGGCACCACCGGCGCCGATGAAACGAGAGTAATCGAGACCAAGAACGACAACTATCCCATCGCGGACTATCCACTCGTCGATGGCTCGCACCGAAAACTGCCCCAATCTTTTGGTTTGGTTATCTTTAACCGGCTCCCAGATGGGTGAAGAGAAGCGGACCGCCCCAAGACCCATTCCGAGGCGATGACGTTGTCCGGCACGGATCTGAGTGCTAGCCTCGAATCGCTCGGGAGCATTTGGGCCAACTCCGGTTTGTCCCGCAAAAACCAGTTCAATGCGCTCAGTTGCGGGAGCCGAAATTGCAAAGTTGATAGCAGGATAACTGGGACCATAAGAGTTGCTCGAAAAATATGTTTCGACAACTCCCTGTATGCGGCGTTCGGAAGCTTTCTGGGAAACTGCCGAGCTATCTTCTGCGGCTCCGTCTGGAGTTCCGGCTTCCCTAGCTGCCTCAGAATCAAGGACTGCCTGAATGTCGTGATCTTCACCTTCCTGGGCTTGAAAGATTGAGCGGCGAGTTTGTGAGGAGCGCAAGGTCCATTTCACATCGTCACGGTCTCTGCGCTGTTCCGGCAAGGTCTTGCCGGAACCAATCGGTTCGAGATTGAAACGGTAAATGAGCTCCTGCGAAGCACGGACTTCGACGGAGCTAAAAACTACTTCGTTGAAGCCTGCAGCTATGGCACGAATTCCGTAACGACCCGGCAGGACGCGAGCGCTGAAACGACCGTCTGCGTCGCTGCGTGTCTGTTTAATAACTTTGGTGGCGCCATCTCGCAGCAAGGAAATGAGTGCGCCACGCACGGGGTTACCTTTGTTATCCTGAACGGCCCCGGTGATTGTCCCCAGGCTTGCCTTATTCGCGTGTGCGGAGGGCGCCTGCAGATAAAGGACGGCCGATAACATCACCAGGAACAGACCGAATGTTTTTCTCCCTAGTCGTTCTTTCACGAAACCTCCTTACATCTCCCAGTGGAAACGTTTGAAGTAATCGGTTGTGAATGTGGTCTGCGCAAAATAGGGAAGAGTCTCCTAAAAACGTTCTCTCGCCCGCTTGAGAACTCACAAGTTGCCTCGCCTTAACCCAGAAGGCGAACTGGTTCGGTCAGGAGACTTTACCGGAACCGCTGGATAGTCGCATTTTCCGCCAATAAATAAGCCGCTGTCAAGCAATCGGCCCCATGGGGCAGTGTCTTAATTTGGAGTGCGACGACCTGTCGTCGCTTTGGTCGCTCCCACATGTCGCAGCAAGCGTTGCGCAGAGGCCTCTTTGACGAAACGCAGCGGCGAGCGCCATGGGGCAAAGCGGTGACAGGTCACCGCATTCCAAATTAAGGCAATACCGTCCATGGATTCGGCTGATTTCGCTCCATTTTGCCCTCGGTTTCCGGCGTGCTAGCATTCGGAGCTGTACTCATTCTGAGCAGTTTTTAGTCTGTATTAACCCATGATTGATGAAGTTCGTTCGACCAAACTCCTCAATGGCATCACGGTTTTGACCGAGCACATGCCCGGCCTGCGGTCTGTAACCGCGGGAATCTGGGTACGGCGAGGTTCTCGCCATGAAGCGCCCGAACTCAATGGAATATGCCATTTTATCGAACATGCTGTTTTCAAAGGGACGCAGCGCCGTACGGCGCGCGACATCGCAGTCGAATCTGACCGGCTGGGGGGAAATCTCGACGCTTTTACGACTCATGAGATGACTGGATTCGCCGTAAAGGTTGCGGACAGAAGTCTGCCCCAGGCATTTGATCTGCTTGCCGACCTGCTGGCACACCCGCGCTTCGACCAGACCGATTTGGAACGCGAGCAGAAAGTCATACTCGAAGAGATGAAGATGGTCGAGGACACGCCCGACGAACTGTTGGGCGAACTCTTCAACGCTGCCTACTTCCCCAACCATCCACTGGGGCGTCCGATTGAAGGTACCAGGGAAACGGTTTCGTCATTCGATCAACAGGCAATCTCGATGTTTCATGCAGTCGAGTTTTCGCCGCCGAACCTGGTCGTAGCCGCGGCGGGTAACATTGAACATGACCGGCTGGTGGAAATGGTGGCTCGCTCTTTTGACAGCGCGGCCCCAAATATCGAGACAACAAAATTAAGTCCGCCATCCCAGCAATCGCCAGCCCCGGCGACGCCGATTCTCATCGAGCAAAAGAAGGAGCTCGAACAAGCACATCTGATTATTGCTGCGCCCTGGCCTGATGCTAAAAGCAGCGAACGTTATGCGGCCAGTCTGCTGGCCTCTGTCGTTGGGGGAGGCACCTCAAGCCGCTTGTGGCAGACGATTCGTGAAGAGCGGGGACTCGCTTACTCTGTTGGAGCTGGAGGCAACACCTATTCAGACATCGGTGTTTTCACAATCTATGCCGGCACTTCGCCGGAACATGTTGACGAAGTAGTTGACCTGTCACTGGAAGAGATGCGGCGCATTGTGAACGAGAGTGTTTCCGATGTTGAACTGCAGTTGGTGAAGGATCAGGCTCTGTCATCGATCCTGCTCGGCCTGGAATCATCGAGTGCACGCGTCAGCGCCCTGGCCCGCCAGGAGATCATCCATGGCCGTCGCATTTCCCCCGAGGAAATGATCGAAAAACTCGAGGCAGTTACTCCGGACGACGTGCAACGCGTCGCGCGCAAGTTCTTCACTAGCGAATCGCTGGCCCTTGGCGCACTGGGAAACCTCAACGGTTTTCGCGTCGATCGATCCCGCCTGAAGATTTGAAGTCACTCCAGAATTGAGATAGAAGCACCGAATAAGATCACCAAATCCTTACTTGTGCCGCAGATCCGCGGCAGAATGCGTAGTTTGACATCCAGAAACATGAGCAGAAAACCACAGTGCATCATCATCACAGGGCAGCCGGGATCGGGAAAAACCACTCTTGCTAAGAAGCTTGGGGAACGCCTGTGGATGCCAGTCATAAGCCGCGATGAGATCAAAGAGGGCTATGTCAACACCTACGGCGTCAAACACGACCAACTCCCACCTGACACCAATGGTCTAGTCTCCGAGTTATTCTTCGGAATAGTGAATCAATATCTTGCGGGTTATATCTCTGTTGTCATAGAAGCGGCATTTCAGCACGAGGTTTGGGAGCCCAGGATTCCGAAGATCCTTGAGTTGGCCTCACCATTGATTGTTTTATGCTCTGCTGATGCAGTGGCCGCAAGACGTCATCTCCAACGAGGCTTAGAGAATCCAAACCGGGAGTTTTATCACGGCGACAAACGTGTTACTCATTACAGGAAAACAGGCGAAATTTTACCCCCCGCCAGTTATGCAGAGCTGAAGTTCAATGTACCCACAATCAAAGTCTCTACAGATGGAGAATACATCCCTTGCATTGATGAGATTGTGAAGCAGATCCAATCATCGGATGCCCAACAGGACGGGTGCACCGGACGCCGGGCGGGCGCGGGTGACCTTTGACATTGTGCTATCACGGTGTGGCAGGAAAACCCCTGTAGCGCAACTCGGGTGATTGGGTTTGCCCGTCTGCTGCAAAGATGAGGAGGTCGATATAATCCTGCCGAAGTAGATTCTCTGCGAGTAGCGGCGACCCAATAAATCGTTGGACCGGAGCGCAGATGGCCACCCTCTCAGTTGATTGGTTGGATGAAATTGCCGCAACCGTTCGGTGCGCTACACCAAGGAAAGGTTGAAATGAAAAAGCAATTTATATGTGCTGCCGTAGCCACCGCGACTATGGTCAGTGCAGTCGTGTTCGGCTCACCGGGAATAGTCAATCAAGCTGACGTAACCGCTGAAGAATATGCTGTTTACTCTGCTGTAATCGGCGACATGTTCGCTGGCGGTAAAGTGACGTTCGACACGCAAACAAAAGTGAAGCTGGTAGTGATTAAAGATCACACTGTTCGTGACTCGTTTCGTGAAGATGTGAATGAGAAGGAGTGGAACTACCTAAAACAACAGCTTCCATCCGTTTCTCAGGAAACAATCTACGACTACGTGGCGAAGAATAATGAAATCTACCAGCTCAGCGATCTCTTCACTTGAAACTCAATCATGTTCTTGTTAAGCAAAAAGAAGTAGAAGGTGTATGGAAAGACTTGAACAATTGATGGGATGGATTCTACAAGCGATTTCCTGATTCTGGCGGCTTTGTGGGCGTCTCACGTGTAGGCTTCAATCCCGAGATCAATCAGGCGCTCATGTATATGGTACACGGCTGCGGGAGTTTATGCGGGACAGGGCATTTTGTGCTCCTCGATAAGGGGGAGGGCGGTTGGAAAGTCACAAAGCGATTCATGGCCTTTATTTCGTAATCGCCAAAGGACTGCCCAGGAGGTACACGCAGGAGCGCTTCTTCAAAATCAATTCCCTGCACCACCGAATGTAGTGTCTTAAAGGACAGTACCGAACCGAATGTTCGGTAGCCGTTTCTCACATTAAATGCTAAAGTTTCCCGTACACCTTTCTTAGTGGCGCGGTTCATAGTTCTAATTTCCTGAACATGAAACTTACCGTTCTCGGCAGCGGATCAACGGGTAATGCGGTTTTGATCGTTGCCGGCGAGACCCGTGTTCTCGTCGATGCCGGTCTGAGCGCCAAAGAGATAACCCGCCGGCTCGCCATGGTTGGTGAAGATGTGCAACGACTCGACGCCGTGCTCGTGACACACGAGCATGGAGACCACGCCGGCGGTCTGCGCGTACTGCTCACGGCGGTCGATTGCCCGGTCTACATCTCCGCGAAAACGCGCGAGGCCTACGTCAGCGAACGCGAAAACGTTAGCAATGATGAACCGCAGAAACGGAGCAAGGCACTGCGCGACCGGGTCGAGCAGATCGAATCAAGCCAGGATTTTCGTATTGGCGAGATCGACTTTCATCCCTTCACGATTCCCCACGACGCCGTAGACAATTTCGGCTTCACTGCGACTCATCAGGGTGTAAAAATCGCCACGCTAATGGATTTTGGCCATATCACCACGCTCGTTAGCGAGCGGCTGCGCGGTTGCGCGGCCATCGTGATCGAGTCAAACCATAGCCGCGACATGCTGAAGGCTTGTGATGTTTATCCCTGGGAACTGAAACAACGAATTCTTTCGCGGCTCGGCCATCTTTCAAATGAAGATCTGGCGGACTGGATCGGTGACGGTTTTGATGGCGTAGCTCGATATCTCGTGCTGACCCATCTTTCACAGCGGGCGAACAATCCCTATCTGGCGAAGATCTCTGCAGAAGTTGCCCTGCAAGAGCGCTTTCCGCTTTTTCATGGCGATACACAGGTGAGCCTGTCGTTTCCCAAAGAGCCGACTCCGTGGATTGAGGTTTAGGGAAAGGATGAAGCATGAAGGCGGAAGGATGAAAGGCAAACATTTCAGACCTGATGTCTTCTATTCCATCCGGCCCTTCCAGTATTCGCTTATTCTCCTGATCACACTCGGCGGCATCTCTTGCAACACCAGCGAACGGCGCACTGTGCCGGCTGAGGTTGAGTCTGCGATTGGTACGGTGAGCGACGACATTGCGGCTGAACGTTACGAAAAGGTCTATACGGAAGCAGCCGATCTATTTCGCCAGGATGCGAGCCTGGAACAATCAGTTTCCACCTTCAAGACGCTGCGAACAAAACTCGGCGTAGTTGAGAGCCGCACGCTGCAGTCGGCGGTAGAGCAACAGAATTCCAGTGGGCCACTAAAAGGCCGCGTCTACATTGTTACTTACAGAACGAAGTTTCAGAATGGTGAAGGCATGGAAACTTTCACTTTGGTCGAGCGTAATCATAACTGGTTGCTCGCGCTATATTTTGTGAATTCAACTGCGCTGAAATGAAGGACTATCCAAATGAGGGACTATCCCCAGATTACGCAGATTACACAGATGTAAAAATCAGTAAACAGGAAGCCGCTTGATATGATGGCTTGCACCAAATGTTTCTTCTACTTCGCAACTGTCTATGATTTCTTTGTCTGACTGAATCTGCGTAATCTGTGTAATCTGCGGATAGCATCTTATGATCGAACGTTACACACTTCCGGAAATGGGCGCGCTCTGGAGCGACCAGAACAAGTTCCAGAAATGGCTCGACGTGGAAATCGCTGTCTGCGAAGTTCACGCGGAGCTGGGAACTATTCCGCAGGACGCGCTCGATCAGATCAAGTCGCGAGCAAAGTTTTCAGTGGAACGGATCGAGGAGATCGAAAAGACCACCGATCACGACGTTATTGCCTTCACTACCAACCTGGCGGAAAACATTGGCGAAGCCGCGCGGTTCGTTCACTACGGTCTGACTTCTTCGGATGTCGTCGACACCGCCAACGCGCTGTTGCTGCGCGATGCGTGCGATCTGCTGCTCCAAAAAATTGAAAAGCTTTTGGAGGTGCTCAAGAAACGCGCCTTTGAGTTCAAGAACACGCCGCAAGTAGGCCGCACCCACGGCATACACGCCGAACCAACCTCTTTCGGATTGACTTTTGCTCTCTGGTACGACGAGATGCGCCGCAACCACAAACGTGTGAAACGCGCGCGCAAAGCGATTGCGGTAGGGAAAATAAGCGGCGCCGTCGGCGCCTTTGCTCATCTCGATCCCATCGTGGAGGAGAAAGTCTGTGCGCGACTCGGGCTACAACCTGCTCCCGTGTCGACGCAAATCATTCAACGCGATCGTTACGCCGAATACTTGAGCACGCTCGCTATCGTTGCTTCATCGCTGGACAAGTTTGCGCTCAACATTCGCCACTGGCAACGAACAGAAGTTAATGAAGCCCAGGAACGCTTTGCCGCCGGCCAGAAAGGTTCGAGCGCGATGCCTCACAAGCGCAACCCGATAATTTCCGAACGAATCTGCGGCATGGCTAGAATCGTCAGGGCCAACAGTCTGGTGGGGCTGGAAAATGTGGCCTTGTGGCACGAGCGCGACATCTCGCATTCGTCGGCCGAACGCGTGGTCCTGCCCGATTCAAGCATTGCTTTGGACTACATGCTTCACAAAGCAGCATCATTGATTGAAGGACTTGTCGTGCACCCGGAACGTATGCTCGAGAACCTTCAGGCAACGAAAGGTTTGGTGTTTAGTGGGCAACTGCTGCTGGCGCTGACACAAAAAGGTGTGTCACGCGAAGCAGCTTACGAGTGGGTGCAACGTAATGCTATGAAGGTTTGGGATAAAAACAAAGACTTCCAGGAGTTGCTGAAGCAGGACGCCGACATCAAGTCGCATCTTTCCGTCGAGGAGATCGACGGAGTGTTCAAGCTCGACACCTATCTCCGAAATGTCGACGCGATCTTTGACAGAGTTTTTGGGGAGTAAGACAGGAATAGGGCCTATATGTCATATAGGCCCTATAGATTCTAACCTTGCTTATTCACGATGTTGTCGGCCATGTTGCCGATGATTGGCAATTTGAATTTTTGTCCCTGGTACGCTTTCACGGCGGCAAAGATCAAGCCAACAAACATCGCCATGCAGATAACCCAGAATAGCAGCCAAATCAACCAGACAAACAGGCTGACTAAGGTGCCGACTCCACCGCCAACCATGGCGCCGCCAATCCCAAACGCTACTGTAAGCACGGTCGCCACAATCACCAAAACAATCATGATTACGGTGTTGGCAATACCGAAAAGGATCGACTGCATGGCGTGGAAACGCACGAACTTATTTTCCTTTTCCATCAGGTAAAATATTAACCCCACGATCCAGATATATGAGATCGCCGCGGCTATTTTCGGATCCATGCCGCCCAATGGAGAGCTGCTGG
Organism: Acidobacteriota bacterium; assembly: GCA_030854715.1. Taxonomy (GTDB): domain Bacteria; phylum Acidobacteriota; class Blastocatellia; order Pyrinomonadales; family Pyrinomonadaceae; genus PSRF01. Next base: position 63,694 of record JALYSR010000029.1, read on the forward strand.
GAGGGGGGCTACCGCTCGGGGTGCCATAATTCTGTTGTCCGGGTGGCGGGTTTTGCATGTGTTCTCCTGTTTTTAATCGGCTGAAAGAACGAATTCCAAAGTCGCGGGCGCAGATATTATGCTATTAGCTACACATGAAGCAATGTTATGTCCTACTATGAATAACAGCCTGAACCTAAAATTCGTGGACGAGTGGCAAAAAAGATGAAAGCAAAAGTCTACGTTAGTCTCAAACCGGGAGTGCTTGATCCCCAGGGCAAGGCCATCCAGCACTCCGTACAGCTGCTTGGTTTTACTGGAATCGGTGACGTTCGCCAGGGTAAATACTTCGAAATTGCTCTCGTGGATTCGGCGGACCCGGAGCAAGCTCGCCAATCTGTAGCTCGCATGGCGCGCGAGGTTCTCTCTAATCCGATCATTGAAGACTACCGCGTGGAGATTGAAGGGTGAAATTCGGAATCGTAGTTTTCCCAGGGTCAAACTGTGACCACGATGCCTATCATGTGATCTCAAAGCAGGTGGGCCAGCCCGTGGATTTCATCTGGCACCGGGACACAAATCTGAATTCCTTTGATGCGCTGATCATTCCCGGCGGCTTTTCCTATGGCGACTACCTGCGCGCCGGCGCCCTGGCTCGCTTTTCTCCGGTGATGGAATCGGTAAAGAAGTTTGCCGCCACCGGCCGCTTCGTGCTGGGCATATGCAATGGTTTTCAAATCCTTTGTGAAGCAGGACTATTGCCCGGCGCCTTGATCCGTAACCGCGGTTTACACTTCATTTGTGAACACGTTTTTGTCCGTGTCGAGACTTCGGACACGCCTTACACAAATGAAACGAGTAAAGGCTCTGTACTACGACTTCCGATCGCTCATGCGGAGGGAAACTTCGTTTGCGACGATCCTACGTTCCAGGAACTTCAGCGCGAAGATCGGATTGTCTTTCGTTACTGCGACCGGGATGGAAACATTACCGACGCAGCCAATCCAAACGGCTCTCGCGATAACATTGCCGGCATTTGTAATCGGTCGCGAAACGTTCTGGGCTTAATGCCCCATCCTGAACGAGCCTGTGAGGAGCTACTCGGCTCAAGCGATGGCCGCGATATCTTTGGTTCACTTGCCGCCACTCTGGCCGCGGTCGCTTGATTACCAAAATCGGTTTGTCAATTACAACCACATGGAGAAGCTTAAGATGAAACAACACCCAGCCTGGCTTGCAACCGGCCTTCTAGTTTTCGTCGTACTTGCATGTAGCCTTGGCAAGAATGCCAATACGAATACTTCCAGTTCAGATTCCGATTCCAACTCCAGCACCGAGGCTGATTCGGGGTCGGGAAGCTTTATCAAGGAAATACATATGGCCAAGGACGATGGCGGCTCTCCGGGAGACCGAACCAGCACCTTCGCGCCAGGCGACAGGACTGTTCACTGCGTAACCACCTTGAAAGAACCAAAGGCGGGGACGAAGATGAAGTTTGCCTGGTGGATCGTGGATGCCGCGGGTAGCAAAAACCAGGAAATCAAAGACATTGACTACACGACTGGACCTCTCGAGAATGTGGTCCATGGGCATTTGACAGTGCCTCGGGATTGGCCACAGGGAAAATACAAAGTGCAGGTTTTTATCAACGGCGATCTCGACAAGACTGTGTTTTATAGCGTCCAGTAAGATCAGCCCCTTCAATCCGATTTATCGACTCTGATTAACCTCTTAACCAGATGAAACGTATACTTCCGTTTGTGCTTATCGCCGCGGTGCTCGGCGCTGCACTTGTAACTGCGTGGTACTTGAAACAATCAACCAGCCCAACTCCCGCTGCAGGACCCGGGCCTCAGGCCACGACTCCAGCGAGCACGCCGACCCCGGCAGGTCCCGCTGAGCCAGGTGCCGACCCACCGCATGCGATAGGTCCTCCGTCGGCCCCGGTCACGCTCGAGGAATTTGGCGACTTCGAGTGTCCGCCTTGCGGAATGCTACACCCCGTGCTGAAAACGATGGAGCATGAATTCGGCGCGCGCTTGCGAATAATCTTTCGGGAGTTTCCGCTCGTGCCGACTCATGTGCACGCGCTGGCTGCGGCCCGCGCCGCCGAGGCTGCCGGACTACAGGGCAAGTTTTGGGAAATGCATGACTGGATTTACGAGAATCAAAAAGACTGGCACGAGGCCTTTGATGTGCGGCCAATCTTTGAAGGCTACGCCACGAAAATCAGTTTAGATCTTGAGCGTTATCGGCGAGACACCACGAGCGCGACTGTCGAGCAGCGGATTTTTCTGGACGGAAAACGTGGCCACTCTCTTGGGGTGCAAGGTACGCCGACCGTTTTCATGAATGGCCGTGAAGTGCCATTTGAATCCCTGGCGCCGGAAAAGCTTAGGGTGCTGATTAACACCGAGCTTGCCGCGCATCCCTGATTATCCTAGGGAGCGCGCGGCGCCCTCGCCTGCATCAGTGTGAGCAGTCTACAAGAAACCAATCAGCCAAAAGCGGCCCGGGGAGCGGTACCACTTTACGCTGCCGCCGCCTTCATTTCACTCATCGGGCTTGCAGACTCAATCTATCTCACCGTCGAGCACCTTTCCGGCCGGAGCGTTCGCTGTACGATCGTCAGCGGCTGTTCGGAAGTGCTCAGCAGCCCCTACGCCACAGTGCGCGGCGTACCGTTAGCGCTACTCGGGGCAATTGGCTACTTCACGGTTTTTAGTCTCGCGACGCTCGCGGCTTTTGGTTATCGCTGGACCGGCAAGCTGCTCTCGCTAATCGTGGTGATCATGTTTGCCATGACGCTCTGGCTGCTTTACCTGCAGGCATTCGTCATCGGCCACTTCTGCCAGTTTTGTCTCCTGTCTGCCCTGGTTACCACAGTCTTGATGGTTCTCGTCATCGCCGCGCTCAGGGCAGTTTCAAACCGCTCTTATCAGAATCGGGAGCGGTAGCGACCGGGGCTCAACCTACGGTGGTGACACACTGCACACCAGACGCATTCTTTCATTGGGAAAGTTACCCAGCCTTCAGTAAAACTTCTTTGGCTTTTTGGGCTTGGGACAACATTCGTTGTTCTTGGCTTGAGTGTTGAAGAACATGAGAGTTGCAACACCCTTTTCGTCGAGAGTGTACGCTATACAGACTTCTAAACAATTGTCCTGCGCTCTTTCGGCTTTGGGGACAAGCCCAGGACTGAGATCGAATTCTGTGGTTGGCTCATCATCATTGAAGGCAGGTGCCAGCCACCGAACCTTCATGCCAAGACATTTGCCATTTGCATCGTAGCCGATAGATTCCACGCAACCACAACGGGTGATGACCTGATCTTTCCTTCTTTTCATAGTGTGAATCTCCGAGGGTTGAGAGAACGCGAGGAATGCGGGAGCTTATATCACACGCTTACATGCTTTGGAATGGCAAGCCAGACAAACGGTGTAACGATACTTGCCGTGGCGATTTCAAATGGACAGTACTCCCTCACTTCCCTCGCTTGCCACGCCTCATCTCAGACTGCTAATCTTTTGTTTCCATTGCTACGTTTCCCCATTCCCATTGCCATTAAGAGGAGTTGCCGATCATGAAGAAGCTCACCGTAGTCTCGCTAATGCTTGCCACCGTGCTTGCGATTGCGATCGCCGCTGTAGCCGGCATCGCGCGAACCAATGATGCCGATGTCCCCGCGCCGCCTGCTATTGGCGCTGCGATTGCAGATTTCATTCTTCCCGATACCGACGGAAAGGGGCATTCCCTCAACTCGCTTAAGGGGAAAAACGGCGCCGTCCTGATCTTTATCGCGGTGCAATGCCCCGTTTCAAATGCTTACAACGAGCGCATGGAAAAACTGGCTCAGGACTACAAGGCCCGTGGCATTAACGTCGTTGGGATCAACGCCAACGTTTCTGAATCCGCCGCCGATGTGAAAGCCCATGCCGCCGAGAAGCATTTGACGTTCACAATTCTTAAAGATCCAGGTAACAAGATTGCTGACGCGCTGGGAGCAACTCGAACGCCCGAAGTGTACTTCCTCGATGCCTCTAACAAGCTTCTATATCACGGCCGCATTGATAACAGCCGGGACGAGTCGCAGGTCGCCACCAGGGAGCTGCGTGACGCTCTCGACGCAACGCTATCAGGTAAACCAGTCGCGAAGGCAACAGCCAACGCCTTCGGCTGCTCAATCAAGCGTGCCGACTAAATGTTGCGCATTTCCAAATTGATACTGCTGGCGATTGGCGTCATCGCTGCGTTCAGCGGTTTTGTTTTCAACTCCGCGGCGCTCTCGCAATCTCGGGCGCCCCGCATCGCGCCTGCTGTGAAGCCGGCTGCTCCGGCACGCGCAATCAACGCCCAGGAGCTCCAACAGCTGTTGAAGGGAGACAGCACGCGGCCCTTGCTTGTTAACTACTGGGCCACGTGGTGCGACCCCTGCCGCGACGAGTTTCCCGACCTTGTCAAGATCGATGAACAGTATCGAGCGAAGGGTTTGGAGTTCATTGCCGTTTCGCTGGACGATCTGAAGGACATCGATTCCGAGGTGCCAAAGTTTTTGCGTAAGATGCGAGCCAAAATGCCCGTTTATCTGCTGAATGTTGTGGATCCTGAGCCGGCAATTAATTCCATAGATCCCGCCTGGGGTGGAGCTCTGCCGGCAACGTTTCTTTACAACAGCAAGGGCGAGGTGACTTACAAACATTTCGGCCGCGTCAATACGGCTGAGTTGCGCGCCGAGATTGAGAAACTAGTTAGGCAGTAAAGAGCAGAAGGCAGTAAGCAGTACGCAGTAAGCAGACTAAATACCGGAACTCCAAAGATCCTCGAAGCTGGCTCGGACCTGAAGTCATACTGCTTTCCGCTCTCTGCATACTGCCTTCTGCATACTGCCTACTCTTTTATGGAACCCATCACTCCCGAAGTAATTTCAGCCCACAATCTCACCCCGGAAGAGTTTGAACGTATCAAGTCGCTAATGGGCCGCGAGCCGAGTTTCGTTGAACTGGGCATCTTCTCGGTAATGTGGTCAGAGCACTGCTCCTACAAATCTTCGCGCATCCATTTACGCCGCCTACCCACCACGGGTGAACGCGTTGTCGTGCCGCCCGGCGAGAATGCCGGCATCGTCGATGTAGGAGACGGCTGGTGTGTTGCCTTCAAGATTGAGTCGCACAATCATCCATCATTCATAGAACCGTTTCAGGGAGCTGCGACCGGCGTTGGCGGCATTCTTCGCGACGTTTTCACCATGGGTGCGCGACCGATAGCTTCGATGAACAGTCTGCGCTTTGGTTCGTTGGACCACCCGAAATATGGGCGGCGCAATCGCTCGCTGCTGGCGGGAGTAGTAGGAGGGATTGCTCATTATGGCAATGCGTTTGGCGTAGCCACAGTTGCAGGCGAAGTTGCCTTTGATGATGCCTACTCCCTGAATCCGCTGGTTAACGCATTCGCCCTGGGGCTGGTACGCCGGGATCAAATCTTTTTCGGGAAGGCCACCGGGGTTGGCAATCCGATTCTCTATGTCGGCGCAAAGACGGGCCGCGATGGCATTCACGGCGCGACGATGGCCTCGGCAGAGTTTGACGAAGAGGCCCTGGAAAAGCGTCCCACGGTACAGGTCGGCGATCCTTTTCTCGAGAAGCTTTTACTCGAAGCCTGCCTCGAAGCGATGCGCAGTGGCGCTGTGGCCGGCATTCAGGATATGGGGGCGGCGGGACTGACATCTTCGTCGTGTGAGATGGCAGCACGGGCCGGAACCGGAATAGAAATCAATCTCTCTTTAGTTCCGCAGCGCGAAGCCGGTATGACGGCTTACGAGATGATGCTGTCGGAATCGCAGGAGCGAATGGTTCTCGTGGCCCACTCGGGACGCGAGCGCGAAGTAATCGACATCTTTCGCAAGTGGGATCTCGATGCCGTGGTTATCGGCCGCGTGCGTGACGGTCACAACATGCGCGTGATCCATAATGATGAGACGGTTGCGGATATTTCAGTTTCCTTTCTAACGGACGAAGCTCCTCTATATGAAAGGCCGATGGCTTCACCCAGTCCAAAGTCCAAAGTCCAAAGTCCAAAGTCCAAAATCCAAAGTCCTAACGACCATCAAGACGCACTTCTCAAGCTGCTAGCTTCGCCAAACCTCGCTTCCAAACAATTTGTCTACCGGCAATACGACCACATGGTTCGAACCAACACTGCTCTGTTGCCGGGCGCTGATGCCGCCGTCGTGCGAATCAAAGAAACCCGACGCGCGCTGGCAATGACCCTCGACGGCAACGGTCGTTACTGCGCCGCCAATCCGCGCGAAGGCGCAAAACTCATTGTCGCCGAAGCCGCACGCAACGTGGTCTGCGTTGGCGCCCGCCCGCTGGCGATTACGAATTGCCTCAACTTCGCTTCGCCCGAACGGCCGGAAGTTATGTGGTCGTTTTCAGAAGTTATCGACGGCATGGCTGAAGCTTGCCGGGCACTCAACACTCCCGTCGTTTCCGGCAACGTCTCCTTCTATAACGAAACTGAAGGACGCGGCATTTTGCCAACTCCAGTCATCGGCATGATCGGCCTGGTGGAAGACGTGCGCCGTGTGGTGCAGCCAGGCTTCAAAAACGATGGCGATTTGATCGCTCTTTTGGGGACCACTTCTGACGATCTGTCCAACAGTGAATATGCGGCAGTTATCGAAGGACGTTCGACTGAGGAGATGATCGCCGACGGTGCGGTGCCAAAATTAGATCTGCAAACCGAACTCGCGGTGCAAACGACTTGTCTCGCGGCGGCGGAGGCAGGACTGCTCAACTCAGCTCATGACTGTGCAGACGGTGGGCTCGCAGTCGCACTCGCTGAATGCTGCTTCTCTTCACTGAATCGTCCGACCATTGGCGCTGACATTACTATCCCCAGCGCTCTAACAGCTTCGCTTCCGGCCATCACCACGCTCTTCAGCGAATCACCATCACGAATTATCGTTAGTTTCCCCGAGTCCTCGCATGCAACCGTGGAAAGCCTTGCCGAGCGGGAGAATTGCCCGCTAAATATCATCGGTCACGTCGGAGGCCAACGGCTTCGAACAAAACTCGACAAAGGAAACGGCCAGGACGCTGAGGAAGCCATTGATATTCCGGTTAGCGAACTCGAAAACGTTTGGCGCAGTTCCCTTTCCAAAAGGCTCGAAGCCGAAGTGATGGCCGCAGGCAGAGAATGATTTGGAGCTCCTAGGTAATCGCAACTCCTTGGAGTGCGCCGGCCCGGCGGCGCTTTGGTCCGACTTGTCGCAACCACATTCACTCGAGTCTACTTAACCGATTCGGCGTCTTGTCGCCGAAGGTCACAGCGGTGCCAGGCCACCGCACTCCAAAGAGTTGAGTCTCTCGATCCAACGATGCACCCCGTAATCTATCTCAACAGAGTGATGCTGGAAGCGACGAAGGCGCGCGTGGCGCCAGTGTCTTCAGCAATGCTCTATGGCCGCGGGGTCTTTACCACGGTGGCCGTCTATAACGGCAAACCATTCCTCTGGCCGCAACACTGGAAACGCCTCAAGGACCATTCCGAGCGATTGAAGGTTGATTGCGGCGGAGCGAACGAACGCAACGTCGGCGACGCCGTCAGAAAACTCGTCGCAGTGAATCAGGTGCGCAACGGGCGCGCCCGTGTGATCCTGTTGGCGCGAAGCGGGCGCGACGTCTGGAAACCAAAGAAGGAAAGCGCTCGCAAGACCGACTTGCTGATCATGACCAGCGAGCCGCAGAAAGTTCCGCCTGCTGGAATGTCGCTCGCAGTTTCGCCTTATCGCTTCAATACAATGTCGCCGCTGGTGGGAATCCGGAGTTTGAACTACCTGGAGCAGGTGCTTTCCTGGGAGGAAGCGCAGTCAAGAGATTTTGACGAAGCCGTCATGCTCAACGAGCGCGGTGAGATCGTTTCAGCGACGATGGCGAATATTTTCTGGGTGAAAGACGGCACACTTCACACCCCGGCGCTCAGCACCGGTGCGATCGCTGGTATCACACGGGGCGCGGTCATCGAACTAGCCGGCAAACAGTTTATTCCTGTGATTGAGGGTGTGTACGAGTTGGGCGATCTCACCGAAGCAGATGAAATCTTTCTTACCTCAGCAAGTCTCGGAGTGGCCCTGGTAACAACCTTCGACTTCCGGCAGTATTCAGTTGCTGCTGCAAATGTTTGCGCCAGGTTATCAGACGCCCTCAAAGACCTCGCATCCCAAACCAGGTAGACCAGTTACTTTAGAGCACCGCAATTACCCCAATTCCGTGTAATACCTTGGTAATTTTCAGGTTTCAGCCAAATCTTGATTGCCTAACACCTGCCGAGATAGTAGAGTACCCGCTATTCATGAGATGCCACCTTCAACCAAATTGCCTCGCCGTTTAACTCCCCGGAGGCTGGTAGCCAGCCGGGCAAGCCGGGCCAATTTAAGGATATAGCACAAAGCATCCACGGTTTTCGTTTAGGAGACATTCGATGCGCGCGGAGTTAGCCCCCATAAGAACCCCAAACGCCAGGTCGTCGCGTAAGCGCGTACTGATTGTAAATTGTTACTTCGACGATTCGCGACAGCCTATTCACAGGACGACGAAGATCCCGCAGGCGGTCGGACCAATCTATCTTGCCGGCGCCTTTTCTCGTGAGCTCTGTGACGTGCAGTGCTACACCGAACTCGCCAGTGGACCACTGGAAGATGAAAAGTTGCTGTCCTGGCCGGACGTACTCGTCCTTACCGGTCTCACCAACAGCTTCGATCGCATGCTGCATCTGACTGCGTATGCACGCACGAAAAATCCAAAAATAATTGTGGTAGCCGGCGGACCTTCGGTGCGTTCCCTACCAATACTGTCAAGACAAGTATTTGACTATGCTTGCCTTGGTGATATCGAAGAACTCTGCGAAGTCATCAGGGAAGCCCTTGGTCCGGAGTACGTTGCCGACACCATGATGCCGCGCTACGATCTGGCCTACTGGCTCGGCCGCATCGGTTACGTGGAGACTACCCGCTATTGCAACTTCCGTTGTTCCTTCTGTTCGTTAACTGCCGAAGGCCGCGGCTATCAAACTTACGATTTAGATCACATTCGAAAGCAGATTCTCGCCTCAGGAAAGCGCAACCGGATGTTTTTCCTCGACAACAATTTTTATGGCAGTGATCGAAACCATTTCAAGGCGAGGCTGAATCTTATTAGTGAGATGCGCGCTATGGGCCAGTTCAATGAGTGGGGCGCGCTTGTCACCAACGACTTTTATGCGCGCGATGAAAATCTGAAGTTGATTAGAGAAGCCGGCTGCGAGCTTCTTTTCAGCGGTTTGGAGTCGTTTGACAACAACTGGCTACGCAATTTCAACAAACTTCAAAACACGAAAGCGCCGCAGGTCGAAATGATCAGCAAATCCCTGAACGCCGGCGTGGTCTTTTCCTACGGTTTGATGGTTGACGTTTCTACTCGAAGCGTTGCCGACTTGCGCCGTGAATTGCATTTCATAACCGGCACGCCGGAAATCACAGTTCCCTCTTTTGTCACCCTTTCGATTCCTCTTCTGGGCACTCCTTATTTCTACGAGTGCCTAAAGAACCGCACGCTTCTTCCCGAGACTAAGCTGAGGGACATGGATGGGACGACTATTTTGCAGCACCCGGTTGATCCAATCGACGAGGTGGTGAAGTTTGTGGATGATCTGCAAAGTATGAAAGGCTACCACGGACGCGTGCTGAAGCATGCTGCAGCGTTCGCTAGAATTTATCGTTCCAAGCTGACCGCAATGCAAATGGTGCTCGCAGTCGGAGCCGGCTTGCTGGTTTGTGCTCAACCGCTAACTACCTCGTTCACAGGTTTTGGTTGGGCCAGGAAGCGGCCACGCCCCCGCACCTACATCAGCACGACCGAGCCGCTCGATCATATGTACACGCCGGCGTTCCGTGTGGATTCACGCTATGAAAGCTATTTCCAGCCCACGATGGTTACTGACAAGCAGGGTGAGTTGCACGAGGATATTCTCACCTCGGGCTTGTTGAAGGCCTCGACCGCTCCGGAGCTTGCGGTCGCGCACGCTGTTTGAGTAGGACAGACATTCCTGTCTGTCCTTGTTGGCCTCATAAACATTCGAGTCCTCTGAGTAAACGAAAAGGCTACTACTCACCGCCAAGCGAGCGTCGTTCGCGATCCTTCAGAACGCGGCGCAGAATTTTTCCCGCAGGACTCTTCGGAATTTCACTCACAAACTCTACGCGCCGAATTCGTTTGTAAGGCGCCACACGCTCCGCAACAAAATCCATTATCTCTTCGGCGCTCGCTTCGCTCTTCAGCACCACGAAAGCTTTCGGCACTTCTCCTGATTTCTCATCCGGACTGGGAATAACGGCCGCATCAGCAATTGCCGCATGCGATAGTAGTAAAGATTCCAGTTCAGCCGGCGCCACCTGCCGGCCGTTCGTTTTGATCAACTCTTTCAGTCGATCGACAACAAACAGCCTTCCCTCTTCATCGCAATAGCCAATGTCGCCAGTGCGCAGCCAGCCATCCGGCTTGATCATATCCATTGTCGCCCCGGGATTTCCGGCATAACCTTTCATCACCTGTGGCCCTCGAACAAAGATTTCGCCTTCCTGATTGGCCTCAAGTTCGGCCGCCGTAGTGTAGTCCACAATTTTGCACTCAGTGTTGGGAAGGCAGTAACCGACAGAGCCCGCCATGTGTTTTTCCGGATCAGCCACACTCGTGTGGGACAGTGGGCTCACCTCCGTGAGGCCATAGCCGTATCGAATCTCGCAGCCAAGACGCGTGGAGCAGGCACGCGCGACGTTGTCGGCGAGCGTTGCAGCGCCACAATGGATCATACGCAGCGACGACAGATCGTAGTCGTCGAATTGCGGCGCGCGCGATAACGCCAGCACCAGCGGCGGCACCAGCGGCGCGATGGTAACTTTGTATTGCTCCATCACTCGCAGAAATTGCTCGAGGTCATAACGCGGCACTGTCACAATCGTCGCTCCCTGGCTCAAGCCAAGGTTAGCCACGATGTGCAAGCCGTAAAGGTGGTACATCGGCACGACGCAAACCATCGTATCGGTTTCTGAGAAAGCGTCGTTTGCCTCCATCTGGCGCAGCATGGCCACGAGGTTTCGATGGCTCAACATGACGCCCTTAGGAAATCCGGTGGTGCCGCTCGAATAAGGCAGTGCTGCAATATCTTCGCCCGGATCGATCTGAACATCGAATCTCCCCGTGGCCGTATTTGCCCCATCCGCTATGAGCGATGCAAACGAAATCGCGCCTTCAGCTTCACCAATCACGAAGATCTTGCGAACGCCCGTGGCCTGCGTAACTTGCGACGCCTTCTCCATCAAAGGCGGAATGGTGAGCATGTATTTGGCGCCCGAATCTGTTAATTGCTTGATTATCTCTTCGTCTGTAAAGAGCGGGGGGACCATGGTTGTTGCTGCCCCTAAGGTCGCAGCAGCATGAAAAGCGAGGGCATATTCAGGAAGGTTAGGGCTGTAGATCGCAAACACGTCCCCCTTCGTGACGCCATGTTTTGCAAAACCTGAGGCCAAACGAGTGATGTAACCGCGAAGCTGTCCGTAGCTAAACGTGCGGCCCGAAGGTCCATCGATGAGCGCGGGCTTGTCACCCAACTCGTCAGCGCGCCGCAAAACGTAGTCGGTGATGCTCACCTCTGGAATAGTGATCGCTGCGTGAGGGCTCTTGAAGATCATGAATGCCTTTCTCCGAGATAATTCCGACTCTCCTGCTTTAGGCTTACTCGTGAGAACACTCTCAATAACCTCGTTTAGAAAGGGCACTTGCAGTTACGACGGCGGACAAGTCCGCTTTCTAAACGAATCATAAGGAACCGGATTACGGCGAGCCGCGCTATTAGCTGCTGTCGCGGAATGGCTCATCGCGTTCTTTTACTGCCTGTTTGAAGCCAACTTCGCCGGCCCGCTTTTGAAAGGCATAACCTTCTTTAGTGTGACGGGCAATTCCGTCGAATAGCGTGCCCAGCAACTGTGCCGTCTGAAGGCCCTGGCCCATCAAGGTTTGATTTATTAAAAGTTTCATCATCACCAGCTGGTTTGCCGGAAGCCGTGCCACTCTCTCCAACATGCTCTCGAATCGCTGATCGAGTTTGTCGTGAGAGGGCGCTTCAGTGGCTAGTCCCCACTCCGCCGCCTGCTTGCCGGTCAAGCAATCGCCGGTAAACAAAAGGCGCTTGGCTTTTTCGGGCCCGATGCGATATGCCCAAAGCGCCGTGGTCGGCACTCCCCAAACGCGCGCCGGCGGATAACCGATCGACGCTGTGTCTTCGATGAGCAAAAGATCGGAGCACAGCGCCATGTCGGTGCCACCGGCAACGCAGAATCCGTGCACCTTACAAATCACCGGCTTATCGCTGTAGAACAGGCTCATGAATCCGCGCACGTTGCGGCTCATCATGGCGTAGTCGAGCATTGGATCCCAAATCTCATCAGGATCGTGATTGGCCAGTTGCACTTTGGGATCCATTGGCGACCCTTGTGGCCAGCCCATTAAATCGCCTTCGCTGCCGAGTCTTTGTTCCGCGGTCATGACCAAATCGTAACCACCGCAAAAGCCTTTGCCATTCCCAGACAAAGCAATAACGTGCACGCTTGCGTCGAGATTGGCTCGTTCTACACACGCTGCCAGTTCAGCCGGCATCTCAAACGTTATCCCGTTGCCTCGCTCCGGACGATTCAGGGTGATGCGTGCGATTCGGCCGGTCACGTCGTAAGTAAGAGTCTTTAATGTGTCCATAGTGCCTCTGTGTCGGAATAGGTCCTATAGGTCGAATAGGTCCTATAGGTCGCCGGAACCCTAATCAAATCCCGGGGCCATCATCCGCGTCATTGCAGCGGGGTTTTTTATTTGCCGTTTCGCCATCCAGGCGTCTGCTTCGGCGATATGCCGCTGGCCACGCTCGTCGTTGATTAATTCGCCCAGTCGCCGGCGCGCCACTGCCTCATAAAGATCGATGTCGGCAAGATCGAAAGACTCAACTGCCTGGGAGAGTAGTCCCACAGCCCTGGACCGGTTACCCCGCTGATACGCCACTCCGGCAAGCACGAGGTGAACAAAGGGAGTCGCCCAGGAGACGTGCTCACCGGCGATGCTTTGCGCCAGTTTCTCCGCAGCCTTCAAACGCCGCGCTTTCTCATTGCTGTGTGTGGCGGAACCGAGCGCCGCCCGAGCCTGCAAATGCATCGCTTCGATTCTCAGGATCTGAATGCGCATCAACATCGAATGTTCCAGATCTTTCCACTGCCCCTGAATATGCTTCCAGGCAACTTCTACATCATCCGTGTAAAGTTCTATCTGCGCGAGCGCGTGCATCGAGGTGTAATGCTGAAGATGGAATCCTTCGTGTGGCCAGCCTTTAAGTGCATCGATTACTTCCGCCCGCGCTCGAGTGGGATCATCAGCAGCGAGCCAAACGAGATTCAGCCGCGTGCGCAGGTCCATAGCCGCGAAGAGGTTTCCCTGGTCCAACGCTGCCGCCAGCAGTGCCGGAACCCGTCGCGAGACCTCTCCAAGTTCACCCATATAAAGCATTGCACTAAGCATGAAGCGATTTGCGATCGCCAGTTCCCAGGTCACGCCGGTGCATTGATCGCGCAAAACTTCTGCGGCTCGCTCGCAGAGTGTGGCAGCATTTTTCCAGTGACCAACCAGATAAGCGCCTACACCGCTGGCCCAAATGGACAACCCAATCGCCTGAGGATGGCCCACCTTTTGGGCCAACTCCTCCGCGCGTTGGGCGATTTGCAAGGCACGCTTTCTTGTCGGCTCTCCACGTGAGGCGGTCTGCGCCGCTTCGAAAGCCATTGCCCTGGCAACCCTGAACGGCTCACCAGCACGAAGGGCAAGAAGCAGATGACGGCACTGGAAATCAGCGCCTCTGATGAGATCGACTGCACCCAGTCCCGCCGCAACTGTCCAGCAGAGATCGATGCGGAACAGATCGGCTTCGGGAATTTCGCTGGCCTTGCGTTCCGTAAATTTGAGACCCCGCAGGCGAATATGGATTTTCTTGAGAATCAATGAAAGCAGGGCGCGTTTCGGCCCGCCCGGCAGTGTTATTCCGACCGATGACAAAACGGATCGCAGGACTTCGAGACCTTCCTGGATGTGACCACCCATCAGCAATTGCTCGGCTGCGCGACGTTTGAATTCCAAACTGTGCGCCGCGGAGGTGCCCTGGGCCACGTCCAGATAAGCCTGAGCGGCCTCCCCGGGCCGCCCCGCATTGACCAAAGCCTCAGCCAACCCACGCTTGAGTTCGACGAGTTCAGTTCCTCGCGCGGGCGCCAGTTCCAGAGCGCGGCGAAAGAAACCAGCCGCCCGATCGAAAGCCAGCGCGCTGGCTGCTTTTTTGGCGGCCACTGCGGCATGAGTTGCGGCGCGCACCCGCTCCCCGGCGCCGAGATAATGTTCAAACAATGCCTCGGGATCGTCGATGCCGCGGCCTTCCAAAGCCTGGGCCAAACGCCGATGAATCTGAATGACTTTCCTCGGGTCTAACTGGGTAGCAAGAGTTTCGCGGATCCGATCGTGATACAACTCAAGGGTGTGATCCGCGCCACCGGTACGCAGAAACTGTGCTGCACGTAAAGAACCAATCAATGGCAACTCATCACCCGTGAGCTCAGCCGCCTGATAGACCACTTCCGGGTTAATCGGACGTCCGGCAACGGCGAGCGCATCAACAAACTGGCGCGCGCCCTTGGGTAGGTGGCGAAGTCGCGCATCCAGCATCACGCTAAGCGTGACTCCGGTGGTTGCTGTTTCATCGCTGGTTATGGCGTAGCGAGCTAGTTGTTCCAGCAGAAACGGATTTCCGCGCGCTTCGTTGAGAATCGCATCGGCGAAGGGCTCGAGTCCCGAAGCAAGGGAGCCAAGCAAGTCGCGGAGCATTGCACGGGATTCAGTTTTCGAAAGCGCGCCGACAAGGACTTCGCGACAACTCTCACTACCCGTCTTCTCGAGGAGCGACTTCAGGAACGGTTTCGTCTGGATATCTTCGCTGCGAAAGCTTGAGAGCAACAGCAACGGCGGCGCATCAGGTGGGCGGAGCAAATCTTCAAGCAGCGTGGTGCTGTCGGCGTCTGACCACTGCAGATCGTCTATGTAAAGTAGCAGCGGTTGTCGGTCGGATATACGCCCAAGCAATTCGCGCAGCGCCGCAAACGCTTTGCGTCTCAGTGTGAATGGATCCGGAATCTCCTGCTCGCGTTGCGGCGCATTGAACACAGAGTCCACTTGAAGCATCACTGGGAAAAGTCGGGAGAGTGCCAGCACTTCGCGCGGCATTAATGCTTCAGCCCTCGCCTCGGGCAGTGACAACAAATATTTCGTGAGGCTGTCTACTACGCCGTCGAGCGCTTTGTAAGGCACTGACTCGCGTTCGTAACAGCGTCCTTCCAGAATGACGACACCAGGCTCGTTAGCACGCAACTCATCTAGAAAATGCCGCGCCACGGCTGTCTTCCCCATCCCGGAGCTGCCGTGCAGATAGACCGTCACCGTCTGCCCCCTTCTCGTGACTGCAAACGCATCGGCGAATTCGCCCAACTGGCCTTCGCGACCAATGAAAGGTGACGACTGTATGGAGGAGATTGCTGACGGTGTGACGGGCCGTTGCAGCGGATCCGTCTCGACCCTTCCCAGTAAGGCTAAGATTTCTTCTCCGGAGGGTCTCTCTTCCGGCGGGCGGCGCAGCAATTGGACGCAAAGATCATTTAAGTCCTTCGGGCAATTTCGAACCAACTCGCTCGGCGCCGGCGGATCGAAGTTCTGCTTGTTCATCATTACTTCAAAAAACTTGCCCGCGAATGGCAGGCGACCGCAAAGAGCTTGATACAGAATCACGCCGACGCTGTACCAATCGCTGGCGCGGGAGATGGGAAGCTGGGCACCCTGCTCGGGCGACATGTAGTCCGGCGTTCCGGCAATCGTGACGCTGTCGTGAAGATCCTGGCCTTCAACTTCGGCCACCAGGCCAAAATCGAGAATCACAACGCGTCCTTCTTTTGTCACCAATACGTTGGAAGGCTTGATATCACGATGAAGCTTTCCTGTTTCATGCAAAACGTGCAGACCTTCCGCAAGCTGACTCATTGCAACTCGCAAGCGATTTAAATCCAGCTTCGCCTTCGATAGCGAAGTCTCCGTGGGAGTTTCCGGTGGATCCTCCGTGGAATAGGAGCCTCTGATGGAGTCTAACTGCAGGGTCTCCGCTTCGTAGTCGGCTAACAATTCGTTGCCGGAACCCGGTTCGGTCTTGCGGAGCGTTGGTGTTCTTGAGAACTGGGTGTGTTTGGCTTGATAACCGGGTCGAACGTACTCGAGAAAGTTAAACCCCTGCACGAGTTCCATGGTGAAGAACCAGTACTGACCGTCAGCCATGAACTCATAAAGGGCTACCAGATTTGGATGGGAGACATCGGCAAGAGAGCGAAACTCATTTTTGAAGCGGGAGATATTTGACGCTTCGGCGCGGGTAAGGGTCTTCAGGGCCACGACCTTGTCCGTTTCCCGGTCGTGCGCCTCATAAACGACGCCCATTCCCCCGGATCCCAGCCGCCGGCGAATACGAAAACGTTCAGTGCCTAGAAATTCGTTTGAGTGTTGACTCATCTGTCTGGAGCTGAAACTTACGGAAGTTGAAGCGAGATGTAAGTTAGTATGGATAGTCTAAGCCATAAAGTTGCCGCAGGCATAGATCTTATCGGGTGTGATCGCGACCGCGGATGTGGGATTTACAGGATGAAAACGATTCCCAAAAGAAAGACGCAGCGGTTCCATCTTGTGAATCATGTCAATCCTGTCGATTCGTTATGTCGTAGTTAGTATTGCAGATTGTATTGATTAAATCTGTAGCGACACGTTCGTACAACGGTTTAGCTGTCCGTGGATTGAGAAGTCTCATAACCCTTGACTGACTGAAGGAGAACAAGATGGACTGGCGCGTCTTTCTAACAACTTTTGGAGTGATATTTCTGGCGGAGATGGGCGATAAGACTCAGCTTGCCGCGATGACTATGGCGGCGCAAACGAAAAGACCGTGGGCCGTATTCATTGCGTCGGCGCTGGCGTTGACCGCTGTGTCGGCGATTGGCGTGGTCGTCGGAAGTGCGGTTGGCGACTACGTTCCTTTGATTTGGGTGAAGCGCGTCGCGGCGCTTTCATTTATCGTTATTGGGGTACTCATCCTGCTGGGAAAATTTTAAGTCGTAGACTTTGGAGTGCGGTGACCGGGCACCGCTTTTGCCCGTGTCGGCCGAAGGCCTCTTCCTGCGACGAGTTCAGCGCAAAGGCTGCGATAGGTCGCAGGCGACCAAGGCGGTGCCAGGCCACCGCACTCCAAGGAGAAACCGTTTCAAAGCTCGCCAGTACCGCAGCCCCATCGGTATTGAGCGGTCCTCCATATTCAGATAATCTGGAACGCAAAAGTAATGGCCTCCCAAACATCAAACTTCGTTTCCCAACCTGCAATCGAATTTCGCAACGTGTCGTTGAGTTTTGACGATCAGACCGCGCTGGTAGATGTCAGCTTCCAACTTGAACGCAGCGAGATGATTCTGCTGACCGGGAAGGCGGCCTCCGGCAAATCTGTACTTCTGCATCTGGCAATGGGATTGTTGAAACCTGACGAAGGACAGATTTTTGTCAGCGGTCGCGAAATTGAAAATCTCGACGAGTCGGATTTGCTCGCGTTACGAAAAGGAATGATGGGGATGGTATTTCAGGAAGACTCGTTGTTCAGCGGCATGACAGTTTATGAAAACGTTGCTTACCGGCTCGAGGAATTTAGCTGGCAGGAACAGGAAATCGAGAAAACTGTTAGCGAGGTGCTGCGCTATGTTGGTCTCGAAAACGACGCCGACAGGCTTCCCGACGAGCTTTCCGGTGGCATGAAGCGACGGGTCGAGTTTGCGCGCGCACTGATTGGCTGGCCCTCAATCATGTTGTTTGATGAGCCTACGATCAGTCTTGATTCAATCGTGGCGGTACAAGTGCTGGACCTGGTCTTCCGCGCTCGCGACATCAATAAGGTTTCCTCCATTTACGTCACAAAGAAGATGCATGAGATTCTTTACCTGGCAAACTGTCGCGCCGTTAACGACGGCAAAGGCGGGTTCTCAATTGATGAAGCACCGGCAGACGAGCGACCACAGATTAGGGTAGTGTTTCTCGAGACCGGTAGGATTGCCTTCCTGGGCAGCGTTTACG
Organism: Acidobacteriota bacterium; assembly: GCA_030854715.1. Taxonomy (GTDB): domain Bacteria; phylum Acidobacteriota; class Blastocatellia; order Pyrinomonadales; family Pyrinomonadaceae; genus PSRF01. The sequence continues at coordinate 81,933 of JALYSR010000029.1, forward strand.
ATTTTCAAAACAGCGACTCGCCGCTGATCAAAGAGTTCGTGGCAATCGATCCGCACGATCATTCTGCCGATCCATACTACTCGGACCCATGGGACAAGAGACGTAAGCCAAAGAGAGAGATTATCTAAGTCCTCCCGGAGATTCGTATGCCGCAAACTCCACACACTGAACGCCACTTTACAGCCAGCGAGGTAGTGCGCGACATCGTCATCGGAATGTCTGACGGCTTGACGGTTCCCTTCGCCCTGGCCGCGGGATTGACAGGCGCCGTGCGCTCGACCGGAATAATAGTGACGGCAGGTTTGGCCGAGATCGCGGCTGGCTCAATCGCCATGGGGCTCGGAGGTTATCTCGCCGCTAAGAGCGACGCGGAACACTACTTCAAGGAACGCGAACGTGAGAAGCGCGAGGTTGCCGAAATTCCCCATGAAGAAATGAAAGAAGTGGCCGAGGTTTTTCAGGAGTATGGATTAAGTGCTGCTGAGACCCAGCCTATTGTCGAAGCGTTGCGCCGGCAGCCCAAGAAGTGGATCGATTTCATGATGCGCTTCGAGCTTGGCCTCGAGAAGCCAGATCCGAGGCGGGCCCTAACCAGTGCCGTAACAATCGGTGGTGCTTACATCGCCGGCGGGTTCATCCCTCTTGCACCGTATATGTTTACCAGCGATGCGTCTATTGCGTTGCTGTTTTCCGTAGCCGTAACGCTGCTGGCCCTGCTGATCTTTGGTTTCATCAAGGGACGGTTTACCGGAATGCGGCCGCTGCGAAGCGCGCTTCAGACTGCCCTGATTGGCAGCGTAGCGGCGGGCGCTGCCTTCTTGATTGCCTGGGGCATCTCTGCGCGCGTAGGCGCAGCGCCATAGGCATTGCTGTCACTCAATAAGGATCTCATCCACGAAGATCCAGGCATCGCCTCCGTTGCCTGCATGCCATGGAGGGATCTTTCCGTAGTTCTGGGCCCTGATGCGGACGTACCGACCCCGTTGGGGTTTGAGTGTTTTCACGAAATGCTTGATCGTGACGTTGTAGTCCTTGTCGGAAACGTCATTGGGAATCGACAGCGCCGGAACGAAGTTCACGCCATCAAGAGAAAGCTCAAAGTCGACCTGACGTGGCATCCAGATCCACGAACCAACGTCCTGCAAAAAACCGGCGCCCAGTTGTGAGACGTTTTGAGTCTTTCCCAGGTCAATGAGCGCAACAAGATCCTGCCCCTGATAACCTTGCCACGCGCCGCCACTCCAGTTTGTGCTTCCTCTGATTCCATCTATTAGCCCGAGGTCTCCGCCGCCTGGGTATTGCGGGCTGTACTTTGAGAGCAGCTCGATGGTCCAGTTGTGAGATATCTTGTGATAACGGGCGGTGGCGACCAGGCTCCTCCTCCCGCCGCGGTCAACGGCCACTGTTTTCACTGTGCTGCTCCGAACAATGAAGAACGGCTTCGTAAAGCGGCGAGACTTCGGAGCAGGCTCCGAGCCATCGGTGGTGTAATAAAAGTTTAGGCCTTTTCTAATTCCTTGTATGTCGATTTGCAGACGGTTTTTGAACGTCTTGCCTGATGCGTGAACCACCGGCACGGGGACAATCCCGTCGCCGGCTATTCGCGAAACCGGAACATCATTTTCACCTACACCCCATTTTGGATTCGGTTGCGCGCCCATTTCGAAAATCAGCTCGCCGCCGGCCATCAGATCACCATGCGTGAAAAAAGACTTCGTGTACGGCCTGCCATTCAGACTCGCCGACTGAATGTAAATATTCCGATCGGAAACGCCGCGCGCTCTAATAACAAACGACTTTCCATTCTCGAGCTTGAAACTTATTTCGGGAAATAGCGGGCTGCCGATCGCGTAGACAGGCGAGCCGGGAGTCACTGGATAGAAGCCGGCGGCGCTCAAAACATACCAGGCAGACATCTGACCGCAGTCTTCATTCCCGATCAAGCCATCGGGTTCAGCCTTATAGAAGTTGTCCATGATCTGCCGCACGCGAAACTGCGTCTGCCAGGGCTGATTCACATAGTCGTACAGATAGGCCATGTGGTGGCTGGGTTCGTTACCGTGGGCATACTGACCTATCAGACCCGTAATGTCTGATTGCTCGCGGCCGGTGGTTTTACTCTCGGCGGCAAACATTTGGTCCAACTTGCGCGCAAACTTTTCCTTGCCACCCATGAGCTCAATCAATCCGCTCATGTCCTGCGGCACAAAAAACGTGTACTGCCATGAATTGGCCTCAGTGAAACTGAAAGTGACCTCGCGCGGATCGAATGGGGTCAACCAGTCCGCGTTGCTACGAGGGCGCATGAAATCAGATTCGGGATCGAAAACGTTTTTGTAAGATTGGGCCCGGAGAAGGTAACGATTGTAGTCGGATATGTGGCCAAGCTGTCGGGCCATCCCGGCGATGCACCAATCGTCGTAGGCGTACTCGAGCGTCTTTGAGACGGATTCTCTTTCTTCCTCCGTTGCGATGTATCCATGGTCCACGTAGGCGCCTAACCCGAAATGGCGCAACTCGGCACTGTGTTTCATCGCGGCGAAGGCTTGTTCGCGTAGTGCCCGATCAAAACCGTCTAGATCCTTCGCAGCAGCGTCTGCGATTACAGAAACCGCGTGATAGCCAATCATCGTGTCCGTTTCGTTGGCGGCCAGCTCCCACACGGGCAGTCGCCCACCCTGCTCGTATTGCGCCAGAAAAGTCTTGATAAAATCCAACGTTCGCTTCTGATCGATAATGGTGTAGAGCGGATGGGCCGCGCGAAATGTGTCCCAAAGCGAGAAGACTGTGTAGTTCTCGAATCCAGCAGCAGTGTGAACGTGAAAGTCGCGGCCGCGATATTGCCCGTCAACATCCATGAAGAGATTTGGCACAATCATCGAGTGATAAAGTGCCGTGTAGAAGTTCTTAAGTTGGGTATCGGTTCCCCCCGTCGCTTGTATCTTGTTCAATTCAGCGTTCCAAACGCGTGAGGCCTCGGTTGCTACTCTATCGAAATCCCAATCCTGGATTTCGGCCGCGAGGTTCTTGCGCGCGCCTTCAATGCCTACGGCCGAGAGTGCGACTTTAACCAGCACAGGCTGACCATCAGCAGTGGAGAAACGAAACGCTGCCTTGAGATTGCCGCGCGCCTCGGTAGTTCCCGGAGAAATCTGATTGTTGACAGCAAGGTTCGATTCGAGAAAGGGCCTGGAAAACTCTGCAACGAAGTAAACGATTTGATCTTTGGCCCAGGCTTGCGACCGGCGGGACCCCTCGATGTGCGTGCTATCTATGATATGCAGGTACGATTCCAGAACTTTGTCGCGGTGAGACAAATCCATAATGATGTTGGCACGCTCAGTTTTCGGAAACGAGTAGCGGTGCAAGCCTGCTCGACGAGTTACGGTAAGCTCCGCCGAAATGTCATCGTCGTCGAGCTTTACTGCGTAATAACCCGGGCGAGCCTTTTCGCTACGATGGCTAAAGCGCGACGCATAGCCCTTATCGGTCTTGTCTCCGTTTGTGGGGTTGAGATAAATCTCGCCTACAGTCGGCATGAACAGGATGTCGCCGTAATCCGAGATGCCGGTGCCGCTGAGGTGCGTGTGACTGAAGCCATAGATTATCTGGTCGGAATAATGATAGCCGGAGCAACCGTCCCAGCCTGTGAGGCGCGTATCGGGACTAAGCTGCACCATGCCGAACGGCATACTGGCGCCGGGAAATGTGTGACCGTGGCCCGCGGTGCCAATGAAAGGATCGACATAGCGAGTCAGATCGCGCGGTTGTGAGATTGGCCCCGCCTTCTGCGATAGGCTGTCCATTGCCAGGAGCAATAGCAGGCACAGCGCCGTCAGGACTTTCGCGATAAGTTTGTTAACAGTCAACCTGTGACTATCCTCCCATTTTTTCACAGCCTGGGAAACCTGATCCGCGTTAATCCGCGTAAATCCGCGGCTGATCCTTTCATTTCGTTTTTGCGGAACGAACAAAAGTGAGATAATCCCCCAACAAGTTTCGCCCGAAAAGAGTCCCCAAAGTTATGAGCACCGCAATTGAAGAAACTCAGGAAGCCCCCGAACAAACCACCAACAAGTGGGTCTACCTCTTCGAAGAGGGTGATGGTCAGAACAAGTCGCTGCTGGGCGGCAAAGGCGCTGGACTCTGCGAGATGACGCGCGCAGGCTTGCCCGTGCCGCCGGGCCTGATTGTTTCCACCGAAGCATGCAATGCGTTCTTTGAAAACGATAAGAGTTTTCCCGACGGCATGTGGGATCAGGTTAAGGAAGGCCTCCGGCGGATTGAAGAAAAGGTCGGCAAGAAATTTGGCGACCCGCAAAATCCGCTGCTCGTGTCGGTGCGTTCCGGTGCTGCCTTCTCGATGCCCGGGATGATGGACACTGTGCTGAACCTTGGTCTGAACGAAGAGACTGTGCAGGGTCTGGCCGCGCAAACCGGCGACCTGCGTTTTGCGCTCGACGCGTATCGCCGCTTCGCTTCCCTGTTTGGGGAAATCGTGATGGGCGTGGCCCATGAAAAGTTTGAGCGTGTAATGGACCGTTACAAGGCGCAGACATCGGGCGGTCGCGACACAGACTTAAAACCGCAGCATCTTCGCGACATCATCGCCGCGGAGAAACAGATCATCGTCGCCGAGCAACACGCTATCCCCGAAGATCCTTATGAGCAACTACGTGTTGCCATCGCCGCTGTCTTCAACTCCTGGATGGGCAGGCGCGCGATTGACTATCGCCGCGTAAACCGTATACCCGATTCGCTTGGGACGGCGGTGAACGTTCAAGCCATGGTCTTCGGCAACATGGGCGATAACAGCGGCACAGGTGTGGCCTTCACGCGCAACCCTTCAACGGGCAAAAAGGAACTTTACGGCGAGTATTTACTCAAGGCTCAGGGTGAAGACGTAGTCGCCGGCATTCGCACCCCGAATCCGATTAGCCAACTTAAAAAAGAGCTGCCGAAAGTGTATGAAGAATTCGCCTCCATCACAGGTCTGTTGGAAAAGCACTATCGAGACATGCAGGACTGCGAATTTACTATCGAACGCGGCAAGCTTTGGATGCTGCAGACGAGAACCGGCAAACGTAGCGGAGCGGCGGCAGTGCGCGTGGCAGTGGAGATGGTTAGCGAGAAATTGATCGATCGCGCTACCGCCGTGCAACGCGTGACACCTGAACAACTCGATCAACTGTTACATCCAACGGTCGATCCGAAAACGAAGGTGGTCGCGCTCGCTACCGGGTTGCCTGCGAGTCCCGGCGCAGCGCAGGGCAAGGTAATTTTCAGTCCGGATGAAGCGGAGGAATTAGCGCGCGAGGGCGCCCAGGTAATTCTCGTGCGCCAGGAAACCAGCCCTGACGATTTTCACGGCATGGTTGCTGCCCAGGCTATCGTGACGGCTCGCGGTGGCATGACCAGCCACGCGGCGGTGGTCGCGCGCGGTATGGGCAAGCCCTGCGTCAGTGGCGCTAATTCCATCGAAATTGATTACGGCCAGCAACAATTCAGCGTAGACGGTACAGTGGTCACCAAAGGCGAGTGGATTACGGTCGACGGTTCGACTGGTCGTGTCTTCCTGGGCCAGGTACCTACGATCCAACCGATTCTGGGGCCGGAATTCAACGAGTTGATGCTCTGGGCCGATAAGTTTCGCCGGTTGCGAGTGCGCGCCAACGCTGACACGCCGCTCGATGCGAAAGTTGCGCGTCAGTTTGGCGCCGAAGGCATCGGCTTGTGTCGCACCGAGCACATGTTCTTTGGCGATCAAAGACTAGCTGTAATGCGCGAGATGATACTGGCGGATGGCGTAGGCGCGCGCGAAAAAGCGCTCGAGAAATTATTGCCACTACAAAAGGGTGACTTTGTCGGCATCTTTCGCGAGATGGCCGGCCTGCCGGTAACAATCCGCCTGCTCGATCCACCTCTGCATGAGTTTTTGCCTAACGCGGAAGAGTTGATGAGCGAACTTAGCGAACTCAAGATGGCCGTGCGTCTGGCAACGACTTTGACCGACATGGACAACCTGCTTGATGCGATTGACGAAAAGCGACGTCTCCTGAAGCAAGTGATTCGCATTCGCGAAGCCAATCCAATGCTGGGATTTCGCGGCTGTCGTTTAGGTCTGCTCTTTCCGGAAGTAACACGCATGCAATGCAGGGCTATTTTTGAAGCCGCCTGCCTGGTGCAGGGCGAGAAGAAAAAGATAGAGCTTGAGATTATGGTCCCGTTGGTTTCTCTTAGCGAGGAACTGCGTCAACAACGATTAGTAATCGACGAGGTGGCCAGCCAGGTGATGGGTGAACAGGGAATGACGATTGAGTATCGCGTCGGCACGATGATCGAGCTGCCGCGCGCAGCGCTGATGGCCGACAGCATTGCCGCCCACGCCGACTTCTTCTCCTTTGGCACAAACGACCTTACTCAAACAACCTTTGGACTGAGCCGCGACGACTCGAGTCGCTTCCTGCCAAATTACGTGGAGCACAAGATCCTTCCCGACGATCCGTTTCAGGTTTTGGACCGTGAAGGGGTGGGCCAATTAATCCGCATGGGGACTGAGCGCGGTCGCAGTGTCAAGGCGGATCTGAAAGTGGGTATTTGCGGCGAGCATGGCGGCGATCCGAGTTCCATCGCTTTCTGCAACGAGATTGGACTCAATTACGTAAGCTGCTCGCCCTTCCGCGTTCCCGTAGCGCGCCTGGCGGCCGCGCAGGCGGCATTGGCCGCCAAGGCCGAAGAAGCGGCGTCGCTCAGTGCTGATGTCTGAAACTTTGGAGTGCGCCGGCCTGGCGGCGCTTTGGTCGCTTAGATCTTTCGCAACATTCTTTGTTGAATCAGTTCGTAGCAAAAACCGCGGCGCCAGGCCGCCGCTGGCCAAAGCGGTGCCAGGCCGCCGCACTCCAAAGTGAGATTTGGACTACAAACTAAGAAGGAGTCATCATGAGCAAATATGTTTTTCTCGTCGCATTGCTAGTCGTCACTGCAGTAGCGGTCAAGCCTTTCAATTCGCCGAGCGAGGTGCCCGCCGCGGGCACTGCCGCGCCGACTTTCAAACTCGTAACGAACGAAGGCAAAACCGCTGACCTGTCGAAGTTTCGCGGCAAATGGGTAGTACTCTATTTTTATCCGAAAGACTTCACCAGCGGCTGCACGCTCGAAGCTCACAACTTTCAGCGCGACCTGGACAAATATAAAAAGTTGCACGCGGTGATTCTCGGCGTGAGTGTGGACACGGCGGAGTCGCACAAGAGCTTCTGCGCCAAGGAAGGTCTCAACTTCAAACTTCTCTCTGACGCAGACGCTAAAGTTTCTGAACAGTATGGCTCTGTGATGGATTACAAGGGAGCGAAGCTTTCAGCGCGCAACACCTTCATCATCGACCCGAAGGGAAAAATTGCCAGGGTCTTCACCAAAGTAAGTCCCGCCGGCCATAGTGAAGAAGTGCTGGCGGCATTAGCGACGCTGCAGAAGTCCTAGCAGAAACAGGCTTACGGAGCAGACTTTGGGGTAAAGCCTAGGCGGTGCAGCTCAACCTTGAGACTTGAGACTCGGGACTTTTAGACTGCATGTAGTGGTGCACCCGGCATGATTCGAACATGCGACCCCCTGATTCGTAGTCAGGTACTCTATCCAACTGAGCTACGGGTGCCCTGAACGGTAAATAGTAAATGGTGAATGGTGAATAGTAAAACGCTGGTGAGAGTTACTTTCAAATTCCAGTAAGGGCGGCTTACAAGTAGTTCAGAGTTCAACCTTTAGGTTGCTCGCGGGTTCACAAAGACAAGCTGAAGCTTGAACTCTGAACTGCCTGAGATTAGTCGAACCGCAAGACTCAGCTTGGCGCTGACTATTGAACTTGGACCTTACAACTGTCCTACCGCGCAAAATATCCCGGCCTGGTGCGAGCTATCAGTTCCGGTTGTGCGACCTCAATCTTTATTTCATGCCACTTGCCATCGCGCGGGCGATCGCCGCGATAAGCCACGGTGTAGAGCGAACGCAAATCCGCGGCAACCTCAGCATACAACCGCGCCATTTGGTCGAGTCGCTCAATCTCATTGAGCCGGCCGCCACTGCGGTCCGCCAGACTTTGCAAACGCGTTCGCGCGGCAGTGTAGATTCCGGTGATGATTGGATCTGGTAGAGGCAATCGCTTCGGATCACCTGAGGGCAGTGCCAGCGGATAGATGGTTACGCCTTGCTTGTCCGCTGCGCTAAGCACTGAGTTAAGCGCGCCACTCGCTTTTGCGTCGATAGCAGCAATTGCTTCGGCGTCAGTTTGCGCCCTCGCTCCTGAGGCACGATCCGAGTTGCGCAACTGCGTATCGAGCCCGTCAGTCAAGACTACAATCGCTTTTCGCCGCTTGCCTTCCTTGTCCAACTCGTTCAACGAATACTTGAGCGCATCATACAAGTGTGTCTCACCCGCACCGTCGGCAATTTGAATTGAGTAAGCTGTCTTTTTTCGATCGGTGGAAAAACCAGCCAGGGTTTTTATCTTTGCATTGAACTGAACTACCGCTACGCGATCCTCCGGCGCCAGCGCGTCGAGAAAACGCCAGGCGGCCTGCTTCAACTGCTGGCGGAAATTAACTGTCGATCCCGACATGTCCAACAAGAGCACGAGACTGAAAGGAGCGTCTGTAGGTTCGAAGTTCAGGATCGGTTGTTTGACTCCATCTTCGTAAACAGTGAAGTCATTTCGCGACAAGGAAGTGATCGCGCGTCCTCGTGGATCGACCACACCGATGTTCAACTGGACTAAGGACACATCGGTACGCACCACTTCATCCGGGTCCTGAGCGAGTGCGCCCGCCGCGGCGCCACCGATCAGCAGAAAGGGAAAAAGAAAACTCGTGAGAAGTGGTCCGAGCAGCCGCGCTGCTCTACGAGAATATGAATGCTTCATCTTTAAATGTGATTCGCCTTTATGTACCCGAGTATCCCGGCAAGCAAGACTTTTTGCAATTCGGCAATCTTTGGCCAATGCGCACATGGTAGCCATTTTCGGACGCGCCCGGCATGATTTGAGTTGCTTCTGAAAATAATAAGAAGCGGCGGAAGCGCTCCTCACTATGTATAAACCGAATTTTTGCTCGGATTGCGGCACAAAGCTGCTTCGCCTGCGCTGGCATTTTTGGACAAGCCGCAGATTTTGTAGCGACTGTGCTCAGCGTTTGTGGCGAGCGCGTTTTGTCCCGCCATTGCTGGCGGCTCTGACATTAATTGGTTTTGGCTATGTCGCCGGCCGCGCGCGGCGCCCCGCAGCCCCGCCACTCACGATCATCAGACGAGCGGATTCGCCTCTAACCGGTCCCGAGGATCCCGGCAGTCCGAGTCCGAAGGTTCCAGCTACCGCATCTGCTGCCGGTCCAATGAACACCTCGGCCTCTTCAGCTGCCACTCCGGAAGAAGAGGTCTACATTTGTGGCGCGCGCACAAAAAAAGGCACACTTTGCTCCCGTCGCGTTCATGGCCCAGTGCGTTGCTGGCAACACAAGGGAATGCCGGCAATGTTGCCGCAGGAGAAACTGCTGGTGAAGGGGTGATTGTTCAAGGGACTTTGATTGTGAGGCCACCGCTGACAAGCTGGCCGACGATCCCGGTTACGGAACAGCGAAGGGCGACGGTTCCCGAAACCATCGCCCGATCGTTGTTTTTGTTTAGAACTAATTCCCTTGGTTTTAGTTTGATTACTTCTTCTTCAGGTTAGTATTCGGTGCAGCGCTATTGGTGTTCGCGGCTACGGTCAGCATGTTCTTGACACTCTTGACGCCCTCGACCGCCTTTGCAACCGCCTCTGCCTTAGCCTTCTGCTGAGCATTTGCTACCGATCCGGTAAGTGTGACTACTCCATTCTCGACGTCAACATTAATTGTCGAGTCTCTGAGATCGTTGGCCGCAGCCAGATCAAATCGGGTCTTGGTCCAGAGCCAGCCATCGTCGAGGCCGGCACCGACCTTGCGGCCCAGGCTTTTGGCCTCCTCGGCGTAAGTTTGTTTGTTCTTTTCGTATTCTGCGCGGGTTGGCGCCCGCTTGGTGTTGCTGTTTGCGTTGGCGTTTGCATTCTCATTCGTCGCTGCTGCATTCGTGTTGGCGTTGGCTCGCACATTCGTATTGTCGTTAGTAGTTTGATTACATCCGGCAAAAGTAAGCGCTAGAGTAGCGAGAGCCAGGATCCCCCAAGATTTGAATCTCATCGTTTTTGAAACCTCCTGTTAGACCGACAATAGTTCGGAAAACATACGTCCGAACCGAAACCCACCAGTGGTCCAAAAGAACCTGACTGGGGCTGTTGCTTTTTGGGGAAATTAATTGGCTTTACGGGTCAGAAACGCGGGGTTCGTTCATTCCTCAATTAAGGAAGCAATATCTGGGCCAACGACGAAGGAATCAAGTAGGAAGGATGAAGGAAGCAATGCGGAGGAACTATTGAAGTCTTCTCGAGCGCAAAACTTTTTTCATCCTTCCGCCTTCTTCCGTTCATCCAGCCCTTACCACTTCACAGTGCCCTCTTTAGACGTATCGATCTGCGCCTGCTCTGAGACTGGGGGTACTTCTCCAAACAGGAAACCTTTGATGTTGTCGAACAGAAAAGTTTGAGCGTCGGGATTGGTAAGATCCAAGCCGTAATGATTGATGATTTGGGTTTGCTTCTGTAGCCAGCCGGCCCAGCAGGGTTGACAAATCTCAGCCGCAATTCGTTGTCCCAGCTCGTTGGGAAAAGGTGCAAAGCCCAGCGCCGGACGCTTCTCGCCACAGTGGCTGCATTTGATGTTCTCGGCCATTAGAGATCTCCTTGTGACAGGCCCGAAGGGCCGGAAGTCAATAGCCACGCCCGTAAGGGCGTGGAAAGATGAAAACCAGAATTAAGCGCCGAAGGTGCGATAGTTCGGCTACACAAATCAGTCCCAAATGTAGCACTTATCATATGGATGCCATGCTTCTCAAGTAGCCCAATCAATTCCTCTTTGAACGTTCGCTTACGGTGATGATGATCTTCCTGATTCGAGATGTACCGAACCTCACGGACGTGGCTATTGAATGGCCGGCCCTTTGGGCCTAAGCAAGAATCCTTTCAAGAGATGTTTGCTGTGTCCCCCCCTAGTTTTGCGCCTCGCGAATTGCCTTAATTGTTTCATCGTCTTTCGGCCGGAACAGTCCGAGCGGCCGAACGTCGCGATAACGGATCACGCCATTTCCATCGATCACGAAGACGGAACGCGCGACTTTCCCGGGGATTAACGAGCGCGCGCCATAGAGATTCGCCACCTGGCCCGACGCATCAGAAAGCAGACGTAAAGGTAACTCATGATGTTCGGCGAATTTCTTATGCGACTCTACTGAGTCGGTGGAGATGCCAACAACTTCGGCGCCAGTCGCAGCGTAGTCCTCCCAACGATCTCGCACGGAGCACATTTGCCGCGTGCAGATTGGCGTCTCATCTCCCGGATAAAAGAGCAGCACGACCACCTTGCCACGGCTGTCTGAGAGACGCCAGTCATTGCCGTTTCCGTCTTTGAGAGTGAACTCAGGCGCCGGCATTCCAAGCTGGGGATTATCTGGTTTGCTCATAGGGTCCTATCGAAACTTTATTTAGCCACAGATTAACGCAGATCACACGGATAGGAACAAAAATCCGCTTCGTCTTCATTTGGATCTTCTTTATCGCGCGTTTATCTGAGGCCCATTGCGCTCGCGCTCGCCTCCCGACTCTTCCGGGCCGAACTAAGCCAATCACGACCTGACGGACAGATGCCGAGAAAATTACACATGCGGCAATGAGTTGCCGGGCGAACCGGGAAATGCGTCGGCTTGGACGAAGAAACAATCTCCATCATCGCACTGTCTATCGCCCGGACGCACGTGCCAAAATCGAGCAGATTGTCAGCCAACTGGAATTCAACGTTGGGTTCGAGAAAATGCAGCGTGGATGTAATCGACGAAACCGCCGGGCCCAGTGACGGCATTAACTCCACCACTGCCAAAGCGTAAGCCTGCATCTGGAGCTCGTAATCCGCTGCGGCAATGCGCACCCGATCTTCAAGGGAAAACTCATTCGGAACTACGTGTTCCGATTCTGCGGCCGGGGCACTGAAGTCGAACGGCATCTGCTCAACCGCATACTGGGACCGCGGGCGTCCCGCCCGCCTAACTCCCGCTACACTCAAACCCGTCTCACCTTCAACGCGGTGCGGGCGAGACGCCCGCGGTCCCGGTGAAGAGGTTGACGCGGGGCTCTCAGTGGTTCGAGGTCGGAGCCGATTGGTTTTGAAATCAATGATCTCAACGTCGAAGCCGTTGCCGTCAGCGGAAGGTGTTATCAACAACTTATCGATCGCGCCGGTCAGAATTCCCAATGGCCGTCGCAAACGAAAACTCAATTCGCTCCACAAACCTGGCTCAACGCGAAGGCCCGAGGGAGACTTGTCATACCCACCCGCTAACGCAGGTGGTACTGACAAAGCGCGTGCCCGCTCCACACGCTCAAACACAGCGCTCGACAAATAGTTTTGCGCCAGTGGGAACAACTCCGCGATGGCCGAGTCAGAATCAATCTCGATGAGCCGGTCTGCAAGCTCGGCCTGTCGCATCCTCACAACGTCATTAAAGCTTCGTCTCAGTAGGTCCTCGGCGTCGTCTTGCGTCGAATACATCTCGCAAAAACGATGGATCACCGCGCCTTTGAGCGTTGCCGTCAGATTAGCGGGCGGCTCGGGCGCTTCGGCATCGTTCCAACCGGCAAGGGCGTCTGGCGTGGGAGTGTGCAATACGCGATCGAAATAATACTGTCGAGGGCAGCGCTGGTAGTTAATGAGTTGGGTGACGCTGAACCGCTGCAGGCTTCCGGCGTGAGGGCCCAGTTCTGGAGCGACGGGTTGCAGCAACGGAAAGGCGCTGCTTAACGAAGTAACCACTTCCGAGTCCTCTTCAACCCTGGTCTCGACGGAGGCCGCACCCGTTTCAACTAAAGCTGAAAACGAGGTCGGAACGGATGGGGCAACTTGCGGCAAGGATTCATCGGCTAGATTCAACATAACTTCTAGTTGAGTGTCCAGACCGAGATTGACAGTGCCGCTTCGGGAAACTTGTAGTTCAAGCTTTTGCCAAATGAGCTTCAACCAGTTGTCAGCGGAGCCATTGAGTTTCGCAAGCGCGTCTGTGACGCCCGCAAAGATGAGCCGGTCTTTTGCGCGCGTGGCGGCGACATAGAGAAGACGAACGCTCTCGAAGTATTCGCGTTGACGGTTGCGCTCGCGAAAGCTTTCCAGTGTGCAACCGGCCACCTGCTTGCCTCGCCCATCCGGGATCTTGACCGTCAGACCTCGATGCCGATCCAGCGCGTACCAATGTTCCTGAGGCTTCAGCGATCGATGGTGAAGGTTGGGAATGATGACCACCGGAAACTCAAGGCCTTTGGCCTGATGAATCGTCATCAGTCGCACGGCATTCGCTGAAGCGTCAATCTGCCCTTCGCCTTCTCGGCTGCCAATGGCTTCAAACTCCTCGACATAGCGCACGAAGTCACGAACCAGATGAGCGCCTGCATGTTCAAAGCGTTCGGCCAGGGTAAACAACTTTCTTACGTTGGCGAGCCTTTGCGCGCCGTCGAAGTTAGCGGCTATTACAGTCAGGCATTCTGACTCGTCAACCGCAAAACGCAGCAGGTCGGCGATGGGATAGTGGTTGCGTCGTTCGATCAACTTTCGCAATAAATCTCCAACGAGACCGATTTGCGTGTGTTCTGCCTGGCTGAGGTAAGCAATCTCGTGATGACGGCGCAGCGCGTAGAAAAGTTTGCGCGGTTGGCTGAAATGGCGCAGCTCATTTTCATCTTCCTTGCCAACTTCTTTGAGCCATGGCGCGCAGCGCAAGGCAAGCAGCGCATTGTCGGAAATCCCACCGAGAGGCGAACGAAGTACAGCCGCGAGTGCGAGTTCGTCAGTCTTATTATCCAAAAACCGCAGCAGTTGAATCAGGTCCGAAATCTCTTCGCGCTGGTAAAAGCCTTTGCCCTGAACCGTCTGAAAAGGAATATTGGCGGCCCGAAAGACGGCTTCGTAGGCCGGCACGTCTGTCATGGCTCGAAACAACAGTGCGACATCGCGAAACTGAATCGCGGAACCGGCGGCGTTCCGAGTAAGCGCAATGATCCGCTGTGCGACTTGCTTTGCGTCGCGTTCGGCTTGCGTCTTTTGTGCTTTTGGGTCGTCGTCCGCCGGAGACTTCGTGTCGATTAAGAGTTCTACAAGTGGCGTTGGATCTTCCTGCTCACGCTGTTCTTTGCTCGCTTCAAAATCAACAAAGCCCAGCTCCGGTAGCTCTTGGATCCTGGTTTCTTCATCCTGCTGAAACAGCCGCTCGAAAAGGTGGTTGAAAAACTTGATTAGCCCCGGCTGGCTGCGAAAGTTGAGATGCAGCGGCTGTTCCATGCCGCCGGCTTCTTTGAGCGCATTGGTAGTTTGCTGAAAGACGTCAACGTCCGCGCCGCGAAAACCGTAAATCGATTGCTTGCGATCGCCGACAATAAAAAGGTTCGCGCGCGCAGCTGCTGAACTAAGCGTGAGTTTGTGCATCAACTCGCGCTGCACACTGTTTGTATCCTGGAATTCGTCAACCAGAAAGAACCGATATCGCTCGGTGGCTCGAGTCAAAACCGCGGGTTGATCCAGGAGTTCAAGCGCGCGAAGCTGTAAGTCGTCAAAGTCGAGCGCAGAAAGACTCTGCTTCTTGTCGCGATAGCGGCGCTCAACTTCCTTCAGAACTTCAATCACTTCCAACGCGTAGTCTTTCGCCTGTAAGTCGAAACAGATCTGCGGCACCAAACCGAGTGGGCCTTTTTTCTCGGCGCCCCAGAGCAGTGCGTCCAAATTTTCGATTAGACTTCCGGCCGGGCTGTTTTTTGCCAGACGCGTGGCGCTACGGAAGTTTTCGATCGCGTTACAGTAATCTGCCAGAGATGGTGGATTGCTTTCGATTAATTTCTTAAGCGCCGGCCAGTTTGATCTCGCATGACTCCGCTTTGCCTCAGCCGCGGGAGACAGGCGACCAAAATCAATAAATCTGCTCATGACCTGGTCGAGATCAGATAGCGCTCGATCGTACGCGTCAGGTGTGGAGTGGCTGCGAAGAGTGCGCTGCCGAAGCTCGTCAAGCTTCAGCCCCTGGCCGCGGACGTTCCAGTAAAGTTGGACCAGCGCTTCGGCGAGCCGACTGCGTCCGAATCCCAGCGCCAGTTGAGAGATCGATTTCCGACCGGAACTAATAAACTCCGTCAGCGTTTCCTCCACCGCGGCCTCCAATAAGATGGCCGCATCATGAGCATCAAGCAACATAAATTGCGGGTCGATGCGCGCTTCGACAGGAAACTCACGCAGGAGCAGGGCGCAAAAGCCGTGGATCGTATTGATAACAGCGCCGTCAAGCGTGCGCTTGTATCTCATCCAACGCTGACGCTCGTCTCCTTCAAAACCTGCGAGGATCCGGTCCAAATCTTTTCGGAGGCGCTCACGCATCTCGTTTGCAGCGCGATTGGTAAAGGTGATGGCAACGATTTGATCGATATTAAGATTCTTGTTCTGGCGCAGGATGTGAAGATATCGCTCGACGAGGACTGTGGTCTTGCCCGAGCCGGGACCGGCAGTCACCGACACATGCCGGTCAAGCGTGTGCGCCGCGGTTTCCTGCTCGGGTTTTAGTTCGCGTCTAGACATCACAGCGGCTTTGCTTCTTCCGATCAATCCGATACTTCTCATACCGGCAGACGGCAACGTAGTCACAAAACTTACACGTCTTATAGCCCTCCGACGGTTCTACCGTGAATCGTCCGGCGCGCATGCGATCGAGAAATTCCCAGATCCGCGTCGTCACCTCAGCGCGAAACTGTTGCCATTCATATTCAGAGAAGATTGAGTTCTTAGCCGCTAAAGCGAGATAGTCGTCGTTAAAGTCTTTGCGATACATGCCTGTATTTCGTCGCTCGGCGCCGCCTCGCAAAGTGTAGTAGCCACCGCCGGCGATTGCGTGTCCCGGAAAGAAGAGCTGCTCCAAAGCTTCCAGGTAAATCGGAATCTGGAGGGTCCGCCCCTCGTAGATATCTTCTTTGCGCGCGCCCTTGGAGAGCTTGTAGTCGTAAGCGACCAGCGTTTGATCCCGGGCGATGTCGACGCGATCAATCTGCCCGCTGATCTTCATCGTTTCCTCGCCGACAAAAGTCGAACGGACCAACTGCAGCGGCTCATCGGTCGACTCAGGATCTCTTGCCGCCGATTTCATCCCACCAAAAGCCAGCTCGAAACGCGCAGGTGCAATTCCTGAGCCCGCGGTCTTCTCCTGAAGGTCTAACTCATAAAGCAGCACCTGTTCGAGAATGATTTTGCGAATCTCGCGATCGAGTTTCCAAACCTGCTTATTGAGCGGCGGCACTACTTGCTGGTGCAAATCGAAAACTTCATCCGCTATTTGCAATAGCTCCTTACTTAGCTCTTCGCGCTTCAACGGATCGAAGCGTTTCCCTCGATGTTGTTCAAAAAAGCGCCGCAGTATGTCGTGCAGGAGTTTGCCTGCGTCCAAGGCTTGGAGATCCAGCGCTGCTTCGCCGCGTGGTTCCAGTTTCAGGACTCGCTGTGCGAAAAAGCGATACGCGCAGTTGCCGAACGTGCCCAGGCCACTGGCGCTATGAACGAAATCAGGACCAAATTTCTTTTGGATTAAGGCCAGCAGATCAGGATCGGTAATCTGACCATCGTAAGGACCAAAAGTTTCTCCCCAGCGTTCCCTTTCAATGCCGATTCGGCCTAAAGCGGACTCGCTCAGGAGCCGTTCGTTACGCGCCAACGATAGCAACGTGCTGACTTGTGGATGGGGGCGCAGTCCTTCGCGGCCGACATTGTTGAGGTGATGTTGCTCCTGTCGCACGAGACTGATCGCCACCTCCTTCGCGGACGAGGCCTCGCGGAGCTTCACGCCATCGTAGTCAGGACGGGCCACTTCTTCTATAAGCTTCGCCGGGGCTATCGCCCGGCGTAGTTCATCAATGTAGTAAGAAGCGACTGTTTCCGTATCGCCTTCGAGCATTAGCGGACGTGTCAGGTACAAGCGCTCCAGCGCGCGACAGGCGGCTTGATAGAAGTAGTGTTCTTCCTTCAACAAGGTGTTGGGAGAGATGTCTTCCAGCGTCAGACCGTAATGTTTCAGACGCTCGCGTTCTTCGTGGGGGTAGATCCAATCGCGCGAAGCGCTCAAAGGGAAGCCGCCCTCAACCAGGCCGGCGATAAACACGGCCCGAAATCTGAGACCGCGCACGTCCGTCGCCTCGAGCACGCGCAAGCCGCCACCTTCCGCGCTGCCGAGCGTCACGGTTTGCGATCCCAAACAACGGCGCACTTCGTCGATGACGCTGGTTAACGTGGCGAGCTGCCTGGTTTCGGTCGGCTCAACCGCAGTGAGTTGAATGCTCTTGATCGCCGTCAGGAAAGCGCGGCGCAACCCTTCAAGCGCGTGCAGGTCCAACGCCGCACGCGGCAGCTCCTCGTCTTCGGTATGGCGCACTGGCCGGCTTACCTGTTGGCTGAATTGAAACCGATCCAGCAACTTCATTATTGCGGCGCGCAACTCCAGCGGTTGGCCCTCACGCGGAACCACTTGAATGTGCGCGGCGAAACGTTTGATCACGAGCGTTGCCCAGGCAATCACCGCGGGGTGTACGTCGCGCTGCGGCCAGCGTTTCTTCTCGACATGCTTGTCTTCCGGCTGGACAGTCTCAGCATCTTCCATCTGCGCTTCGTCATCGTCGTTGGCTGGTTCGGATGAGTCGATGTTCAGTAGTTCCTTCGTCGCTTCCGCATTCGGCAGTTGCTCAATCAACTTCCGGCAGCGATCCAGCCAGTCTGTCAGGCGCAGTTCAGCACCCACATAAGCAATGACGTTTTCCAATGTGTCAGCATCCCAGAGGCCAATGCCAAATCCGCGACGACGACGTTCTTCACGCTCGGCATTTACCATTTCACCATCGCGAACCAGATCGGCAAACTTCTCTTCAAACTCGGCTGCGAGCGCGTTAAGCTCTTCCGGCGGCAGACGGAAATAGCCTGACTTGATCTGGTCGGCGAGCTGCGGCATTTTCAAAACGTTTGATTCGTCGCGGGCCAGCTCATCGAGTATGCCGAGCAACTTGAGCGCAGCGCGCGTCGCGGAAATTTCATCGAGGGTTATGCGACGGTCCAGGCTGCACGGCAACGACTCTTCGCGCATAACGCGGGTGATAGTTTCGGCATATGACGCGCGCTCACGCACGACCAGAGCGATTTCGGAAAGCTTATAGTCTTCAAGCAAAACCAGCCGTTTTATCTCTTTCGCAATGGTTCGAATCTCCGTTTCTCGATCCGTGCAATCGAAGTAACGAATTTCGGATTGACTGTTCGGTCCATTGTGTTCTTCCGGGAGTTCGTCAGGGCCTTCTCCAAGATCGGGCGCAAGCTGCTGGTTTGCGAGCGACGGGTTAAAGAGTTTTTCCCTAAGAGGAGAAAGCGCGCCTTGCGTGGTCAGAGTTGCAGGACTATGTTTGATATCAAAGTCAGCAATAGAAGAAAGCTGACTGATGGTCTCATTAAATGGACTGAATATCTCCGGATTGCGATCGTCCTTGTTTAGGTTCACAAGCACTTCCGGAATTTGCGGAATCAACCGCTTGAGCATCTCTCCCTGGGCAGGAGTGAAGTCGAAGAACCCGTCGAGCACGAGCAGCCGCACGTTTTCCAACCACGGAATACGTACTTGCCCATTAAGTCCAGCATGGTCTCCGCGAAGAATCTCGAGCGCGTGCAACCCGTCGGCATCGTCGTCGGTAAGACTGTTTTGCTCCAGCAGATTCGCATACGACGAATAGACCAGAGCGATATCCCGATCAAAATCAACCTGCGGATGCAGGAGGTGTGAGCGCTCACCTGATGGACTCTTGGTTGAGGAGGGCGCGTCAATGCTCCCACTCGCCTCATCGAAATCCTGCACGCGATTCGCGACAATCTCTGCAAACTCGGGTGGCGTTTTACCTGCCCGCTGAATCTCGCCAATCAAAGTGGCAATAGTGTTAACGCAACCTTCGCGATTAGCCAGGGGCGCGATTGCTCTCAACTTCCCCTGCGCCTTGAGGTGCAGCAACAATTGCGAGATCAAACTTCCCTTGAGCGGCAACTCTTCGCGATCGATCGGCAGTCGAGGCGACAAACGATTCCCAGTTTGCTCATTCACGGCAGCGGAGATCAGCCGGCGCACAAAGCCCCTGAACAAATAGACAGGAAGCTCTCCCCAAACGCCTCGATTCTTCGCGCCGTCGAGAATTTGCTCAGTGACTAATTCCAGCAGCGGATGTGAAGCAGCGAGGTACAGGAAGGTGTCGCTTTTACCTTCGGCTACAAGGTCCGCGCAGCGCTTAACTAAACGCGAACGGTTGTTGCCGAGTAGAGGGCCTAACCAGATTTCTTTTGACAAACTAACTCCAAGCCAATTCGACAGGCCTTAACAGGATCTATAGGACTCATTGGACCTATAGCTCACGTCTCGCTACCACCTACACCCTTCGCATTCAGTAGCGGCAATGAATCATCTTCCAACGATCCAATTTCCGCGGCGACCAGATCCGGAAACAGTCCGCCTTCATCCAAACTCAGCGGGCGGGCCAGTTTGTCGATCGGCTCCAGCGTCTCGATCTCATCGCCGGCAATCGCGCCTCGTTCTTTAAACTTCCGCGCCGTGACCAACACGCGTGCCTCAAGCGAGCCTACGCCTCTGTTGTAAGAATCAAGTGCGCGATCGAGACCTTTTCCGATATCCGCAAAATAGTTAGTGAAAACGCGCAGACGATCATAGAGATCCTTCCCGAGTTTACTTACTTCCTGGGCGTTCGTAGCCATCTGCTCCTGCCGCCAACCGTAAGACACTGCCTTGAGTAAAGCGATCAGGGTCGTGGGCGTGGCAATGATCACGCCCTGCCCGACACCATCTTCAATAAGTTTCGGATCAGTTTCCAGCGCTGCGCTGTAGAAAGTTTCACCAGGCAGGAACAACAAAACAAACTCCGGAGTCGGTTGCACTGATTCCCAATAAGACTTCTTACTCAAAGAACCAATGTGCGTGCGCACCAAACGCGCATGGTCTTTGAGTTTCGCGCTTCGGATCACGTCGTCGGTGGTAGAAATCGATTCATAGAAAGCATCAAAGGGAACTTTTGCGTCGATGACGATGGTGCGATTTCCGGGAAGGCGAACGATAACATCGGGGCGAATGCGCCCATCCTCGGTGGCTACTGTTGACTGTTCAACGAAGTCGCAATACTGAAGCATGCCGGCCAATTCGACGACGCGTCGTAATTGAATTTCGCCCCACCGCCCGCGAACGTGTGGCGCGCGCAAAGCGTTGACCAGGTTTCCAGTCTCCGCTTGCAACTGCAACTGTGAGGTTGCCAGATTTTTCACCTGTTCGCGCAGCTCGGAATATGCTCCCGCCCGCTCTTTTTCAAGTTCGCCGATCTTGCCGTCAACTTTTTCCAGCGATTCCTTCAGCGGCTTCACCAACTGATCAATCGCCTTTTGCCTCAGCTCCAAATCTCCCTTGGCTGTCTCCTGGAATTTGTCGAGCGTGGCATGGGCCAACTGTAGAAACGATTGATTGTTGTCCTTAAGAGCGTCTCGCGAGAGCGCTTTAAACTTTTCCGACAATTCTTCCGCCGCCTGCTTAAACGATTCCTTTCGCTCATGGGCTGCCCGGCGTTCGCCTTCGAGATCTGCCTTTACCCGGGCATTCTCTGCTCGCGAAAGTCTATTCTCAGCGACCTCGCTGCTAAGTGCGTCTTGCAGCCTTTGTAGGTCGTTTTCCCTGCCGGTGAGGCGCTCTTTTAGGGTCGCCAGCTCAGCGGCGCTGACCGCCCTGGCTTTCGTTTTGAGTAATAACCAGGCGATCGTCGCGCCGAGCAGCGCACCCAGCAGCAAAACGATAATGACGAGAATTTGAGTGTCCATGGAATTATTAAAGTCTAGCAGAAGCTGTTGCAGAAATGAAACAGCATCGCGTTAACGGGCCGGAAGGGGCTTACCGGCCAAAGCATCCCACCATGCGCTCATAAACTTTCCGGGTCACGCGCACGTCGTTGAGGTTGTACTCGCGAATCTCCGCCAGCTTTGCCGCCTGGTAAAGCTCAAAAACCTTACTGCCCTCAGCTGTCGCGGTTTTGCTCGACTCGATTCCCAGCGCCCAGGCAACGTCGTCGAGGCTTACGTTTCGCCTTCCCCCCAGCCACCAGTGATGCATGGTGTCGAAAACTCCGCGCACGTTGTAGTCACGCAGATCGACAAGAGGTTTCGCAGAAATACAGTGAACCAAACAACGCTGGAAGATAAACGGAAGATCGAAGCCAAGGATGTTGTGGCCAACGAGTTCATCGGAGTCGGCATCGAAATTTTTCATAAATTCGAGAAACGCGAGCAGCGACTTTTTCTCGTCCTGCTCATTTCCGTCCGCATCAATGCCAAAGACGCGCTCCGTCTGATCCTGCTCCACGCCGCCAAAGTCCAGACCCGGAATTGCCCCCGCGTGTACCGCAATTGAAAGTATCCGGCCTGAGGTGGCGCTCAACGATCCGAGCTGATAGCAACGTTCTTCCTCCATAGCGATGTCTTCCAGATAACGTTGCTGCTGCTCGAGTCGCATGTTTCCCAGCTTCCACAATCTTTCGAGCTGCGGCCCAATACGCTCGCGAAAGTCAGGAAGAGTCAACGTCTCGATGTCCATTGTGTAAGCCCGCGGCAGCACGGGATCCACGCCCTGATGTTCGCGATACTGTTCGATGGTGATGGGTCGATATTCAGCAACGACAAACTGCGAGCGATCCTGGAAAGTTTCTAGTCGGCCGGTCACGCCCCAGAGTCCCGGCTTGATCTCTTTCCACTGCTCGAGCGTTTCACCCCAAATCTTTAAGGCCAGTGAGCCTGTTGCGTTGCGCGCCAAAGCGTAGCAAAAAAGTCTGCCTTGTTGCGTTCGTCGCTCGCGGACCGAAGTGATGACAACCATCAGCCAAAGATCTTCCGCGAGCGGGATTTCGGGAATGGGAATGTTTCCTCGCATATTTCTGTTTGCCGATAAATCCTAACTATTTCAATCTTCTATTCTATACTGCCGCCACGATAAATCACCGCCCGCCACCGCTTTTGAGTTTTTTATTTGGAACACGCTGACCGTCCAGACATTGAAGAGCGAGGCAAGCCCACTTCCTAACCTGAGAGGCTTCATAGTTTGGTGGTGAAAAGCAGATTGAAAGGCATCCACGCTGCAAGAGAGGTCGCCAGGTAAGAGAGGCTCAGGATCGGGAAGGCGGGTTTACCCTCGCTCTTCTTGCAGAACGCTCAACTTCATCATTCATTCTTCCAGTCAACATCATCCAGATCATCTTGTAGTCACCCATGAAGGACCACAGCGGATACTGAAACGTGGCTGGCTTATTCTTTTCGATGAAGAAATGACCAATCCACGCCGCGCCGTACCCCGGTATTAGAGCCAGTGGAAACAACCACCACCTTCCGACGGCGATGAAGTAGACGACGGCGCCCAGGGCGATGGCGGTTCCCACCAGATGGAGCATGCGCGTGTGAGGCTTGCTGTGTTCGGCGACATAATGTAGCCAAAACTCGGAAAATGATTTGTATTGTCGTGGTGACATTGGACAGTTTTTATGTGCGGTGACCTGTCACCGCTTTGGTATGCTGCGGCTTGACTCCGTTTTTCTCCGGCGCGTGTCGCTGCGATTCAAGTAGCCACTCGGTGCGATAAGGCTGCGACAGGTCGCAGCCGAGCAAAGCGCTGACAGGTCAGCGCACTCCAAAAATCACGCCGGTGAAAACAATTGCATGAACTGGTCCTGCATTACCGGTTCCAGACGTGCAAGCTGCAGATTCTCCTCCACGTGTTCGCGGCTGCTCATGCCAACAAGCGCCGTGGTTATTCCGGGCGCCGAGCGAACAAACTGTATCGCTGTCTGTGCGTCTGACGGCAATGAGCCGAGCGATTCGCGAATCTGATCGGGTAAACCCTGGGCAACGCGCCCCTGAAAAATCGAAGCGCTGGAGATTACCGTCACTCCCAGGGCTGCGGCAGCTTCGAGGACTGAAAGCTGTTCACCACGCACCATCTGATTACTCAGTGTCAGGGCTTCGGGCATCGCCAGATTAAATGGAAGTTGAATGAAACGAAACCCGTGTGACTCTCCGCCAACTTCACGCGCTACGGTAACCATGCGCTCGAGCGAGTGATAACCGCTGGAGCCGAGCGGCACGCGGAAACCGTTCCAGGTTGCCACGCCATAGGATGTTAATCTTTCCTGCTTGCGACTCTTCTCAAGCAACTCAAAAGCAGATCGCAAACGCGCATAAAACTCGTCATCGGAAACAGCCGCGAGCTGCGATTCCGGGTTGTGGACGTAATAAAGGTCCACACACTCCAGCCCCATATTTCGCAGCGACTGATCGAGTTGATTTTGTAAATAACCGGGCGTCATGCAATGGCTGCCAGCAACGAAATCCTGAAAACTCGCTATGCCCGGTTTGACAAATGTTTCTTCAACGTAGCGACGGACGTCGCGCGGCGGCGCGCCGTCAAATGGCAGATAGCCGCCCTTGGTGCAAATGATAATTTCATCGCGAGCGAAGCCATGTTCGTCCGTTAAGACGCTTAGAGCGGTGCCGATGGATCGTTCGCTCCTTTGGAAGCGATAGTTTGCGGCGGTATCGATTACATTCGCGCCCAGTTGTACCGCGCGAACGACGGCATCGGTGTACGCCGCATCCGTTTTATCATCAGCATTACCCAAATAAGTTCCTAATCCGATTGAGGATAAAAGGAGATCGTGTTGTTGGCGGAAGTGGTTTGATGCGGCCGTATCTTTGAAGCGGCCGCGATAGCGCGTCGTGCCTTCAAGTGTGGCGGAACCTGTAATCGACATAGTGTGGAGTCAACTCCTTGGAGTGCGGTGACCTGACACCGCTTTGGCCTTCGGCGGCTTGACGCCAAGAACCGATGGTAGATTCACGCTAATCGTGCTAGCGCCAGGTCGCGACCGACCAAAGCGGTGCCAGGTCACCGCACTCCAAGGAGTTAACATTATTTGACGGTCAGAGAATATACGCGCCCTATCGTGAGCGGCAAGCGTTTCAACGGTTGAACAGGGCTGTGTTAGTTTTGGACGTTCCACTTAGCGGCTAAGGACCCCCTATGAGCTACTTCTTGAATTGGGAAGACCATGCCGGATCTCAACCGGAGAAGTTTTACAAAACTACTTTGTGGTCGGGTGAACACCTGATGGTGGGTCTGAACTGTTTGGAGCCGGGGCAAACACAGAAAGTGCACGCGCATGTCGGAGCCGATAAGTTCTATTTCGTGTTGGAAGGCTCGGGACGATTTACAGTGGGAGATGAAGAAAGAGATGCCAATGCGGGATCGCTCGTCGTCGCGCCGTCCGGAATTCCACATGGCGTCACAAATAGCGGCAGCGGGCGTTTGTCGCTGCTCGTTACGATTGCGCCGCCTCCAATCAAATGAACGATACAGGTAAGACACGTCGGCCTCCAGGCTCTTCACTCGACATTTCTGAAGGGGAGATGCGCGAGCTTTCCTCGCAGGTCACGCAACTCGTGGCGAATTACTTTTCGCAGGTTTCAGCCTTTCCGGTTTTCCCGGAGACTTACGGCGGCAAAACAATTGACCAGATTGGCGGCGCACTTCCAACCGAAGCAGAGCCACTCGAGCAACTTCTTGATGCCTGCCGCGTCATTCTTGAGAACAGCCGCCATAACGGTCATCCGCGATTCTTTGGCTATGTTGCCTCACCTTCGACCGCGCCTGGTGCTTTCGCCGATCTGCTCGCATCCACGCTGAACACAAACGTCACCTCGTGGCGTTCCGGTCCAGCAGCGACCGAAATTGAACGCACCGTCGTCGGTTGGCTCGCATCACTGATTGGATATACCGACCAAACTCGCGAGGCTCACGGGCTACTGATGAGCGGCGGCTCGATTGCAAACCTAACCGCGTTGCTGATCGCTCATCGGGCAAAGTCGGATCCAAATGTCGCCTCAAAGGGTTTGTGGCACGCTCGCGTGCCAATGACTCTCTACGCCTCCGAGCAGATTCACATGTCGATACCCAAGGCAGCCGACATTCTTGGCCTGGGCCGGGAGCAGGTGCGTCTTGTTGAGTCTGACGATCGGCTTCGGATGAACGTGGCGGCGTTACGCAGCAGTATTTCCAAAGATCTGGAAAAGGGACTGAAGCCTTTTTGCGTAGTCGCCAGCGCCGGCACGGTAAACACCGGCGCCGTCGATCCGTTAAGTGAAATCGCCGACGTCGCCAATGAGTTTGACCTCTGGTTTCACATCGACGGCGCTTATGGCGCACTCGCAGCGGTCGATGAAACAAAGCGTCCGCTCTTCAAGGGTCTTGATCGCGCGGATTCCGTGTCGCTCGATCCGCATAAGTGGCTTTACGTGCCGCTCGATTCCGGTTGCCTGCTGTTTCGTGACGAGGCGCAGGCTCGCGCGGCTTTTAGTTTCGAAGGCGCCGATTACATTAAGGTCCACGGGCAGAACGCAGACGAGGCATTCGCTTTCTGGAATTACGGGCCGGAGTTGTCGCGACGTTTCCGCGCTTTAAAAATCTGGCTGACATTGCGTTACTACGGATCAAAACGGATTGCCGCCGCCATTAGTGAAGACAACGCGCTGGCTGCTTACCTGGGCCAATGCGTCGAGCAGGCGGACGACTTTGAAATGCTTGCACCAGTATCGTTGAGTATTTGTTGTTTCCGTTACGTGCCGCCTGCGTTGCAATCAAAGTCCCAGTCAACACCAGGCCATTCGGAACACTCTGGCAGCGAGTTGGAACGCGATGCGGATTTAGATGAACTAAATACAAGAATCATGAATGCCGTGCAGCGCGGCGGCCGTGCGTATCTTTCGAGTGCAACCCTGAGCGGCAGATTTGCACTTCGGGCTTGCATAATAAACTTTCGCACCACTCGCGCCGACATAGATGAAACACTCGAAATCATTCGAGAGGCCGGGCGGTCGGTCGAAACAAGTAGTTTGTAAACACGCGCAGCCGTCAACTCCTTGGAGTGCGGCGGTCTGGCGCCGCTTTGGTCAGCGGCGGCCTGGTGCCGCGTTGTTGAGGAGCATTCAAGTAATAAAGGCCGTGGCAACTAGCATCAGGCCAAAGCGCCTACAGGTCGGCGCACTCCAAGGAGTTGCCGCCGCCGCGTATTGTGTCCTCGGAACCGCTCGAGGTTCTGTGTCCGCGGTAAGTTTCTGAAAGTCTAAGTATGATCGAAACGGCAAAGCCTCAAACTTATGATCACGAGATGTCCGTAGCGCTCGGGCTTGCTCGTGAGGCGGGTGCCGCAATTCTCGACCTCTACGAAGGGCCACTCGACATTCAACAAAAAGCTAATGCGGATGATCGTGAACCTGTTACTCAGGCTGACAAGCTCGCAAATGAAATAATAGTGCAACGGTTGCTTCGTGAATTTCCCGGCGACGGCATTCTTGCCGAAGAATCTGTGGATACTGCGCATCGTCTCGACAAATCGCGCGTCTGGATGATCGATCCGCTCGACGGCACGACGGGCTTTATCGATGGCAACGGCGATTTCGCAGTGCAGATCGGATTAACAGAAGCCGGCGCCTGCGTGCTCGGCGTTGTTTATCAGCCCTTAACTGGAGTGTTGTATCGCGCAGTTCGCGGTCAGGGCACATGGATTGAACGTCCCGGCTTTGAACCCGAGCAGGCCCAGGTATCGAATCTTCGTGAAATCTCAATGATGCGGCTCGCGGCAAGTCGATCCCACCGCAGCCCACGAATGGACAAAGTGGTGCGCGCCTTTGGTCTCAAAGAGGAAGTTTTGCGCGGCTCGGTAGGAATCAAGGTCGGCCTAATCATCGAACAGCAATGCGATCTCTATATACACTTATCGCCGCGAACGAAACAGTGGGACACTTGCGCTCCTGAAATTATTTTGCAGGAGGCTGGCGGTCGGCTCACCGATCTGTTTGGACGCCCACTCGCCTATAACAAAGTCGAAGTGCAAAACCGCAATGGAATCGTCGCCAGCAATGGCGTGTCCCACGCGCGGATCGTTGAGTCGCTTGAGCCTCTCCTGCTGCAATTTGGACGTGTTCCAGTAGATTAACTACCCTGCAAACCTTTTCTCTAAGCCAAAGTACAACCTATGCGTTAATATCCATGCCAGATTTCTTGCTTGGAGGATTCGTTGCGGAATCGCCCGAAACTTTTTCTCAGTTTCCTGGGCCTTTGCCTGGTGCCCCTGCTCCTGCTTGCACTGGTGAATTATTGGAATGGTGTGCGGATCGCCGAGTCGGCGTTCCAGAGAGAGCAGGAAATCAAGTCGGCGGAAGTCAGAAAATCGATTAATGAACTCCTCATTGGATCCCGCAAGGAACCAGCCGGGACGACAACCCCGAATTCCGAGCAGTCACTTGCCGATGCGCGCAGTGCCGGCTGGGTGGGATTGATCGCCGCGCTGGTGCTGGCGCCGCTGTCGGCGTTGTTTTTGACTCATCGTTGGCAAAGGAAGACCCGTGGCATGGAACGAGTCACCGAAGGCATTAAGGCAATTGCCAAAGGGAAGTTGGACCATCGGATTGAGTTGCTATCAAGCGACGATCTCCGGCCGCTTGCCGACAATGTTGGTTTGATGACGCAGCAACTGCGCGATCAGATTGCTCACGAGGCTGAAACCAAACAGTTTCAATCCTTTGTTCGCTTGTCGGCCATGCTCACTCACGATCTCAAGAACGCGATTGAAGCTTTGTCCCTGACCGTGGCAAACATGGAGCGACATTTTGACAATCAGGAGTTTCGCGCCGACGCAATGAAAACTCTTCGAAGTGCCACCGAAAACTTAAGGGGACTGGTTACGCGCCTGAGCACTCCGGTTACCACTCTGAGCGGCGAGCACCGGTTGCCGAGACTGGTAGATCTGGTTCCCATGCTAAAGCGCGTAACTGCGATGATCGCAAACCCCGCCCAGGGGCAACATGTGATTCAGATCAAACTTCCGGAGTCGCTTTTTGCCCTGGTTGATATCGAACGGATGGATAAGGTAGTGGAGAATCTGATCATCAATGCGCTGGAGTCGATGGCGGGGAAGAATGGCACCCTGAGCGTAGAGGCTGGCAAAACTGCGGATGGCAAATCCTTCTTTAGCGTTAGCGACACCGGCGGGGGAATGACGGGGCACTTCATTGAAGAGAAACTCTTCCACCCGTTTGCTACAACTAAAAGCACGGGTGTTGGTCTCGGCCTTTACACCTGTCGCGAAGTAGTCAGAGCGAATGGTGGAACAATAGAAGTAGACTCAAGGGAAGGTGCTGGTGCAACATTTCGGGTCGTGTTACCACCGGCCGAAATCGAAAGACGCGGCGCATAGCCACCCTTCTGATAATCTGCCTGGACGTTCCCAATCGTTTTCTTAATAGTCACTCTTGTTTTCGTTTGCGCGAAGTTCGAGACGGCATGACCAAAGAAAATCAGTTGAACGAAAACCAAGCCACCGGAATTCGACCCCAGGAAACGATTCTGGTAGTAGACGATGATGAGTCGGTGCGCCGCGGGCTCTTCTGGGCGCTGAATTCAGACTATCGCGTGCTCGAGGCAGCTTCGCGCGCGGAGGCTATGAGACTCTTGCAACAAGAGAAGATCGATGTAGTAGTGAGTGATCTTCATCTGCCTCCTCATCTCGAAGACATTACCGAAGGTTTGGCAATCATTGAGGACGCCCGCGATCGAGAGCCACCCGTTCAAGTAGTAGTAATCACCGGGACCGATTCAAAGCGAGCCGCGCTCGAGGCCGTCAAGCGCGGAGCTTATGGCTTCTTTGAAAAGCCGCTGGATGCGGTCGAGGTTCTTCACATTGTGAACCAGGCGGCACGCCTGCGGCGACTGGAGCTCGAGAACGAACGCCTGCGTGGCGAACTTCTTGGAACCACAGGCTTTGGCCGCCTCATCGGGTCAAGCCAGTCTTTGGAAAAGACCTTGAGACAAGCGCGCGCAGTTGCGAGCACCTCTGCGACGATCTTGATCATCGGTGAAAACGGTACCGGGAAAGAGATGCTTGCCCGTGCGATACACGAAGAAAGTCAACGGGCTGCTGGGCCATTCGTGGCTGTAAGTTGTGCTGCCTTGCCGGAGTCGTTGATTGAATCGGAACTGTTTGGGCACGAGAAGGGTGCATTCACTTCTGCGACCTACGCGAGAAAAGGTCGTTTCGAACTGGCCGATGATGGCACTCTTTTTCTCGACGAGATTGTAGAGCTGACGCCTAACGTTCAGGTCAAGTTGCTCCGAGTTTTGCAGGAGCGGTCTTTTGAACGCGTCGGCGGTACGAAAACGTTAAGCGTTGATATTCGACTAATCGCGGCGAGCAACCGTGATTTAGAAACTGAAGTTGAGGGTGAGAATTTTCGCCGGGACCTTTTCTACAGATTAAATGTTGTGCCCTTAGTGTTACCGCCGTTGCGCGAGCGCCGAGAGGACATTCCTGGCTTGGCTGCGCACTTTGCTGTGAAAGCGGCCGAAAAACACGGGCGCGCTACCCCACAACTGGATCCGGCTTTGATCGATTCGCTTCTCGAATACGAGTGGCCCGGCAACGTCCGTGAACTTGAAAACCTGATGGAAAGACTCGTGCTCCTCGACCGCCAACCAACGCTTGGTCTTGAGTTTCTTCCCGAGAAAATGTTTAAGGTTTTGCCGGCCCCCGGCGTGCCGAGCGAAACAACTTTTGAAGGCGCGGTTACAGCATTAAAGCAGCGCTTGATAGCCGGCGCGCTGGAAGCAGAGGGCGGAAACAAGGTGGCGGCGGCGAAACGGCTGGGGATCAGTCGCTCTTATCTGCACAGATTGATCAGCGAATTTGGTCTTTAGAACAGCGGCACAGGGCAGGAGCAGTAGGCAGGGACAACCCGGAAGATGCTTACTCTGAACATGCGCTGCGATCCGCCTTCAAAACCGCGAGTAAGAAAGTCTCTACAATCGCTCTCCCTACAAGTTCTCTTGCATCAGGCCCAACCGTTGCTCTCCACGTCCTTGCTTACAACAAAGTATCTTTCGTCATATCGTCTCTTCTCTTGCGACGAACGAACCGGCGACGCGAATGAAGTGTACGAGACGCCCATGCCAGTTATCTCGACTTTCTTCGGAATTATCATTCGAATGTTTTTCGCGGATCATCCGCCTCCGCACTTTCACGCAGAATATCAAGGTGAGAAAGCGACATTCGGTTTTGACGGTGAATTACTAGCCGGAAATATTTCTTCGAAGCGAGCGCGAAAGCTAATTCGGGATTGGGCTTTGCTCCATAGATTCGAGCTTGTGCTAAACTGGAACAATATCGAGCGGGGGCGAGCATTTAACAGAATTAAGCCGCTGGATTGAGAGCAACGATGAGTTACTTGCCTGAAATCAATAGAGCGAAGCGCGTGAATGGCTTTATTATTGCTATGCGCTTTAACGATGGTACCGAAAAGCACGTCGATATCTCCCAGTGGTTCAAAGGTCCCGTGTTCAAAGCACTAAGAGATCCGAAATTCTTTGCAAAATTCTTCATCGACGGAGGGACGCTCGCTTGGCCAAATGGGGTGGATATTGCGCCGGAGGCGCTTTATGACGCCGTAGATGTAAGGACACTTTTCAGAGAAAAGAACAAGCGCGCCACTCGAAGAGGCCGCCCGAATATTAAGTAATCGAAATATTTCTATTCTTCACGTACTCGCCGCGGTACTTGCCCTTGACGCTCAGCCTGGCAGTTTAGCCACCGCCTTCTTGCCGAAACGACGCTGGAGAGCCAGTATCTCATCGAGCGAGGCAGGGAAAACGAACTCGTAGGCAATGTCACCATTAGCGAGACTGCGTTGAATGAAGCGATCCTTCGGCAGCCAGAGAGCTTCTAGAGAACCCACAAAAAATTCAAACTCATCAAGCGGCAGTTGGCTATCAAGCTGATCCGTTCGTCTCGGATCTACATCAACCACCATTTGCGCTCCTCGAAGATCCATAACCGACACAATGTCTCCGCTGCTTTCCCATTGTTTCTCATCTGTTTCGGCGCCAATATCGCGAAGAATCATCACTCGTTCGCGAGCCCGATAGTCAATGCAACGATCGCCACCAGCAAACCACATTTCAACATCTGGTTGGACTGGGCCAGCACCGGTGACAACAAATAGCGGCCATTGTTCTGGCTTGACCGGTTTGCGGTACAACAGGACCCGAACATTGAGCGCGCCAAACAGTCGCGCAGCGCCTGGGTTCGTAGCCATTGATGGCATGAATGGTGAGTTTTGGCAGAACATTAGCCCGGGCGGCTCCAACGTAGCTATGCGAATATCGTTACTTTGACGATATTTTGAAGACGAGACTTGAGAAGTGATTTGTGGCATCGAGCCATTTAAACGTCTCTCATACTCCTCGATGCCAGAGAAGGTTAAGGGGACCTGAAGCTGATAGCTTGCGCGAATATTCTGTAGCGGATACTGACCGCGAATCACCTGTTCGAGCAGTACGTTATTCCGTTTGAGTTGTTCTGCGGCGCTCTTCTGTTGGCGACGATCGTCTGTGAATTGAATCCCCCAAGTTGCGAGCAATGCGGTAAGGATTAGTGCGTTGCTGGCAAGCCGCGAAGTCCGTTTGGCTTTGCGGTTATCTTCCGCAGTTCTCTTGTTAATTGCGCGAAGGGCGATGGCGGCCGTAATCAGCGGCAAGGCATAGCGCAAGAGTTGAAGTAAGACGTCGTTGTTCACGTAACCTTAATGATTATGATCTGTTAATACTCGACGATCCTTTCGACGTTCACTGCAGACGGCAAACGTTTGGCTAACGCGTGATTTGGCGTCCCTATTGGCCCGGTGCGGTAGTAGATCCTTTTTCCTTTGGCTCTCCGAGTTTCACAATCCAGATGCCACTGTGAATGTCATTAAAGTAGATGAGACCGTTGTGTGGTTGTGCACCCCAGGTGAATGGTAGGTTAGGACGATAGCCTTCCGGGTCTCCCGCCCAAAGCCGGCCAATCTCGCGACCTTGCCTGTACAGATCGCCGCGCAGTTCTCCCGAGACATCCACGATGCGCCCGCCGCCGCTGTAATAGCCCATGTACATAATGTCGTTATCAACCCACATGTTGTGCGCGCCGGCTTCAGGTACGGGGTACTCCGCAACTTTGCGTGGGTTGTTGATGTCGGAAACATCCACCACATGCGCGATGCCGCGCACCGGGATGCGTTTGCGGTTGTGAATATCAAACATCGGCGGAAACACTTCATCGCCTACGAAGACGTAGTTCTTGTAACGAAACACCGAATGAGTTCCCGCCAGCCAGCCATTGCCGTAAAGCTCGTGATGATTAAAGTGCAACTGGCTGACGAATTGCGGATGCTCCGGACTTCCCCTCTTGATTCCGTTACCCACGTCAAGAATGACCAGGCCATCGCGCCAGTAAGCGAGATACGCCAGACCGTCTTTAACCTGCAAATCATGAAGATAACGGCCGGCAACCGTGTCGCCTTCGCTTGAGTGAATCGTAGTTGCTACTTCATTGGGAACTTCCCAGCGCGCCACTTCCTTCGGATTTTTTACATCGGCGAAATCGATAACCCGCATTGAACCAGTGGCATCGTCTGTGAGGTAAACATAATGACCATCGACAAAGGCACTGTGAACGCCGCCCGTTACCGTTTCGGTGTATTCAGAGATTGGTTTGGGATGTCCGGGATCAGAAGTGTCGTAAAAGGCTATCCCGTTTTTTCGATTCGAAGCTCCTTCTCTCGAGATAACAAGGATTTTACCGTCGGCGGTTGTGCTTACGTCGTTGATTATTCGCGCATCAACCTTGATCGTATCCGTTAACTTCGGATGTTCCGGATCAGAGATGTCATAAACCAGCAGTTTGTCGGAGATGGTCGAAAGGTAGGCAAAGTTTCCCATAATCCATTCTTCAGCCGCTTCAAAATCCTTAATCGGGGCACGGCCGACTACCTTAATGTCCCTTTCTGCATTTCGAGGAGTCACTACGACCGAGGCAATAGCTGCCTGCGATCCACTCGCCGCAGTGATCACATACGAACCTGGCAGCTCCGCGACGAAGCCACCATCAGCGTCAATCGTTGCCGCCGGACCATTCGCCGTCCAGCGCGCAGCATAGTTATCAGCCGAGCCGCTTTGCGCGCGTAGATTGAAATGCACTACGTCGCCAGTACGCGCGGTAGTCGATCTTGGCTCAATCGAAATTCCAATCAAATTACTTTTGACGACCGTCAGGTTTATCCCGCCGCTGCCGCTGCCGGATGACGCGGTTATTTTCGCTTGACCTGGCGATAGAGCCATTACGACGCCAGCCGCGTCTACGGTCGCTACAGCAGGATTGCTTGAAGACCAGTTTATGGTTGCGTCGCTGCGCGGATTCCCTTCCGAACTGCGAGGTGTGGCCGAGAGCTTCGCGGTGGAGCCTACAACCAGCGGTCCTTTTAATTGCTCGAGATCAATCCGGGTGACGGGACCAGGTTTTACCATCACCTTAATAAAACCCGGCTTGCCTCCTACAATTGCGCCCAGAAGCACTTCTCCAGGATTAAAGAAAGAAATGGTGCCCGAGTCGTCCGCGCCTGCCAGATCAAAAGGGACCGCGAACCAGGTTGACGGGGTCACGTTGATGACGTTGCCGGTTGCATCTTTGGCAACGGCCGTGAACTTCACCTTTTGACCCACGGAGATGTCTGGCTTTGCGGGAGTGATCTCAACAGTCTTTATCAGGGGCGCGGGAGTAGTGGGTTGCTGAGCAGTGGCGATCGCTGTTGGCGCTGCGACGAGGACCGTGAAGCATAGAATGGCAAGCAAGTTCCTGAATGTGCGCATTATTATTCTCCTGATGAAAGGGATGAGTTCCGGGGAAATCGAACGAAGAGGAATCTTAGTCAGTGATCGAGAGCGATGCAAGGTGCGCGAATACAGAACCCCGACGAAGCGGGGTAGCGCCGGATCCTAAGGTCAACTTGCGTATGTGGAGGTCTTGCCTGGACTAATTGCCACGGTAGACTCCAGGATCCGGCGCTACCGCGCTCGGTTCTCATGTTATGAAGCAGGTGCCCTTAGTTTCACCGCAAGTGGTTTAGACTTGTGGTTGACATGAAACCGAAAGGAGACACCTGCTATGAACTACAGAGTATATTGCGGCGTCGCCCCTGCTTCATAGATGTAAAGTGAGTTTGTCGGCGATAATAGATTCATACATGGCTAACATCCAGCAGCGCCTGCCCGAAAATGTGCCCGGGGATTTCTTTGTTGACGCAAGCTGCATCGACTGCGATACATGTAGCCAACTAGCGCCGGCAATTTACCGCGATCATGGTGAGCAGTGTAGCGTGTATCACCAACCTGAAACTGATGCGGAAGAGCGATTGGCGCTGATGGCACTCGTCGCCTGCCCCACCGGCTCCATTGGGACAACCAATAGGCATGACGCGCACATTGGGATCGATGCTTTTCCCATGTTGATTGCCGAAAATGTGTACTACTGTGGTTTCACTTCGGAAAAAAGCTTCGGCGGATGGAGTTATTTAGTTGTCCGGCCGGAAAGCGCTGGCGGCAATCTGCTGATTGATTCGCCACGTTTTGCTACCCAGCTGGTGAACCGAATTGAAGAGATGGGTGGTGTCAGTCAGATGCTTCTAACCCACCGAGATGATATCGCGGACCACGAGCGGTTTAGAGAAAAGTTTGACTGCGAACGAGTTATGCATGCCCAGGATGGTGCGCGACGCATTGGTATCGAGCGAGTCATTGAAGGTGAGGATGTGGTCCAACTCAACGAAAACCTGCTCGCTATTCCCACTCCGGGACACACGCGTGGCCACATGGTTTTTCTCTACAAACGGCGCTTTCTTTTCACCGGGGATCACCTGGCCTGGTCGCCCAGCCGCCAGACCTTGACGGCTTTTCCCAGCGTGGCGTGGTATTCATGGGCGAAACAGACGGAGTCAA
This sequence comes from Acidobacteriota bacterium, assembly GCA_030854715.1. Classification (GTDB taxonomy): domain Bacteria; phylum Acidobacteriota; class Blastocatellia; order Pyrinomonadales; family Pyrinomonadaceae; genus PSRF01. The sequence goes on from JALYSR010000029.1 coordinate 117,021, forward strand.
TGCTCAGGTTGGAGGACTACGATTTCGAGTGGGTTTTACCCGGTCACGGTAATCTGCATCACGACACAGGTCAAAACATGCGTTATCATCTGCAGTCTTGCATCGCCTGGATGAAAACTCGTCGTTAGATTCCAACGGATCTCAATTCTAAGAATGAGGTAACAATGAACCGAAACCAAAAGATTGCCCTGGGATGCGGAGGCGCCGGTTGTCTTGGTCTAATAGTACTAATCGCAGCCGGAGGGATCGCTTACTTCTATTATGGGAGCAGCCCGCAGTATTCCAACCGCAATTACAACATCAACGCAAATACAAATCGGAATTCAAACCTCAATCGCAACTCTAATACCAACTCTAATACCAACTCATCCAGCTCGTCGTCTTCGATGTCCGACAGTGATCGCCATAAACTTTATCAGGCGGCCGGGGTGACTAAAGACACTGCACTGATTATTCAGGTGATGAGAAAGGTGGGTTTGGGAGACGGGACTGGCGCCGATCACCAACAGTTTATTAAGGACCACATGGCCTGGGCTATGAAGAACACGGAATTTATCCGTTCAATAAGCACTCCGGAAAAAGCCAGGGCATATGTTGATGCCCATATCAATGATTAAGCCTCACCACCCTGTCGAGTTGAGTTGGAGTGGTAGTCGTTAGTTCTGAACGCAAAGTGTCAGTTGGAGCCGCAAACGGGGGCATAACCGGCAGCCCCGTTGGGGCGCTGCTCCGAACCCGATTCGAAGAGGGGAGGTAGATGACTAAAAACACGAAGATTGCCCTGGGCTGCGGCGGCGCCGGCTGCCTGGGACTGGTTCTAATCGTCATTATCGGCGTGGTCCTTGTTTCGACCGGGTGGGTGAAGGCGCCGAGCAATGACAATTCAAACAGAAATCTGAATTCGAATAGCAAGTCGTCAAGCTCCTCCTCGACAATGTCTGAGGACGCCAAGCACAGATTATTTCAAGCGGTCGGTGCTACGAAGGATGACGATCTGCTTATGAAAGTACTCGCCAAAACTGGATTTCCCAACGCTTCGGGCGTGGGCTACGACAAGTTCATGGAAGATCATCTCACTTGGGCCATGAAGAACTTTGAATTCATGGGTACAGTAGACACTGCCGAAAAGGGGCGCGCCTACGTTAATGGGCATATCAATGATTGATGGCGGGACCCCGCGCGCGGCCAGCGTGTACTTGTGTCGTCCAACGTCGATCAGGAGAGTTCAGCGGAGAAAAGGTCACTCTATGAAGTTCTTGTGCGGGATAATCCGTTGCCTGTTCCTGCTGACGCTAATCGGCCTGCCGGTCTTCGCGCAGCAAAACGGGGCACTCACCCACTTCGCCAAAGATGGTCTAGTCTTCGACTATCCGGCCACGACAAAGCTGGAGGATCTAAGCAACGCTAACGGTCAACATCTCGTTATGCTAGCCGGCGGTAGCGGGGCCCAGATCATGATCATCTCCCGTTTTGACAAAATTGCTTCCACTGAGCAATTGAATCTTGCCCGGCATGATGTCGTGGACGCTTTTGTCGAGAAGAATGTGGCAGGAACTGCAAAAGCTGGATCCGAAAATGACGCGCGGCCCCGGCCAGATTGAGATCGCCGGCAATCAGGCGCCCGGCGTTTCCATGAGGGCATTACTGAATAACGAACCAGGATCTGCTGAGGTCTATTCGACAGTGCTGGGGCAACGGTTAGTACTGGTCACACTGATAGGGTCTGACAAGGAAATTGCCGCGGCAGCGAAGGAGTGGGCGATGGTGCGGAGTAGTTTGCAGGTTGAGACTGGAACGAGCCCTTGAACGAGTGAGCTGACATAAACCAACCGACTTGAATGTTTTAAGCTGGACTGGTGCGCGTGCGGTTTCGCGCGCCTTTTGTTATTTTAACAGCAGTCCGTTGTCAGCTGTCCGTGGTCAGTTGCATGCTACTGACGATGGACTACTAACAACGGACATTTTGTAATGAACGCCGATAAGATCCGCAATTTCTCAATCATCGCGCACATCGATCACGGCAAATCAACCCTGGCCGATCGCCTGCTCGAACTCACCGGGGCGGTGACAGGTCGCGATATGTCTGCGCAGGTGCTGGACGACATGGACCTCGAGCGCGAGCGTGGCATTACGATTAAAGCGCATGCGGTGCGCCTGGACTATACAGCGCAGGATGGGCAGCAATACATTCTGAATCTGATTGACACCCCGGGTCACGTCGATTTCTCCTACGAAGTTTCGCGTTCGCTTTCGGCCTGCGAGGGTGCTTTGCTCATCGTCGATGCTTCGCAAGGCGTCGAAGCACAAACGCTCGCCAATACTTATCTGGCCATCGAGAACAATCTCGAACTCATTCCAGTCATTAACAAGATCGATTTGCCGGGCGCTGAACCAGAGAAAGCAATCGAACAGATCGAGCACTTCATTGGGCTGGAAACTCACAACGCTATTCTCACCAGCGCCAAGACCGGCGAAGGTGTTGCCGAAGTATTGGAAGCAATTGTGCGCGAGGTGCCGTCGCCAAAAGGTGATCCAAACGCGCCGCTGAAAGCGCTCATTTTTGACTCCTGGTACGACTCTTATCGAGGCGTAATTGTCCTGTTCCGCGTAATCGACGGCTCGATTAAAAAGGGAATGAAGATCCGCTTTTTCAACGCCGGTCGCGATTACCAGGTGGAAACGTTGGGAGTTAACCGACCGCGGCCGACTCCGATCGATGAACTGGGCGTCGGTGAAGTTGGTTTTCTGACAGCTTCGATAAAGGCTGTGGCGGACGTGCAGATTGGCGACACCGTCACCGAGGCCGCACGTCCTACGAGGGAACCGTTTCCAGGTTTTCAGGAGATCAAACCGATGGTTTTCGCGGGACTATATCCAGTCGATACCAATCAGTATGAAGAGCTGCGTGACGCGTTGGATAAGCTTCGTTTGAACGACGCTTCTTTTTTTTACGAGCCTGAATCGTCGACCGCGTTGGGCTTCGGCTTTCGCTGCGGTTTCCTGGGACTGCTGCACATGGAGATCGTGCAGGAACGTTTGGAGCGCGAGTTTAATCTCGATCTGATCACAACCGCACCGAGCGTGCGGTATATCGTAACTACGACGGACGGCAAGGTGACGGAAATCGACTCACCGGCGAAGATGCCCGATCCTGGCCGCATAGTGAAAATCGAAGAGCCGGCAATTCGCGCCACCATTCTGACTCCGGAAGAACACCTTGGCGGAATTCTGAAGTTGCTGGAAGAAAAACGCGGCGTGCAAAAAGGTTTCGAGTACATTACTGCCAATCGCGTGATGCTGACCTATGAACTGCCGCTCAACGAGATTGTCCTCGATTTTTATGATCGTTTGAAATCCGTTTCGCGCGGTTACGCTTCCCTCGACTACACCCTTGCCGGTTACTGGGAAAGCGATTTGGTGAAACTCGATGTGCTGGTTGCCGGTGAGCCCGTGGATGCGTTGTCACTAGTCCTACACCGCGATACGGCGCAGTCGAAAGGGCGGCTGCTGACGGCAAAAATGAAAGAGCTGATCCCGCGCCAGCTTTTCGAAGTGCCCATCCAGGCGGCCATCGGAATGAAAGTGATTGCGCGCGAAACGGTGAAAGCGCTGGGCAAAAATGTTATTGCCAAATGCTACGGCGGCGACATCTCGCGCAAACGCAAGCTGCTGGAGAAGCAGAAGGAAGGCAAGAAACGCATGAAGAAAGTCGGGCGCGTGGAGATTCCCCAGGACGCGTTCCTGGCGGTGTTGAAAGTTAACGAGTAGTTTTATCGTGCTTTCTTTTTCTGAGATCGTTTCTTAGTGCCGGCTTTCAATGCCCTGGGTTTCGTCGCGCTCTTTTTCCTGCTGACTTTCTTCGCTCCGAGGTCGTTAAGCAACTCAGAAAAATCAACCCCGAACAATTCTTTGATCTTGCCGCTGAGCACGGGCATCACCAGGCCCTGTCCCATCGACGACAATTCATCGACCATACTGTCGGCAAAGGTTACCAACTGCGACTGCTTGCCGCCTTTACTATTCTTGTGCGCGTAGCCGACCGTGTAACCGAGAGCAAAGCCGGCCGACAGCGCGCCCAGACTCCAAACCAGCGGCTCTTTCTGAAACTGCTCGCGATAATCCAGCACGCCGGAAACAGTTTGCCTTACAGAGTTATACTCTTGTTCCACCGTCTCTTTGATTTCCCCAACGGTTTCCGCCAGTGACTCGCGCGTTTGTTGCATCTGACGCTCGAGTTCACGTTTGGTTGGATCACCGTGATGGGTTTCCGTTTTCTTTAGCTCCTGTCCACTGCTTTCTTTGGCCATGAGTTCTCTCCTCAGTGAAAAATTGCTCGCCTCGGTTACGCCATAGTCGAGTTAACTGATGGGTACGCTACTGCTCCCGGTTCTGATTTCTTTCGTATTCATGGTTTCTTTTCGCCCTTCTCTTTCGCCCTGGCAGCTCCCTCCTGCGCTGCTGCTGACTCGATGTCAGAGTTGACTTCGCCGCCGATCAGAATCGCAGCCCCAGTTAGATAAAACCACAGCATGAGAATGATGACGGCGCCCAGCGAGCCGTAGGTTTTGCTGTAGGAATTGAAGTAATGGAGATAGAGGCGAAAGCCGAATGACACCAAAAGCCAAAGCACTACCGCGACGACTGAGCCCGGCGTCACCCATCTCCAATTCTGATCATCGAGATCCGGTGCCCAGCAATAAATTAGTGCGAAGCCAAGCAACAGGAACCCGAGCACGATGGGCCATTGCATTACTTTCCAGCCCAGCCTAAACGCCGAACTAAAGCCGTAATGCAATGCGAGACTATCCGCGATCTTTCCACCGTACAGGACAAGCACGAGGGCTGAAATAACCAGCACCGCGAGGACAATGGTGAGTCCAACAGCGATAAGCCGTTGTTTCCACCACGGTCTCGTCTCCTTCACGTGATAAGCGACGTTGAGCGATTCGCTGATTGCGCCCATGCCGGCCGAAGCTGCCCAGAGTGCTGCGAGAATGCCGAAAGATATTTTCCCGCCGCCGCTGGCAGTGCTCACTTCAAACACAGTAGTGCTAACCAACGATGATGCCGAGGAGGGCAAAACTTTGCCCAGATAGTGGAACAAGTTATCGCGCAGCCCCGTGCCTGACCCCATCAGCAATCCGATCACCGAAGTCAGAAAAAGCAGTAGTGGAAAAAGCGCCAGCAGGAAGTAGTAAGACAACTGGGCAGCGCGGCCGAAGATGTCGTCCTTGCCAATGTCGGTCCAGACACGCTTAGCCAGCTCAGTCCACGTCTGACCGCCCAATTTCCAAATAGAAGCCACGTCAGAGTTACCTCAAAAGTGAATCAATATTCGTGGTTTTAGAATTCATACACCAAAGTCGCGGTCTGCCGGGAAGCAGAACTCAAGCTGTATTGTTTCGTAAAGCTTTTCGAAAGAAATGTGAATGACAGCAACTAGGAGGCCAGTACTCAAAACTGGGCGACTCCCACCATCTGGGAAGTGAAGGGAATCACAGAACGGTGAACAATACTC
>JALYSR010000035.1 GCA_030854715.1 Acidobacteriota bacterium
GTGCAGGCTTGAAACAGAGGCAGTGTCATAAATGATGCCGGTGTAACCTGCGTCAAGGCCCATCATCTGGCGTAACCAATCAAGTGTAACTTCTTCCAACTCGGTGGAGGCCGGTGAAGTGCGCCACAGCATTGCCTTGTTATCGAAGGCCGCGCTCAAGAGTTCGCCAAAAATTCCCGGTGCCGATGTTGAGGTGGCAAAGTAGGCGAAGAATGAAGGATGGCTCCAGTGGGTTAACGCCGGCACAATCAAGCGGTCCACATCGGCAATGATGTTTTCCATCGCTTCACCCTTTTGCGGCGGCGACGTGGGAAGCTGGGCCTTCAGATCACCCGGTTCGATTTGGGACAACACGGGAAAATCTTCAATGTGCTCAAAATATTCCGCAATCCAGTCGATGAGCTCATGGCCAAACCGGCGAAACTCCTCCTTACTCATGTCACCGGTTGCCGGCGATCGCTTATGTTGGGGCTCTGTCATGGAGCGCGATTGTAACGCAAACTGTCAGTTTGCGTTGTAGGTAACCGAGAGGCCAAGTACCACGCCATCCGCCCGTGGCGCGCGGCACCGCAAACTAACTGTTTGCGTTAGGGTGCCTTAAAGTTTGCGTCAGTAACACACTCGAAGCTATTATTCAGCCTCGATTTTGAGCTTATCGCACAGCACATCAGAACCGGGAGCAGTAGCGACCGGGTTTCACGTAAGGGCGCGGCGAGCCGTATCACTTACCTTGGTCGCTACTGCTCCCGGTTCTGATATGAAAACTTCAGCCGTCGCCAACAAAACTATTTCGCCTGTGAGGAAACTATGAAAAGACTTTTACTGTCGCTCGGACTGATTGCAATTTTGTTTTTTGCCTTCGCGTGTGAACGTCGGGGCGGGCCCGGAGCCGGAGGCAGCACTGGCCCAATCGTAGTCGGCTATTACGGAGACCTCTCGGGACGGACGTCAAACTTCGGGCAGTCAACCAAGAATGGCGTTGAAATGGCTGCTGACGAGATTAACAAGGCTGGAGGAATCAACGGCCGGCAAATTCAAATTCTTTCAGAAGACGACGAAGGACGTCCGGAGAAGGCTGCAACCGTGGTTACGAAGCTCATCGATCAGAACCGCGTGATAGCGCTTTTGGGCGAAGTCGCTTCCGGAAACACGCTGGCAGCGGCGCCGAAGGCCCAGGCCGCGAAGGTTCCCATGATTTCGCCGTCGTCGACGAATCCGGCAGTGACGCAGGTGGGCGATTATATTTCCCGGGTATGCTTCATCGATCCTTTTCAAGGAGACGTGATGGCCAAGTTCGCAGCAAATACGCTGAAGGCGAAGAAGGCCGCGATCATGCTCGACTTCAATTCGCCTTACAGTCGCGGGCTAACTGAATTCTTCGAAGCCAGCTTTACGAAACTTGGCGGGCAGATAGTCAACAAGCAGTCGTACACTCAGGGTGACCGGGATTATAAAGGGCAACTTACCGCGATTCGCTCAGCCAGTCCTGACGTGATTTATGTTCCCGGCTACTATGGAGAGGTCGGCGTAATCGCTAAACAGGCCAAGCAACTGGATATTAAGGCACCAATGCTGGGCGGCGATGGCTGGGACTCAACTCAACTTTGGGACCTGGGCGGTGACGCGCTGAACGGCGACTATATTTCCAATCACTACTCGGTTGACGATCCATCGCCGGCTATTCAAAAGTTTGTGGCTGACTACAAGGCTCGCTATGGCAACGTCCCGGATGCGCTCGCGGCCCTGGGCTATGACGCGATGAAGGTGCTGGCCGATGCTATTAAGCGCGCCGGTACAACAGAAGAGCCACAACTTAAAGATGCCATTGCCGCAACCAAAGATTTCGCAGGCGTAACCGGAACCATCTCCCTCGATAAAGACCGCAATGCCGTCAAGCCTGCTGTGGTGCTCAAACTCCAAGACAAGAAATACATATATGTCGAGACAATTTATCCCGAGGGCATGACACCGCCCGCTGGCGCACCAGCAACGACCCCCGCAACATCGAGCACCTCGCCAGCCGCTGCGCCGGCGTCGTCTGCATCGCCTCCGGCAAAGGCCGCCGTGCCGAAATCGTCGTTAGTAACTGGCGCGTCGCCTGCAACTGCCCCGAAGAAACCAGCAGCCGCGAAGGTAACTCCCGAGTAACGCGCGCGGGAAATCTCCAATGGACACTTTCGTTCAGCAGCTCATTAACGGCCTGACGATAGGCGCAATCTACGCGCTCATCGCCCTGGGCTACACGATGGTTTACGGCATCCTCCGGCTGATCAACTTTGCGCACGGGGACATCTACATGGTGGGCGCCTTCGTTGGTTATTTTTTGGCGTTCCAACTCGGTTTCGCGACGGGACCATCGCTTCTGGGTTTAAGCGTTGTCCTTATCGGATCAATGATTGCGGCAGCGCTCGTGGGCATGGCAATCGAGCGCTTTGCATATCGCCCGATTCGAAAATACGCGCGCATGACAACATTGATTACCGCGATCGGAGTTTCGTTGCTCATCGAGAATCTGTTTGTGGCTAAGCTCGGCGCTGCTCCGCGCGCCTTCCCTCAGCTTCTTCGCGAACAAAGCTACAAGCTGTTTGGCAATGCGGCGATTTCCAAATCGCAGATCCTCATCTTCGCGGTTTCCGTGGCATTGATGCTGCTGCTTCAGTGGATTATCTTTAAGACGAGGATAGGAACCGCAATGCGCGCCGTGTCTTTTAATCTCAACTCGGCGAAGTTGATGGGCATCAACACCGACATGATTATCTCGGTCACCTTCGCACTCGGCTCAGCACTGGCGGCGGCGGGCGGCGTGCTGACGGCTCAATATAATCCCCAGATTGATCCGCTGATGGGAATTATCACGGGACTAAAAGCTTTCGTGGCCGCGGTGTTGGGTGGTATCGGTAACGTTCCCGGCGCCGTTCTGGGTGGGCTGCTCATCGGTATTGCCGAAACCTTTGTCGTCGGCTACGGACAAAATGTCGGCATCCCCACCACGTTTCGCGATGCGGTAGCTTTCGCAATTCTGATTCTGGTACTGCTATTCCGGCCCACGGGCCTGCTGGGATCCACTGTGCAAGAGAAAGTTTAGAAGGCAGTGGCGAGTGACGGGTGACAAGTGACAGGCTAAGACTATTTCTTACTCGTCACGTGTCACCTGTCACTCGTCACCAGCTAATATGCCAACTTTAGTCAAACGGCTTGCAGCCGCGCTCGTCATCGTTCTTCTGCTCATCGCCATGAATAGTTACATGAGCGAGGAGGGACTGTTTGGCTTTGGCGTGCCGCCTTACTACGCGCGCGTGATTATGCTTGCGGGCATCAATGTAATTCTCGCCGTATCGCTAAATCTCATCACCGGTTTCACCGGACAGTTTTCCATCGGACACGCGGGCTTCATGGCAGTTGGCGCTTACAGTTCTGCTTACCTCACGGTTTACTACGCCCAGGCGTGGGAACGTTCGCTGGCCGGAATCGTCGGCGTCACTGTCGCCCACGCGTTGATTTTTCTCTTAGCTATACTCGTAGGCGCGCTCGTGGCCGCGATTGCAGGATTGATTGTAGGTATTCCCTCCCTACGATTGCGCGGCGACTACCTGGCCATAGTTACCCTGGGCTTTGCCGAAATCATCCGCATCGTCATTCTCAACATCGATAAGGTGGGCGGTGCTACCGGCTTCACCGTCCCGGCTTACACAAACTTCCTTTGGGTGGGCGCGTTTGCAGTCATTACCATTGTTATCGTTTACAACATCGTGCATTCGGATATCGGCCGCGCGCTGGTCTCCATACGCGAGGACGAACTGGCTGCTGAAGCCATGGGTATAAATACCACGCGCTACAAGGTGCTGGCTTTTGTTATCAGTTCCGCGCTGGCCGGCATGGCGGGGGTGCTGTTTGGACATTACACTTCTTTTCTGAGCACCAACGACTTTCAGTTCATCCGTTCGTTTGAAATCATCATCATGATCGTGCTGGGAGGCATGGGTTCGCTTACCGGCGCAGTTCTCGGCGCTATAGTCATTACACTGCTCCCGGAACTGCTGCGAAAACTGCCGGGCGATTTTTCGCGTTACCGCTTGGTGGTCTACTCCGCGTTATTGATTCTGATCATGTTAACACGTCCGCAGGGGCTTTTGGGGACGCGCGAGTTTGGGCTTTCATGGCTTAAGCGCGCGCGCCGCCGACCAGAGGGCGGTGGACCTGTTGGCGGATCGGGTGTGCCGATAGCTGAACAAGGTCCACCTGCCGCAATCGATCACAAAAAAGAGGTTGAGAACGCATGAGTGGCGCGCCGGAAAAAGATGCCGTAAAGGCCACCAAAGAAGACGGAATCATTACGGAAGCCGCGCGCCTGGTTGGGCGTCATCAGGCGAGGGACCTGGATAACCGGGCTCCGTTGCAAACGATTAAATGCACCATCCAGTTTGGGGGACTCGTTGCTGTCAATGCGCTCGACATGACTGTGCAGCGCGGTGAAATATACGGACTCATTGGGCCTAACGGCGCCGGCAAAACCACTGTCTTTAACCTGCTTACCGGAGTTTACAAGCCAACGTCCGGCGAAATCTATTTCCAGGGAAAACGTATCGACGGTTTGAGATCGTACGAGATTTCACGCCGGGGCGTTTCGCGCACCTTTCAAAACATCCGATTGTTTCCCAGCATGTCGGTTTTGGAAAACGTGATGACAGCTTGTCATCGCCACGCGAAACAGACGCTTGTAGACGCAGTTTTCCGTCTGCCGCGGTTCGAACGCGACGAGCAGGACCATCGTGACTTCGCTCTGGAGCTGCTGGAGATTTTCGACCTGGCGCGTGTGAAAGACGAAGGTGGAACCAGCCTGCCCTATGGCAGCCAACGGCGCCTGGAGATTGTTCGCGCGCTCGCTACTCGCCCGCAACTTTTGCTTCTGGATGAGCCGGCCGCCGGCATGAATCCTTCGGAGCAGGAGGATTTAATGGGCTTGATTAAGCGCATCCGGGATCGATTCTCGCTGACCATTTTACTCGTCGAGCACAATATGAAAGTGGTGATGGGAGTTTGCGACAGAATTCAGGTGTTGGACTACGGAAAAGCTATTGCGCTCGGAGTTCCAGACGAGATCAAAAACGATCCGAAGGTGATCGAGGCGTATTTAGGAGACTGATGTCAGTGGTCCGTCGAAGACAACTACTGACCACTACTGACTACTGACCACGGACGACTGACCGTCTTATGCTTAACTTAGACAACGTTTCCGTTAATTACGGCGCCATTGAAGCGCTCACCGGAATATCGATGCACGTCGAGCAGGGCGAGGTGGTGACCTTGATCGGTGCAAATGGCGCCGGCAAGACTACTACGCTGCGAACCATCACGGGATTGCTCGAGCCGCGCGAAGGAAGAATAACTTTCGAAGGTGAAGATATCGGCGGACGGCCTACGCACCGGCTGGTCGCCAAAGGTATCTCGATGGCGCCCGAAGGTCGTGGCGTTTTCGCGAATCTCTCGGTCAGGGAAAACCTGCAGATGGGTGCCTATCTCCAGAAAGATAAGAAGGCTATTGCCGCTGAGATGGAACGGGCGTTTCAAATGTTCCCTCGCTTGAAAGAACGAGAAGCCCAGAAAGCAGGCACGCTTTCAGGAGGTGAACAGCAAATGCTCGCCATCGGCCGGGCGCTGATGTCGCGTCCTCGTTTGCTCTTGCTTGACGAACCATCGCTGGGCCTGGCGCCACTTGTTGTCCATACGATTTTCGAAGCCATCGATGAGATCCGCGGAAAAGGAACCACAATTCTTCTCGTCGAACAGAATGCACATGCCGCCCTGGGCCATTCTGATCGCGCCTACGTCTTAGAGACTGGAAGGATCATTATGGAAGGGTCTTCAAAGGAGCTCGCCTCCGATCCCCGAATCAAAGAAGCTTACCTTGGTGAGTAGATCAACATTTCCTACAGCTTTCCATCGCCTCGTTTCCGCCTTGCTCCAGCAAATCCAGACTAAACCAGGCAGGCTCTTCATTGTCCCGGCTTTGTTTACCGCCCTTGGCTTGGCGCTCTCCTGCGCGCAACCACAAAAGACCTCGGAAGATCGTTCCACGATTAAAATCGGATTTTTCGGCGATCTTTCGGGGCCTACTTTCAACTTCGGCCAGTCAGCAATGAATGGCGTGTTGATGGCTGCCGTCGAAATCAATCAGGCGGGCGGAATCAACGGTCACAATATCGATATTGTTATCGAGGACGACAAGGGAAGTCCCGAGTCTGCAGCCCAAAGCGCGGGAAAACTAATTAGTCGAGATAAGGTGGTAGCGCTCATAGGAGCCGGCGCGTCCGGAGATAGTCTAGCGGCCGCTCCCCTGGCGCAGTCGGCGCGAGTGCCGTTGATATCCCCGTCTTCAACCAATCCCGCGGTCACGCAAGTGGGCGACTACATCTTCCGTGCCTGTTTCATTGACGGGTTTCAGGGCGAGGTGATGGCGAAGTTTGCCGCCAATACTC
>JALYSR010000076.1 GCA_030854715.1 Acidobacteriota bacterium
GGCGTTTGCCGTGAACGCAGAGGGACCCGAGAATCTTGGCAAAGCCAGCCACCGCAGTGGCGCCCTCCTTGTAACCATCTCCACTGACTATGTGTTCGACGGAAAGAAGGAAGGATTCTACACACAACGCGATCAGACCAACCCGGAAAGCGTCTATGCCGCTTCAAAACTTGACGGTGAGCGTCGTGCGCAACTGGCCAACGCTCGCACGATGGTGGTGCGAACGGGATTTGTCTTTGGTCCGGGAGGGAAGAATTTCCTGAGTACTGTCGTCGATCGCGCTCGGCGGGGCAATGAATTGGCAGCGATCAGCGACGCCTATGGAACTCCTACGTACTCACTACATCTGGCCAGCCGAATGAGCGAGTTAGCCAGACTGGACCTTCCCGGGATTTATCACGTGGTCAATTCTGGGCCAGGTGTGAGTTATGAAGAATTCGCCCGTGCGGCCTTGGAGACTGGAGGCTTCCAGACGACGGGTCTCAAAATCGTAAGCACGGATTCTCTCAACCGTCCGGCGCCGCGCCCGCGAAACTGTCGCTTGCGTTGTTTGCTCTCTGAGGCTTTACGGCTAAAGGCCATGCCGTCTTGGGAGGAGGGGCTGCAGGAATTTGTTGCTGGTCACTTCACTCCGGCAGTCAATTCCGAAAAATCGGATCCCCATCCTCAAATTGCCGGGCGGTGAATTCTTCACTCTGATTAATCTGCGGGAACGGAGGAAATCAGGCTTACGCAATCCCCTCTTAACTTGCGCCGAAATCTTTAACTCAGCCGATTCTTTCACCGATCACAAGTAGGTTCTTCCCGAAAGGCGGAGCGACCAGGGATTCAAACGCTTTTGTAATCGACACGAGGTAGCTGTCATAAAACTTTACAGCGCCGGGCTTCAGGGTTGAGGCGCGCAGCAATCGGTATTGAATCCACCACGGCAACACACCCATGAGATCGAAATAAGTGGACTTTAGAATTTTGAAGCCCGCGTCGCGGCACTTGCTTTCGAGTTCAGCCTTGGTATAACGGCGGAAGTGGCCCACCCCCTTGTCAAAATTGCCGTAAAGCCACTGAAACGCCGGGACAAAAATAAAAACTCTTCCTCCGGCATCAAGCGTCCGCCAGACAATTTTGAGTTCTCGCTGGTCGTCATCTATATGTTCTATAACGTTGACATAGATAATTGAGTCCGGATGCTGCGTCATTCGGATTTGGTCGAATACATCTTCAAACAATGCGTTATAGAGATTGAACTCAATCGTAGCTGGAAATTGCGGAATTCGATCCTGCAGGACTTGAAACATGGTGCCGGACGGTTCTACCAGCGAGATGGATCGCGCTCCCTGATCGGCTAAGAGCTCTGAGAATGATCCCGTGCCGGCGCCCACTTCAACAAGTCGTTTACCCAGGTAAGGTCGGAAAACATCTAATATCCACTGGTGATAGTTTCGGGCAAAAGACATCGCTTCGAGATCTTTGCCGGCATAACTAACCTTGTCTTGCATCAAGTCGCCTGATTAACTTTTCAGATTGTGCCCGACTGCTTTAGTTCTCTAATGCCCTTGGTCGATGTGCGTTTACGATGGGCGTGAGCGACGGCTGACGGCGAAAAGATGCGTGCCGGGTGCAGAACAGATTGAACCTAAAGACAAGCCAAAAAGCCAACAGGCCGTCGCGCAGACCGATCTTCTTGCCCTCTTCATAGGTGCGGCCGTAATAGCTGATTGGCACTTCATAAATCGCACACTTCAGTTTGGCAATCTTGGCTGTCACCTCAACCTCAAATCCGAAGCCGCGCGACGTTATGATCATGTTGCGGATGATCTCGCCACGAAATGCTTTGTAGCCCGTTTCGATATCGGTCATGTTCAGATTAGTCAGCATATTAGACAACGAAGTCAGAAGCTTGTTGGCGACGAAGTGGTAATAGTAGAGCACGCGCGCCGTGCGGCGCACCATGAATCGCGAGCCGTAGACCACGTCGGCGTGACCCTTGAGGATGGGTTGGATGACGGCCGGTATCTCTTCCGGGTCGTATTCCAAGTCGGCGTCCTGGACGATAACAATCTCGCCCGTCGTCAGCGCGAAACCGGTTTTGAGGGCCTCCGTCTTTCCGCGGTTGCTTTCGTGACGGGCAACGCGGACATTCCCATTAGCGTCAGCCAGCTTTCGTGCAGCCTCAGTTGTGCCATCGGTCGAATAATCGTCGACGATTATTACTTCGAGCAGATGTGGTAGCAACAGCACTTTGTTGACCACGTCATCGAGTGTTCCCGCTTCGTTGAAGACGGGAATTACGACGGAAAGACACGGTCTCAGGGTTGCATCATTTAATGCCGATAAGCTTTTGACTGCCATACAGATCTATATGGAATCCTTTTTATCGCGTGTCTAAATGAGAAATTGACCCGAATTATTGAAGTTCGCAAAAAAGCATTTATAAGATCGAGCCCTACTCGTTTACGAGGTGTTGTTGTTTAAATCCATTGTAGTCACGGGCGTCATGTTACTGCCAATAAAGTCTCTTCCGCGTTCGCGCCGTCAAAAATAGAGGGGAACAAACACCGGCCCAATTGCATGAGAACGCAATCTAAAGAATAGCGCATGTGCCACATCAAATCGAAAGCATTGTTAAATAAACCCAAAAGGATCGGGCTAATCAGACATATATTTGAACTAAAGTGGGGACAAAAAATCCGAGTCATCGGCAAAATTTTCTACGGTACCCGGTCGCTGCAAGGCCATCATCACTTGCCAGAATTTAGGGCTCTGCTATTATTCTCCCTACGTCTTAGCTGCTATTGCTTTAAGGTCTAAATACTATGGTCTCGCAAGATAATCGTCTTATTCCTGTCGGCTCCGTTGATCGCCGTATTGATCGCCCTTTGGCTGATCTAGCTCAGGCAAAGCCCTACGGAACCTCGATAACAGAACCAGCGGTCCTGCGCGACTACCTGTTTATCGTACTGAAGCGAAAGTGGTTGATCCTTAGCCTGATGCTCGTTATCACATCGCTCGTAACTATCCAGTCATTTCGGTCGCCCTCCATCTATCAAGGGGAGACCACCATCCGGATAGAGCAGAAGCCGATGAGCGTACTGCAAAACCGAGAGATAGTGGTCAGCCCAAATGACGCAAATTTTTGGAACACCCAGCTTAAACTTTTGGAAAATCCGGCTCTGGCGCGACAGGTAGTGCTCACACTCGACCTGCAACATAATCCGGGGTTTTTCGGAGGCCAGGCGCAAGCCGGTATTTTTTCAACAATACAGCGCATCTTTTCCTCGAAGCGCAAACCTAACGATTCGCCTGCAGTTTCCCCCGGTCTGACCCTGGTAGGTGAGGAGGAGGTCACCAGCGGTTCGCTGACGCCCGAGGACCTGGCGCAACTCGAGCCTTATGAGGACGCGGTGATAGCCGGCGAGATTGTTGAGCCAATTGTGGACACCAACCTGGTCCACATAAAGTTTATTCACGCAGATCCGTCGCTGGCTCAGAATATCGCGAATACCCTGGCTGAGGTTTTTGTCAATAACAACCTTGAGCGTTCTAACAGGGGTTCGAACAAGGCCGAAGATCTCCTGGCGAAGGAGATCGCGACTTTGCAGACTAAGATAAAGCAGGAACAAAACGAACAGTTTGATTACGCGAAAAGCCATAATCTGCCGATTAGCGGCAATCCGGGGGAGAACTTGGAGGCCGCTCGTCTTTCCACACTCAGCGGCCAATTGTTACAAGCTGAGAATGATCGCAAGAACTTTCAGTCGCAAGTAGAAGCAGCCAGGAATGAGAAGGACCCTTTTTCGATTCCCGATGTTAACGGCTCCGCTCGAGTCGAAAAACTGCGAGAACGCATCTCCGCCCTTCGCGAAACGCGCGATTCGCTCCTTACGACCTACACGAAGGAGTGGCCGGCGGTAAAGAAAATTGACGCCCAGATAAAGAGTCTTGAAACCGAGATCACGAGGGCGCCGGCCGAAATCGTCACTTCCATGCAAAGACGTTACGAGGCGGCGAAAACGCGAGAAAACCTTCTAAAGCGATCTTACCAACAGCAGAGAGCGACCACTACTCAGCAGACCAGGGACCAGATCGACTTGCTCGCAATTACGCAGGAGCTGGAAACCAACAAGCAATACCTCAACACCCTTATTCAAAAACAGCGCGAACTACAAGTTGGGAACGTCGATAGATCAAATACGGTCACCATAGCCACTTATAGCCGTCTGCCCAAGGAACCCTTTGGACCTCAGCGCATGCGAAATATATTCGTAGCGTTTCTTTTGTCGCTTGGCGCGGGTATTGGTCTTGCGTTTCTCCTGGATTTCCTCGACGATACGGTAAAGTCGCTCGAGGATGTGGATCGCTATCTTCACTTGCCGGCTTTGGCATTGATCCCTGCCGGCAGAGAGCGTGGCCGGTTACTACCAATTAGCGTAGGTCCCCCTTCGCCCGCTCCGTCGGAAACAATGGCTCTGGCGCTGATTAGCGATATACGCTCGCCTATTGCGGAGTCTTATCGGCACTTGCGCACATCGTTGCTATTGTCGTCCGCGGGCCAACCACCGAAAACAATACTCATGACTTCGAGCCAGCCTTCCGAAGGTAAAACGACAACCGCTATCAACACGGCTTGTATGTTGGCGCAAACGGGCGCCGAAGTTTTGATAATAGATTGCGACTTAAGACGGCCCAGGCTCCACGCGAATTTTGATGCGCCTAATTTGCGAGGTCTAACCAACTGGCTTTCCGGTGAGACTGAGGTTGATAGCCTAATACAAACCTATGAAGCTCAACCTAATTTGAAGTTTCTGACCTCTGGTCCGGTGCCACCGAATCCCGCCGAACTGCTTGGCTCAGCAGAGATGCGAAGAGTTCTGGACAAGCTCAGCGAGCGCTTTGCTCACATCGTCATAGATTCGCCGCCGGTAATCTCGTTTACGGATGCTTCTATTCTATCAACAATGGTCGATGGCGTGGTCCTGGTCGTTCATGGCGGAAAGAGTTCGCGGGCCGTTGTGCGACGGGCGAAACAACAGCTACTGGATGTCGGCGCCAACATATTTGGCGTGGTCCTCAATAACGTGAAACTCGAAACCCAGGACTACTATTCAGGCTACTATTCGAGTTATTACGGCGACTCAGATGAAGCAGAAGAATCGGCGGGAGATGTGGCCGCCACGCCTTGAGTTCCACTTGTTGTGAAGTAATCCGCGCGCATCCCAACTGAGTTAACGAAATGAAACCAACGCCCCCTTGCAGAGACTTGAGGCCGCATCATCTTTGAAACAGTACGCGACCGCTCCCATACTCATATTTCCCTAATCCTCCAATCGAGCCATAACGGATGAAGGTCCCTTTAATTGATTTGCGAGGGCAGCACTTCGACCTGCGCCCTAAACTTCTTGAAGCTATAGAGCGAGTCGTCGATTCGCAGCAATTCATCCTCGGTTCTGAGGTTGAAGCACTCGAAAAAGAGATTGCCGAATATTCGTCGACGAATTTTGCGGTGGGCTGCGCTTCCGGCTCCGATGCGTTGCTGCTTGCCTTGATGTCGCTTGATGTTAAAGCCGGCGACGAAGTAATCACTACGCCCTTTTCATTTTTTGCGACTGCCAGCGCCATAGCTCGTCTGGGCGCGTACCCACGGTTCGTTGACATTGACCCCCGCACCTACAACATCGATCCGTTACAGGTGGAGCGCGCGCTCACTCCCAAGACTCGGGCCATCATGCCGGTACATATGTACGGTCAGTGCGCGGACATGAATCCGCTCTTGGAAATCAGCAAGCGTCACGGACTTCCTCTAGTCGAAGATGCAGCCCAGGCAATTGGCGCCGAAGACCATGGTCGACGCGCAGGTTCGATGGGCGATCTTGGATGTTTCAGTTTTTATCCCACCAAGAACCTTGGCGGAGCGGGCGATGGCGGTATGATCGTAACTAGTGACGCAAGCCTTGCTCAACGTTTGCGCAAGTTGCGAGCGCACGGTGGCCTGGACGAATATCATCACGATGAGGTAGGAATCAACAGCCGGCTTGACGCATTACAGGCGGCGGTTCTGCGAGTAAAGTTAAAGCATCTCGACGGCTGGTCGGAAGCGCGGGGCAGAAAGGCCGCAATCTACAACGGTCTTCTAGGCGAACGAGAGTTGAATCTGGAGATTATTCCACCCCTCATCAGACCCGAGGCGCGGCATATATTTCATCAGTACGTAGTCCGAATACCTCTGAAACGTGACGAGGTAATGCAGCACCTGGCGCAACACGATATTGGCTGTAAAGTCTATTATCCAATTCCCCTGCACCTGCAGGAGTGTTTTGCTTACCTCGGTTATCGCCGGGGTGACTTTCCTGAGGCCGAGTCGGCTGCACAGGAAAGTTTGGGATTGCCTGTTTTTCCGGAGATTACCGAGGAACAGCAGAAATATGTGGTCGAAGTTCTCGCGCAGTTCCAGGCCGCGGCGCCAGGAAATAGATGACGTTATAGGGTGACGGCTTCCCGTCTTATAATTTCTGAAAGTTATGAAGAAGCATTCCTTTCGAGCGGAAAGAGAGTTTGGCCTAATTGTCGGCGGCATTTTTGTTTTGCTTAGCTGCTGGTGGCTCTATCGCGGAAAGTTTTTGCACGTCGCCCAACTGACACTGCCGCTGGGTGCGTTGCTGGTTCTATTGGGACTGCTCTTTCCCAGAGCGCTGATCGTCCCCAACAAAGCCTGGATGCTGCTGGCCGAGGGACTCTCTTTCGTTAGCACTCGGATAATTCTCGGGCTCGTCTTTTTTCTGATCGTCACGCCTATCGGAATTGTTAAGAGATTGTCCGGTTGGGATCCGCTGAATCGACGCGCGGGCCAAAGCCCTTCCTACTGGAAACCCTATTCCGAGCGGCAGCGTGATCCACGCCACTTCGAAAAGATGTATTGAGGAGTTTCAATGTCAAAATCACAGGTCGTTAGCGAGCTTTGGCAGTTTATGAGGGAGAACAAGAAGTACTGGCTGGCCCCGATTGTGATCACGCTAGTGGTGTTTGGGGTCCTGTTGGTACTGGCAAAGGGCTCTGCGATTGCGCCGTTCATTTATACGCTGTTCTAGATTTGGGAGTCACGAGTGGTTAGCATTCTAGGTATTTCAGCCTTCTATCACGATTCCGCTGCCTGTCTGGTGGTGGACGGCGAGATTGTGGCTGCGGCACAGGAAGAGCGTTTCAGCCGGGTCAAGCACGATCATCGGTTTCCGGTAAATGCGGTTAAGTATTGCCTCGGTGAAGTCGGTCTTAGTCCGTCGAAACTCGACTATGTAGCTTTCTACGACAAGCCGCTGTTGAAGTTTGACCGCCTGCTCGAGACATATCTCGATTATGCTCCACGCGGGTTTAGCTCTTTTCTCAAAGCAATTCCTCTCTGGATGAAGGAAAAGCTCTGGATGCCCGATTTGATCCGCACGGAGTTGGCAAAGGCAGGCGGAGAGACCGATGAACGCGCTGCAAAAAAGGCGGGGAAAAAGTTTGAGTGGCCGTTGTTGTTCGGCGATCATCATGAAAGTCATGCCGCCAGTGCTTTCTATCCTTCGCCTTTTAAGTCGGCAGCCATTCTTACCATGGACGGCGTCGGCGAATGGGCCACCAGCTCGATTGGTTGCGGAGAAGGAAATGAAGTCACACTCCTGAAAGAACTCCGTTTTCCCGACAGTCTCGGTCTCCTGTACAGCGCCTTCACCTACTATACCGGGTTCAAGGTCAACAGCGGTGAGTACAAGGTCATGGGACTGGCTCCTTACGGCGAACCAAAATACGTTTCGCTGATCAAAGACAACCTTCTGGAGATCCGCGATGACGGCAGCCTGAGGATGAACCATGAATTTTTCAGTTACTCTCAGGGCCTGCGTATGACGAATCGGGCGTTTGACAAGCTCTTCGGAGGCAAGCCCCGACGACCAGAAGCTTTGATCACTCAGAGGGAAATGGATCTGGCACGCAGCATTCAGGCGATCACCGAGGAAGCCGTGCTGAAGATGACGAGCTACGCTAAAAAAGAAACCGGAATGACGCGACTGTGCATGGCAGGCGGCGTGGCGCTCAACTGCGTTGCCAACGGGCGCATCCTGCGCGAAGTTCCCTTTGAAGATATCTGGATTCAGCCGGCGGCAGGCGATGCGGGCGGCGCGCTGGGAGTGGCGCTGGCAGTTTGGCATCGCTACTTAGGGAAGCCTCGTGTGAGCGCGGAGGAGAGTCAGGCGTGGCAGTCATCGCGCACCGTTACCAACAACGGCCTGCCCGCATATGCTGATGGCATGAAGGGCTCATTCCTTGGTCCGCGAAACTCCGAGGAAGAAATCGAAAAGTTCTTAAAGTCGCAGCAGTTGCCTTACAAGAAGTATTCGCGAAAAGAGTTGCCGGAGGCGATTGCGGATCTGCTGGCGGCCGGAAACATCATTGGACTGCACCAGGGGAGGATGGAGTTTGGTCCTCGCGCGCTTGGCGCGCGAAGCATCATTGGAGATCCTCGTTCGCCGGAAATGCAGTCGGCGATGAACTTAAAAATCAAGTATCGTGAAAGCTTTCGTCCCTTCGCTCCAAGCGTCCTCCGGGAAGATGTCGGCAAATGGTTTGAATTGAACGCCGATAGTCCCTACATGTTACTGGTCGCTGACGTAGCGCCTGCGCGCCGGAGAAAGGTGACCTCGGAAGAAGAGGGACTGTGGGGCATTGAAAAACTCAATGTCTCGCGGTCGGAAATACCGGCCGTCACTCACGTAGACTACTCGGCTCGAATACAGACGGTGAGAAAAGAAGATAATCCGCTTTACTGGGAAACTATCGAGGCGTTCGGGAGAAAGACCGGCTGCCCGGTAGTTGTGAACACCAGCTTCAACGTACGCGGCGAACCAATCGTTTGCACGCCCGCTGACAGCTACCGTTGTTTCATGCGCACCGAGATGGATTTTCTGGTTTTGGAGAATTTCATTTTGGACAAGAAACAGCAGCCCCGGTTTGACGACACCGTCGATTGGCGATCGCAGTTTCAGTTGGATTGACGAGTGTAAGAATCGCAGTGGTTCACGGATGCTTGAAGGAAGACGCGTACTCTTTATTTCCTATAACGGGATGCTCGACCCTCTCGGTCAAACCCAGGTGTTGCCCTACCTCAGGCAACTGGGAAAGCTCGGCCTGAAATTTACACTCCTCAGCTTTGAACGTGAGGTGGCTTTCACTTCGGAGGGCGCCGCAGCCTGCGACCAATTGCGGAGCGAATTGGCGGGGAACAATATTGAATGGCATTGGCTGCGATATCATAAGCGCCCTTCAATACCAGCTACTGCTTATGATGTTGCGGCAGGAATTCGTTACGCCGGTAAATTAGTCAAAACTAATAATATTGAGATGGTGCATGCGCGTAGCCATATTCCGGCCACGATTGCGCTGGCACTCAAGAGACGTTTTGGTCTTAAGATGATATTTGACATCCGCGGCTTGATGGCGGACGAGTATGTCGATGCTAATCATTGGCAGAAGGGAAACATTCCTTACCGGCTGACTAAGACGATGGAACGCCGGGCCCTCACCGCATCCGACGGCGTGGTCACGCTCACTGAAAGAATTTGGCCTTTCATACAAGAATGGGAGGGTCTGAGAGGCAGGGATGTTATTCATGAAGTCGTCCCCTGCTGCGCCGATCTCGAGTTGTTCAAGTTCAGCACCGAGAACCGCATTGAGCGTCGCGCAGAGTTAGGTTTAGACGATCAACTCACCTTCACCTATAGCGGCTCCATTGACGGCTGGTATTTGACAGAACAGATGGCCGATTTTTGCGCGCATCTCGTGCGAGGAATTCCCACCGCGCATTTCTTGTGGCTGGTGAGGTCGGGACACGAGCGTATTAATCGATTGATGACTGAGCGGGGAGTTTCAAGGCGTAGTTACACGATTCGTGCTGCCGCTTCGCGCGACGTTCCTTCATATCTGGCCGCCGCCGACGCGGGACTCGCTTTTATCAAGCCGTGCTTTTCGAAGTTAGCATCTTCCCCCACCAAGTATGCGGAATACCTGGGCTGCGGGCTGCCATTGGTTATCAATGCAGGCATAGGCGATTCTGACGTTCTCATTACCCAGGAAGGCGTGGGAGTGTTGGTACGCGACTTCAACGCGCTTGAGTATGCCAAGGCCCTGGAAGGAATTAGAGAATTTACAAACAATGCGGACCAGACGCGCGCACGGTCGCGTGCGGTGGCAGAGAGATTATTTGACGTAAAAGAAGTGGGGCTTCGCCGATATGCGCGTTTGTATGAAAACGTGCTGGCAGGGAGGCGACTATAGGAGTCGCTTTTCCACGGACGGACTTCGCATGAAATGCTTGATCTCGTTAGCCAGTATTCCTTTCGATCTGTAAAAGGCCGGTTGGACGGGCTTTCGCAAGTCTCATATACTAACCACCATTAATTTAACCGAGGATTTCGAGGCCCATGCGTCTTCTGGCAATCGTACCGAGCATTTACGACACTTCACCAGGACAGCGATTCCGTCTTGAGCAGTGGGAGCCTTTGCTGCGTCAACGTGGAGTGGAGATTACCTATGCGCCGTTTGAAGATGCGGAACTTCATCGGGTGCTTTACCAGAGCGGCAAGATTGGACGCAAAGTGGCGCTGGTAGCTTGCGGATTCGGGCACCGCTTGTCGCTCGCGAATTCTGTGGCCGAATACGATGCGATCTACATCTTTAGAGAAGCAGCTTTGCTCGGTCCGCCGATCATTGAGAGACTCATCAAGCGCAGGAAGGTGCCGGTGATCTTTGATTTTGACGACGCGGTCTTTGTCTCGTATCGCAGCCCGTCTAATGGTTATCTAAGTTACTTGAAGTTTGCCAGCAAGACGAAGACTATCTGCAAACTTTCGTCACACGTAATGGCTGGTAATTCTTATTTGGCCGACTACGCACACCAGTTTAATGAACGCGTAACTATTATTCCGACCACAATCGACACGACAAAATATTTCCCGCAGCCAGACAAGGTGTCGACCGAAGTTCCGTTGATAGGGTGGACTGGAAGCTTCAGCACTGTGCAACATCTCGACACGCTTCGAAGAGCGCTCCAGAGGTTGGCCCAAACTGAGAACTTCCGGCTGCGCGTCATTGGCACGCCCGAGTATCAACTTGAAGGTGTGGACGTCGAAGCGATGCCCTGGCGGTCCGACACTGAGCTTGAGGATCTCCGCCCTATCGACATCGGCGTGATGCCTTTGCCTAATGATTCGTGGAGCAAGGGTAAGTGTGGTTTGAAGGCCTTGCAGTTTATGGCACTCGGGATTCCCGCTCTTTGTTCGCCTGTTGGAGTCAACACTGAGATCATTCAGGATGGCGAGAACGGTTTTATCGCGGCAACCGAAGAGGAATGGGTGGAAAAGCTGCGGCGACTACTTCGTTCATCTGAACTCCGGCAGCGAATTGGTCAGGCGGGCCGAAAAACGGTGGAACAGAAATACTCGGCAATTGCACAGGCGCCGCGAGTCTTTGACGTCTTCTCATCGGTGGTGCAGGGCGCTAGCGATGCTTCGCGCGAGCTAACAGCGGCAACGGCCCCGGAAGAATCCGGGTTGCGGTTGGAGGCCTAATGCTGGTTCCGCCTCGAGCTTAATTTCGTAATTTATTGAGCTAGTTAAAAGAAGTCGTGGACGCGCGTTTTACCAGGGCTTCAAAAGCGCTGACGACTAACTCAGTACCTGGGCAAAATCTTAATGAATATTCTTGTAACCGGCGGCGCCGGCTTCATCGGCTCTCATCTGGTTGATGCGCTCGTCTCGCGAGGGCACCACGTCCGCGTACTCGACCTGCTTGTTTCACAAGTTCACACTACTAATGGGACGCCCGAACACCTAAATCCCCAGGCCGAATTTATACGTGGAGACGTTTGCGACATTGGGGTACTGCAACGTGCATTGGAAGACATAGAAGCAGTCTTCCATGAGGCAGCTGAAGTAGGCGTGGGCCAGTCGATGTATGAGATTCAGCGTTATGTCCGCGCAAATGACTTGGGCACAGCGGTCTTGCTGGAAAACCTGATACCACGCAGGGCGATCATTAAGAAGCTCGTAGTAGCATCTTCGATGTCAATATATGGTGAAGGGGCGTATGAGTGTCCACAGTGCGGCGCAGCCTACCCCAAACTTCGATCCTTCGAACAGTTGACAGATCGCCGTTGGGAAATGGAATGCGCAAATTGCGGCTCGGAGTTAACTCCGGTTCCGACGCCCGAGGACAAACCGTTATTTCCAACTTCCGTTTATGCCATCACGAAACAAGACCAGGAACAGTTTTGTCTCGTCACCGGCCGGGCCTATGGAATTCCCACGGTGGCGCTGCGCTATTTCAACGTCTATGGCCCACGACAAGCGCTTTCGAACCCCTACACCGGAGTGTGTGCGATTTTTTCTTCGCGGCTACTTAACGATCAACCGCCATTGATTTTTGAAGATGGAGAACAGAGTCGAGATTTCGTGCACGTGAAAGACATTGTTCAGGCAAACCTGTTGGCTCTGGAAACCAAAGGGGTTGATTATGAGGCAGTGAACATCGGCACGGGCAGAGCGACTTCAGTTCGCGATATTGCCCGCTTGCTGGCAAAAGGACTGGGAAAGAATCTCGAGCCGGAGATCGTGTCGAAATATCGCGAGGGCGACATTCGCCATTGCGTAGCTGACATAAGTCGCGCGCGAAGACTGCTCGGGTATGAGCCTCGCGTCACACTTGAAGAGGGAATCCCTGAGTTGTTGAAATGGGTAATACAACAAACGCCGGAAGATCAGGTGAGCAAGGCGACCGCCGAACTGGAGACACGGCAATTAGTACGTTAGCCGATCCTACAATCGCTGACAGCGCCTCATCTGCCACGAAAAATTATCGCGTGAGCAAATGGCGCCTGTTTGTGCTCGCTCTAATCTGTCTGGCACCTTCGTTTCTGGGGCGGCTTTGCTATCGTTGGTTTTTCGGTTACCGCATAGGCAAGCGCGTCCGAATCGGGCTGAGCATTCTTGACGCGCAGGAATGCACGATCGCAGACGATGTTCGGATCGGACACTTCAACTTGTTTATCGGCTTGAAGCAACTTAACATCGGTGACCACGTAAAAATAGGCTATTTAAATGTTATCCGTGGCGGCGATGAAGTGCATTTGGGTCGCTATTCCGAAATCATTCGCATGAATGAGATCAATTCTATTCCCGATCCAGATGTAGTGACGGCGATTGACCCGAGGTTCCGGCTGGGTGATGGAGCGATCGTCACGTCCGGTCATAAAATAGACTTTACCGACCGGGTTGAAATTGGCCGGCGTTCCATTCTTGGCGGCCGCAATTCGTCGCTCTGGACTCACAACCGGCAGCGAACGCGCCCGATTAGTATTGGATCGTTTGCCTATATGGGTTCCGAAATACGCATTGCTCCCGGAGGAACTTTGCCTTCCAGATGCATCGTGGGAATAGGCTCAGTGATTACCAGTGAGTTACGCGAGGAAGGAAAGTTGATCGCCGGAGTGCCTGCCAAAGTCGTGAAGGATCTGACCGAAGAAGACATGTTCTTGATTGAGCGCAAGACCCGTTTGGACTTGCCCGATGATATCTGAATGAACGGTTTACTTATACTTCTCTATCTCGTCTTATGCGGACTCATCGTGGTGTTCGTGCCGTCTTTGGCCGCGCCGCACTCGGCAGTGTATGGGAATTTAACGGCCACTGACATGAGCGCGGCCGTCTTATTATGTAGCGTGCTTGCCGCCATTGCCGGCGCTATCACTTATAAACAGGGAGTCGATGGAACCTTCTTGTTGCGGCTCTTCATAGGGGCGCTGCTTTTGCGCATGCTGCTCGGCACCGCCATTTTTGTATATCACGGCCAGGACTTTTTCGGCGGCGATGCTGTAGGTTACGACTTTTTTGGATTCGCGCAAATGCAGGGCTGGCAGGGCAACAAGTCTGCCATGTTACTTGCGAATCGTTTTACGCACGGCGGCGAAGCCTCAGGGTCGGGAATGATTTATTTAGCAGGCCTGATATACACGCTGGTCGGACGCAACATGTTAGCTATCCAACTCGTGAATTGTGTGGTGGGTGCGGCAACGGGGGTGGTAGTCGCGCTAGTCGCGCACCATGTTTATAACAACGTGCGGCTTGCGCGCGCCGCCGGCATTGCAGTGGCCTTTTATCCATCAATGGTGCTTTGGTCGTGTCAGGGTCTAAAGGACGGCCCGACAGTGTTTTTCCTGGCACTTTCTATTCTGGCTACTCTGAAGTTAGGCCAGAAACTCAGTCTTAAATTCATCCTGGTGCTGATTTGTTCCCTGCTATGTGTATTAGTTTTGCGATTCTATGTCTTCTACATGATTTGCGTTGCAGTAGGAGGCGCCTTCGTCATCGGCATGCAGGCCATGAGTGCCAGCAGTTTTGCCCGTCAGTTTGTGGCGATAATCGCGCTGGGATTGGCGCTCACCTATTTCGGCGTTGTCCGATCCGCCAACGTGCAATATGAGCGCTATGGGAATTTGGCCTGGATACAGAACAGCCGCCTGGACGCGGCCAAGTCGGCGAAATCGGGCTTCGGGCAAGACGTAGACATTTCAACCTCAGGTGGTGCGCTATCCGCAATTCCGGTAGGCTTCCTTTATTTGCTGCTAGCGCCTTTCCCCTGGCAAATGGCTTCGCTGCGGCAGAGCATCACCTTTCCTGAAATGGTGTTCTGGTGGGCGTGTTGTCCACTGCTGGTCACAGGTTTGTGGTTTTCAGTTAAGCACCGGCTGAGAATGATCTCGCCTATTCTGATTTTTACTGTAATGCTTTCACTCGCCTATTCGGTGGTCCAGGGAAATGTGGGAACGGCTTATCGGCAGCGTGCGCAGTTAATGGTTTTTTATTTTATCTTCGTGGCTGTCGGCTTTGAGCTACTGCTGGAGAAGCGGGAGGCCAAGAAGCTTGAGTGGCAAATGGAACGCCGGAGATTGGAACTTCAAAGAGCCGCTGCCACGGTAGCGCGAACGACGGTAGCGCGAACGAGAGTCACACCCGTAGAACCAACATTGTAATAAAGGAAAATGGCGGAGCATTGGCATCCCTTCGAAGAATCCTGACGGGGAACGTGCGGACCACATTGTTCACGCCGACACGGTATGTGTGGAATTGTAGGAATAGTCAGAAGCGACGGTTCGGATGTTGACAGCGCGCTGCTTGCGCGAATGTGCAATGCAGTTCGACACCGTGGGCCGGATGACGACGGATTCTATTTGAATGGATCGGTCGGTCTGGGAATGCGCCGTCTGGCTATCATCGACGTCAAAGGGGGGCAGCAGCCAATCCATAACCAGGATCGCAGCTCCTGGATAGTTTTCAATGGAGAGATCTATAACTACGTTGAGCTGCGCGAGAAGTTGGAGAAACTAGGACACACTTTCTATACCAACAGCGACACAGAGGCGATTGTTCAGGCTTACGATCGCTACGGTGCAGATTGCCCCAAACATTTGCG
Organism: Acidobacteriota bacterium; assembly: GCA_030854715.1. Lineage (GTDB taxonomy): Bacteria > Acidobacteriota > Blastocatellia > Pyrinomonadales > Pyrinomonadaceae > PSRF01. The sequence goes on from JALYSR010000076.1 coordinate 15,493, forward strand.
CGGAATGTTTGCGTTCGCGATCTGGGACGAGCGTACCCAGGAACTTTTCCTGGCCCGAGACCGAGTCGGCAAAAAGCCTATTCTCTATGCCCAGGTTAATGGCCAGTTTGTTTTCGGTTCGGAGTTCAGCTCCTTGCTGCTGCATCCGGACATCAGCCGCGACATCGATCAAGAGGCACTCGACCACTATCTCTCCTTCATGTGTGTGCCGGCTCCGCTCACGGCTTATCGGGCCATAAGAAAGTTGAAGCCTGGGCACAGCCTGCGTTGGAAAAAAGGCGAATTAAGAATCGAGCAATATTGGCAGCCGGACTTCTCAACGAAAACCAATATCAGCGAACAGGAAGCCGGAGAACAGGCGATCGAAGTTCTTCGCGAAGCCGTTAAGATCCGTTTGATGTCGGAAGTGCCTTTGGGGGCATTTCTTTCCGGCGGAATCGACTCCAGCGCTGTGGTTGCATTGATGAGTGAGTTTTCCAGCACGCCGGTGAAAACGTTTTCGATCGGTTTCGAAGAACAGGATTTTAGTGAGTTGCACCACGCGCGCCGGGTTGCAGAGCGTGTGGGCGCAGACCATCACGAGTTTATCGTCCGGCCGGATGCGCTGGAAGTTTTGCCGGTTCTGGTGGAACACTACGGCGAGCCCTACGCGGATTCCTCGGCGATTCCTACTTATTATGTGGCGCGCGAAACTCGCAAACACGTCACGGTCGCCTTAAACGGCGATGGCGGGGATGAATCTTTTGCGGGTTACGAGCGCTACGCAGCGATGCGGCTGGCCGAGAGCTATCACCGTTTACCCGAGTTACTGCGCGATCGGGTGGTGAAGCAGGCAGTTGGACTGCTGCCGTCGTCAGAAACGAAACGCAGCCGCATAAGAGATGTTAAGCGGTTTCTTCAGGCTGCATCGCTGCCGAGGGTCGAACGTTATCTTCGCTGGGTAAGCGTATTTGATTCCGAAGCAAAAGAAAGTTTGTATTCCGAAAATTTCCGTCAGGATACGCAGAACACAAGTGGCCACGACTTGCTGGCTCCCTGGTTCGCGCGAGCAAATGGATCCGGAGTCATAGATGCTGCGTTGCTGGCTGACATCATGACCTACCTGCCTAACGATCTCCTGGTGAAGGTTGATATTGCCACCATGGCCGTTTCACTTGAGGCCCGTTCGCCTTTCCTCGATCATCATGTGATTGAGTTTGCGGCAAGGTTGCCGGAAAAATTTAAACTCCGCGGTCTTACCACCAAATATCTATTGAAGCGCGTGCTGAAAGACTTGTTGCCGGCCGAGAATTTAACCCGCCGGAAAATGGGTTTTGGAGTGCCGGTGGGCAGGTGGTTTCGCGACGCTCTTCAGCCGATGTTGCGCGAAACAGTTCTTTCCGAAGCGGCATTGAAACGCGGACTCTTCAAACCTATGGCGGTGCAGCAGATGGTGGAACTCCACACCAGTGGGGAGCGCGACTTTTCGCAGCAACTCTGGACGCTGCTGATGCTGGAGTTGTGGTTTCAGAGGTTTATTGATTAGGTTGTCAAGCGGGTGATGCGCCGGCCAACGCGGGGCAACGTCCAGTTTGAACGATTAGCGGTTTAGTGGAGGTGCGCGTGAAAGGTGTAGTTCTAGCTGGTGGATTGGGAACGCGACTGCGTCCGCTAACCGCGGTTACAAACAAACATTTGCTTCCTGTATATGACCAGCCAATGATCTATTATCCGATCCAGACCCTGGTAAACGCAGGGATCACCGACATCATGATTGTTACCGGCGGCAACTCAGCCGGCGATTTTTTGAAGCTGCTTGGAAACGGAAAAGCATTTGGTCTCAAACATATCAACTACACGTATCAGGAAGGCGAAGGCGGAATTGCTGAGGCGCTATCGCTGGTTGAACATTTTGCCGCCGGTGATCCGGTGTGCGTAGTCCTCGGTGACAATATCATCGAGGGCAACATCGCCGCGGCCGTGCGTGCATATCGACACCAGGGAGGAGGAGCCAAGATCATCCTGAAAAAAGTTCCGGATCCTCACCGCTTTGGCGTTCCTGAACTCAAGGGCAAACGCGTTTTGTGTATTGAAGAGAAACCCGAAACCCCAAAGTCGGAATATGCTGTAATTGGAATTTACATGTATGACGGCGAAGTGTATGACATCATCCGTACTCTAAAACCATCCGGGCGCGGCGAGTTGGAAATTACGGATGTTAATAACGCTTATATTCAGCGAGACGAGATGACCTGGGAGGAATTGCAGGGCTGGTGGACCGACGCCGGCACCTTCGAAAGTCTTCTGAATGCTTCGAAACTGGTGGCGGAAACAGGCGCAAACAATGATTATGCTCTCTCTCGTTGACTTGAGGAGTTCACAGATGCTGCTCTGACGGTGCCAGCGACATTTTTCCCCTACCCGAGAGTGGGACTCTCTCTACCAAAGAGGTTGCTAATAATTGACTGAATCGCCTCGACCAGCCGGCCTAAGTAACGCGACATCACCTGATGAATTGGGTATTTTACCTGCGCGGAAACTTTCAATCCGCATCGCGTCTGCTGTGTCGGCCACAGGGGTGGGATCGGTTATTACCCTCACGGTTAGCTCACTCGCAGGGATTGCGGTTGCTCGCAACGGAGGACCTCACGGTTATGCGGTCTATGTTAGCGCGAACATGATCGTATTTGTAGGCGCTGCGCTTTGCTCGTTTGGTTTGCCTTTAGCGCTGGCTAAGCACGTGGCCGCCGAAGAAGAAATTGGCGGACACGAATCTCTAAGACGTTCCATCACGACCACTCTCGTGTTGACGCTTTCGATTACTCTATTAGTCAGCACTGTGATTAGCACTTTTCTTTCTAGTTTCGAACAATATTTGGGGGTTCCGATCGGACGCGGTTTTGCCATTGCATTGCCCCTTGTGATGCTTTGCGCCGTGACCTCCGACTGTGTCCAGTCTATCTATATTGGCCTGCTACGACCGCGGCCAGTAATTGCTATTGCCGCGGCGGGCCCCTTGGCGGTGTTGGTTTACTCGATGGCACGAAGGTCGGGAATTAGTTTGCCTATCTGGGGAGCAATAGCAGCCTTGTATGGCGTTTCCGGAGTTATGGGCGTTTGCTTTTTGGTCCGCGGTGGCTGGTTGGGCGCTCCTTTTTCTCTAGCCAGAATAAAACCGCTTCTGCAAGACACGATTCCGGCGGCAGCCTTCACTTTCTTCATGGTTTTTTCCTCGTGGAGCGACCGTTGGATTGTGGGAGCTCGGTTGGGTGCTGTCGCCATGGGCTCGTATGCGGCGGCGGTGGTAATCCTCCAAGCCGCGCTCAGGATTCCAACGCAGGTCGCCATTCTTCTTGTGCCCGCCTCCGCTCGTGTAGCGCTTAGCGGTCCGGAGAATAGCAAAAATCTCAATACGACTGCGATCAGTCTTTTCGGCTTGTTTGCCGCGTTTGTGACGGTGGCAATAATGCTTGAACCGGCGACTCTGGTGCGATCAATCTTCGGTCCCGGCTTCGTGCAATCGGGTCCGGTCTTGTTGATAATGGCGCCAAGCCTCTTGGTGTCAGCTATCAGCATACCCTTCATTTCCGTGCTGACTGGATCATCCAAGAACCGGGTGGTCACTTGGCTGCTAGGTCTAACAATCATACCTCGCATCGTTCTCCTGATAGTGTTTACACGACATTGGGGCTTGCCTGGAACGGCCTTCGGTACCCTATTTGCCGACAGCTTATTAGCCCTTTGCTGCATTATCCTCGCGCGAAAGCTTCAGGTAACCTTGCCGCTAACCGCTCTAATACGACCATACATGATTGGTATTCTGGCTTACCTGGTGGGCTCTGGGGCTTTGCTGCTGGGCGTCCCTGCGTTTGTCGCACTGCCACTAGGGCTGCTTGTTTTTGTGTTTCCAGTTTGGAGGTTGGTGCAAGGTGCGTTAGCTCAGCGCCCGAGGTCGCAATCAGCAAAGCCTTCCGCATACCGAGATTCTTCAACAACCCTTCCATGATTACAGGGATAGATATCGTTTGTATTTCCAGCATCGAGTGGGACTTTCTATGGCAGGGTCACCAGGAGATTGCGATACGACTGGCGCAGGCTGGTAATCGTGTTCTGTATATTGAGAACACTGGTGTGCGTTCACCCGGCATTAAGGACGCTGGACGGATAGTCCAACGGCTGAAGAATTGGACAAGATCCATCATGTCGGGTAGGCTCCGGGAAGCTGCTCCAAACGTTCATGTTTGTTCGCCCATAGTAATGCCACCATTCGGCGGAAGTTGGCAGCGTCGCTTAAATCGAAAGATTTTTCTTCCGCTGATTCGCAATACTGCCCGCCGCTTAGGGCTGCGGGATGTTTTAATTATCACCTATCTTCCGTCGGATACCGCCGTCGATCTTATAGAACTCCTGCGTTCTCCACGAAGCCTTATCATTTACTATTGCGTTGCTGATTTCGCTCAATTGACGCCGCAGGTGGACCTGCTAAGGGAGAGTGAGAAATCTCTTCTGCAACTAAGCGATCTTGTCTTCGCGCAAGGGCCAGAAATCGCGGATCATGCCGCTCAATGGAGCGATGAGATTCACATATTTCCTCCTGGCGTGGATCTCGATAAATTCCCTCTGCCAGAAAAGAATGGCAACAGCGCTTCCCGCGTTGAAGATTCCTTATTTGAAAATTCAGACCAGGCAGCTCTCTTGCGATCGTTGCCACGTCCGATTATTGGCTACATCGGTGGCTTGCATCGTCATATTGATTTTGGCCTCGTGATTGAGATGGCCCGCGCCAGACGAGATTGGTCGTGGATTATGGTGGGACCTATTCAAACTTCCGTAGGCACACTAGGTGAATTGCCGAACGTATACTTGCTGGGTCAGAAGCCGCACAATCATCTAGTGCATTACATTCGCCAGTTTGATGTCTGCATTGTTCCATATGTTAATAGTATTTACACCGCTACTGTTGTACCAACCAAGATCAATGAATATCTCGCGGTCGGCAAACCCGTAGTTTCCACCAGGCTGCCTGCTGTTTGTGAATTCAATCTAAAGCATCAGATTTTGCAAACGGCAGCGACTGACCCGGATGTTTTTTTGCAATGCATAGAGCGGGCTTTGGTTGCCCCGTCTGACGAAATAGTAATTGCCCAACGACGAGAAGTGGCAAAGCTGGGCAGTTGGGAGACACGGCTGGAGGCGATGAGCAAACTGATCCGTGGTGCATTGGCGGCCAAGCGTGCCGAAGCAGATGTCAAAACCTAGCTAGCCGTTCTGACTAACGTTGGATGGGGCGGCTTACATCGATCATCGAATAAGTTCGAACCTAAAGCAGTCAAACATCCAAATGAGAGACTTTGTAAAGGAAACGCTGCTTAGGTTCCACCTGCTTGGACCGCTCGCGAATATCTATCGTTTGGCGAATCCCCGCTGGCTTTATCACAACGTTCCCTATTTACTGAAGAAGGCCCCCGATGGCCTGCCAATTCCGCCTCTGAAGTTGCGATCGTGCGTCTGGCGGGAATACATCGACCTGAAGGTTTTCTTCCAGACTGGCGGACAGATCGCAGAAGTACTGAGAGCCTTGGAGTCAAAGGGAGCTCGCGTTGGCGACTTTCGGGAGATTCTAGACTTCGGGTGCGGCGTCGGGCGGGTCGTCCGGCAATTCGCTGCGTTGGAACGAATGCTTCCCAACATGAAGCTGTACGCCACAGATATCAACCTGAAGGAAATCGAATGGGGTAGGCGCAATCTTCCTTTCGCCGAATTTCAGATTAACCAGGCCGAACCGCCTCTCGACTACGGAAGCGAAGCATTTGATTTCATTTACACGTTCTCAGTCTTCACTCACCTGTCTGAGTCACAGCAGTTGGCTTGGATGGCTGAGTTAAGAAGAGTGCTCAAGCCAGGCGGTTATCTTTTGTTAACCACCTGTGGCGAATCGTACTTTGAAACCCTGACCCAGAAAGAGCAACGTCAATTTCATGAGGGACGGTTGACGATTCGGCACGCAGAACTTGCGGGAATTCCTTCTGTTTACGGCGAGTGTATAGCGTTCCATCCCAGATCCTACGTGGAGACTAAATTGACTCAGGGCTTCGAGCTGATCCATTTCATTCCAGGCGTGTCTGCTGAAACAAGACCTAAAGGCGAAATGGATTATTACTTCCTTAGAAAGCCGGTTCTGTGAACTGAACGCCAAATCGGGTTCCTTATTCATCGGTCCCGGCATTCGTCGGCTCCGGCAGTCGGCTTTACCAGGCGCGCAGTGATAATAATCTCGTAATCTGGATCGTGGAAATCCAGCTCCGAGGGAAGTAAATCCTGTGCGGCCAGACCGTCGAGATAGGATATGGCGACAAAAACATTTCCATGGCCCACGATTTCAACTTGCTGCGTCGGAAAACTCTCACGACAGAGTCGGTCGACCGACATTTTTGTGAATCGCCAATAATCGCCCCATCGATCACTGTCATAGCGGCTGATCTGCGAGATCGCCGGGAAAGTTGCCAGCAGCACGCCCCCGGGCTTGAGCGCCGCATAGCAATTAGCAATCGCGCTGCGGACGTCATAAATCAGATGGAGCGTCTGCGTCACGATCAGACAATCAAAAGCCAGGTGCGGAATATTCTTTCCCGTTGACAGATCGCCTACGATGGTTGCTTCGCGGTTACCGGAGACGGCGTGCAACACATCGCTTTGCGTCACACGGGCACCGCCGAACTTGCGCGTGTATTGACGATCTAAAACTTCGAGCACTCGTCCCTGAATGTCGGAGCTATGTCGCTGCAGGAACGCTTCGATGTAATAGCGGTCAATACAGAGACCTCGATCAAATCCAAAGTTACGGCTAACCGGCGTCAATCGCCGTCTAGTCGAGTTTCTGACGGGCTTGCGCCGGCCCCACCAAATTCGTGCCGGTCGATACACGCTTGCGGGTACAAACCATTTCACAAGGGCTTTCAGGCGAGCAGAAACTTTCTGGGACAATAAGGATTTCGGCATGTGTTATGTTCAACGCGAGATTAAAGGCCGATATGTTCAATGATAATCTGACTTGCCCCATGTTGCACTTGCCGTCGCGAGACTCTTAGTCTGACACTAAGTCGATATTATGGGCTTTAAAAGAATTATCGCACGGGCAATTTCAGAAGGTTGGGCGGCTGGACGAAACCTGTTGGGACCTCGGCCAGGCTTCCGCATTTTGCTGTATCATTCAGTTGGCACTCGACTGACACACGATACCTACGGCATCAGTATCGAGCCTTCTTTGTTCAAGCGGCATATGCAGCTTCTCTCGGAGAGTCCTGGTATTACTATAGGAAGTCTTTTCGATACGAGAGTCGCCGGCTCAGATCTTCGAGTGGCGGTGACTTTTGATGATGGATACAAAGATAATCTGTACACAGCCGCTCCCATTCTCCTCAAGTTTCAGATTCCATTTACAGTATTCGTTACGACGTCGTTTATGCAAAATGAATCTCGCGATTATCTGACTGAGCGAGAATTAAGAGATTTGGCTTCGCTACCAGGAGTAAACATAGGTTCTCACGGAACAACTCATTCGCCTCTGGCCCACTGCGATGAGCTGGCATTGTGGCTAGAGTTACATGAAAGTCGATGTCGCATTGAAGATGTCATAGGACGCCAGGTGAAAACAATTGCTTATCCTCATGGTTCTGTCAATCAGCGAGTGCGCTACGCTGCCGAGCGCGCTGGTTACGACGTAGGTGTCTGCAGTCGGTTTGGTATCAATGATGAAAATCGCGATCCTCTTTTATTGTGCCGCTCTGAAGTGCTTGCCTCAGACTCGGAAAGAGTATTTCGTCAAAAGATTAGCGGTGCCTGGGATTGGTATCGATGGCGCTCAAGAGACCCTCTCTTCCTCTGAACGGTTCTTGCCAAATGGTAGAGACCAAGAAAGCAACAAATTACGACTCGACCGTTTTTTTGAAGATCTGCGGCGCGCTGGCGACGGCTGAAGGTTTACCGGCAAGTTTCGTCGAATGGGAATTGTGAGTTAGTATTTTTAGAACGATCGGAATCGGCTTGAGTCAGGTGAGTTTGGCAAAGGAAGCGTGCTGTGGGACTGGCGCCAACGTTTGAAGGGTTCAAAATCGGCGAAATCAAGGATGTAGTCATCCGCGATCTGCGAAAGTTCGACGATCGACGAGGCTGGCTTACCGAGCTTTTTCGTCAAGACGAGCTGGCTTCGGAGTTTTTTCCGGTAATGTCTTACATCTCTTTGACCAGGTCTGGTATCGCGCGCGGGCCTCATGAACATGTGGACCAGGCCGACTTGTTCTGTTTTATTGGTCCATCAAATTTCAAGTTGCGCTTGTGGGACAACCGCTCGGAATCGGAAACTTTCAATAACGTGGTCACGCTCGTGGTGGGTGAGGACAATCCCAAATTGGTCTTGATTCCAGCAGGCGTAGTGCATGCCTATCAGAACGTCGGCGAGGTTGACGGCATCGTGTTTAATTTCCCTAACCGGCTTTACATGGGCGGAGGCAAGAAAGAAGAGATCGATGAAATACGCCACGAAGATGACCCGAATACGATTTATAGAATAGAAGATTGAACAGATTGCCGATGTCGAATAGCCAATTGCCGATTCAAAACAACACCCTGGAAGTCACCCCTGCGCCTTCGCAAAACGATTCCCCAAGCTTCAATCGCATTCGTCCCGTCGCTAGCCTCGCGCTCTGCCATCAATCGGCAACCTGCAATTGGAAATCAGAAATGTCATGAAGATCGTTCGTGTAATTGCCCGCCTTAATGTCGGTGGGCCGGCGAAGCACGTCGTTTGGCTTACCAGGGGACTGCAAAGCGCGGAGTGCGAGACGCTGTTGGTGGCCGGAACAGTTCCTCCCGGCGAAGATGACATGGGTTATTTCGCAACTGGGATGGGCGTCACGCCTCTTTTTGTTCCGGAGATGAGTCGTGAGATTTCCTTCAAGGACGCCCTGACGATCTGGAAACTTTATAAGATTTTTCTGCGCGAGCGTCCAGATATTGTTCACACCCATACGGCAAAGGCGGGGACCGTTGGCAGACTGGCCGGCTTCCTCTATCGCTGGTCAACCGCTGGTATATTCCTCGGGCATTTGCGCCAGTGCCGTTTTGTGCACACATACCACGGACACATTTTTCATAGCTACTACGGTCCGTTGAAGTCCCGCATTTTTCTAGTGGTCGAAAAAATACTGGCACGGCTGGTGACGGATCGCATCGTTGTTGTTAGCGAACAGCAAAGAAGAGAGATCAACGAAGACTTTGGCGTTGGTCGCGACACTCAGTTTGTTGTTATCCCACTTGGATTGGATACTAATGTCTTCGCCAGCTGGAAAGAGCGCGGGCGATCCTTTCGCGAAGAATTTGGTCTGAAAACGGACGACATTCTGGTTGGCATTGTCGGCAGACTGACTGAGATCAAGAACCATGAACTCTTCCTGCGTGCCGCTGCGGATTTCAAGACTAAGTTTTCGCAAGCATCGGTGGGCACAACGGTGAAGTTTGTTGTTATCGGAGATGGAGCGCGACGGAAAGACCTGGAAGCAGAAGCATATTCTCTTGGTTTGGCCGAAGACATAATATTTGCGGGCAGCCGCCGAGACCCCGAGAATTTTTATGCAGCCCTTGATATAGTTGCGCTGACTTCGCGAAATGAAGGAACGCCGCTAACACTAATCGAGGCGATGGCAAACGCTCGCCCAGTGATCTCGACCGCGGTGGGAGGCGTAATGGATTTGTTGGGAGATCCTGTTTCCCAGAACTCCGAGGCAGGTTTTGTTATCTGCCAACGAGGCGTTAGCGTCCCCGCCAATGATGCATCGGCTTTTTCGGAGGGGCTTTATCACTTGGCAGGAAGTGCAACCCTGCGTCGCGAAATTGGCGCGCGTGGTTTACAATTCGCCCAAACCCATTACTCCCAGGAACGACTGTTGGAGGATATCAGGGCTCTGTATGCGGATTTATTGAAGGGAAGAATGGTTTCTGTCAAAGCGCGCTCGCCGGAGAACCGTCTTGAGTCCGGTATTTAGTAGAGGTCCGACAGACCTGAGGAATTCTGAACAGAAAACAGCTTGACAAAAATAATGGAGCGGTTGCCGCCCTTTGGCACCGGCCTGACTTAATCTCCATTCTTCTCCTGGAGTTGTGCTCCAGGCCTTATGCTACGCCTGCTTTACAGGCTAACTACAAACCAGGCTTGGTTGGACAGGGAGCTTAATCATCTTGCGAGTACTTATCACCGGCGGCGCTGGTTTCATTGGATCACACCTGGCGGATGCATATTTGCAGCGCGGTGATGAAGTTCTTGTGATAGACGACTTATCGACCGGAACTATTGAAAACATTCGCCACCTCAAGAAGAATCCCCGGTTTCACTACACCATCGATTCTGTTCACAACCAGCCGGTAACTGCAGAGTTGGTGGACCAAAGTGACGTCATCATCCATCTCGCCGCAGCCGTGGGCGTAAAGCTGATTGTTGAAAGTCCCGTCCGAACGATTGAAACGAATGTGCACGGGACGGAAGTGGTACTTGCCCTGGCCAACAAGAAAAACAAGAGGGTCCTGATAGCTTCCACCTCGGAAGTCTATGGCCTGAGCACCGACGTTCCGTTTCGCGAAGATGGCAACCTTGTTATGGGGGCCACAACAAAAGGGCGGTGGAGCTACGCCTGCTCGAAAGCGATCGATGAGTTTCTGGCGCTGGCTTACTGGCGCGAGAAAAAATTGCCTACAACAATCGTCAGACTTTTCAATACGGTTGGGCCACGACAAACTGGCCGCTACGGAATGGTTATTCCAACCTTCGTCAAGCAAGCCCTCGCCGGACGGCCCATTACTGTTTACGGCGATGGCAAACAGACGCGGTGTTTTGGTTATGTTGGCGACGTGGTTGGGGCATTGATAAAGTTAATGGATCACGCCGAGTCGGTGGGACAGGTCTACAACATCGGCTCAAACGAAGAGATCTCAATCTTCCAACTTGCCGAAAAAGTTAAGGAGTTGGCGAGCTCAGATTCTGAGATTGTTTTCATGCCCTACGATGAGGCTTATGAGGAGGGCTTTGAAGACATGCCACGTCGTGTCCCCGATATAACCAAAATTGACGAGCTGATAGGTTTCAAACCGAAGATGGCCCTTGATGGCATACTGCGAACCGTAATCGACTTTTACAGCCGAGAGCCCTCTACTCTCGACGATAAAGGCACGTTTGCTGCTCTCTCGACTTGATTTGACAACGGCTATCGATTAGTTTTTCTCTTACATTGTCCAGTCAAAGTAGTTCCAATCTCGCTTACTTATGTTTAGCTCGCTCCATCTTCTGGCTGTTGCTGCGTCGTTAGCACTGGCGCTCGTGCTCACGCCGCTGGTTCGCATTCTGGCGAGGCGTTTGGGCATGGTAGCCAAGCCCAAGACCGACCGCTGGCACAAGAAGCCGACTGCGATGCTTGGGGGCGTCGCGATATGGATATCAGTAGTAGTTAGTTACCTCTTATTTGTTCGCCCGCTTTCGTCTAATGGTTGGGCCCATTTCCCCGGATCGTCTCTTGACATAGTCTTAGGCGCCAGCACTTTTCTCTTCCTGGTCGGCCTTGCAGACGATCTGTTGCATACCAAGCCCTACCAGAAACTGATCGGGCAGGTGATGGGTTCCGCCTTTATAATCTATTACGGCCTAAGCCTGCCCTGGACCAACTACTCGGCGCTGAATATGGCGTTAACGATCTTCTGGCTGATTGGAATTACCAATGCTGTAAACCTACTCGACAACATGGACGGCTTGGCGTCAGGTATTGCAGTCATAGGTTCTTCCTTTCTGGCACTCAGCTTTATTAATACTCATCAGTCAACCGAAGCGCTGATGCTTGTAGTCTTCGCCGCAGCCCTATTGGGGTTTCTTACTTACAACTCTAATCCGGCATCGATATTCATGGGCGATTCGGGCTCCATGTTTATCGGATTTTTTCTGGCGAGCGCCGCTTTGGTAAACGTCTCCGGCGGACGGTCGAGAAATCTACTTCCAGTGCTCGCTGTTCCGATCCTTGTTCTATTCATTCCCATCTTCGATACCACCTTCGTTACGATTCTGAGGAAGATTTCCGGCAGGGCTGCTTCTCACGGAGGGCGTGATCACACCTCGCACCGACTGGTGGCCCTGGGCATGTCCGAGCGTCACGCAGTTTGGATGCTTTACGGCTTTGCCGGCCTCTCAGGTCTGCTGGCACTCCTGGTTCAGCAGGTAAAACTTGACGTAAGCCTGGCTGCAATTGCGGGGTTCACTGTGCTCTTGACGCTGCTCGGCGTTTATTTGGCTGGAGTTAAAGTCTACGACGAAACTGAAGAAGCTTTGGCGATTAGAAACAATTCCCCTTACGCATTCCTGATCGATCTCTCTTATAAACGACGCATTTTCGAGGTCTTGATGGATGTGGTTCTCATTCTCCTGGCTTACTGGTGTGCCTACGCGGTGAAGTTTGGGACACTTTCAGGAAGCACAGCCTGGAAACTTTTCCTGCGTACATTGCCGGTTCTGGTTTTTGTGAAGATGGCGTCGTTTCTTGTGATGGGTGTCTACCGGGGGATGTGGCGCTACACGAGCCTCGACGATCTCATTGTCTTTGTTAAGGCCGTGGTCCTTAGTTCAGTTCTCAGTGTGCTGGCGGTACTTTTTGCGTTTCGTTTTGAAGGATTCTCACGAACAATTTTCATCATTGATGGGATGTTAATGTTTCTGTTCCTTGCCGGAAGTCGGATGGCGTTTCGTTTTTTTCGCAAGGTACTTCCCGGTTCCGCCACTTCTGAGGGACGTCGGGTTCTAATTTATGGCGCGGGCGATGGCGGCGAATTGTTGCTAAGAGAGCTACTGAACAATCGCGCTCTAAATTATTCACCGGTGGGTTTCCTTGATGATGACCCGGTGAAAAGTGGCAAGGTGATTCACGGTTTTAAGGTGTACGGCGTTAACGGCGATCTAGCTTCAGTTTGCCGCCAGCAAGACGTTGATGAAGTGTTGATTTCCAGTTCCAAGGTGCCAAGAGAACGCCTCCGTGAGGTCCTGGATTTATGCAGAGCTCACGAAATCTCCGTCAAACGGATGAGGATAACCATCGAAGATTTGACCGAACACTGAAGAGAGGAGTTAGTTCGAGGGCCTGGAATTTCGGCGATAGTTACTGATTTATGGCGGACCAGCTAATACAAATAAAGGCGAACATGCCAGCGAAGCTGATCATGATCCTTACGCTCCTGGTAGCTCTGCTGGCTTCGTGGTTCGTCGTCCGTTGGTACTTAGGCAACACAATTGCGGAGTACCAACCAGCGGGCGCCGGACTGGAAAGCTCCCAAATGGCGGTCTCATTAGCGCCCCAGGATCCGGTGTCTCACTTGAGACTAGGCAGTTTCATTCAGACGCAGCTTCCTCCCGACCAAATTCCGGCAGCGGTAGCTGAATACGAGAAAGCGGTCAGCTTATCGCCGAACGACTACAGATGCTGGATGGCGCTTGGAAGTGCCCTGGAGCAGGCGGGCGATTTTGATAACGCAGAAGAAGCATTGCGTCAAGGTGTGAAGCTCGCCCCTTCTTACGCATATACCCGCTGGTCGCTGGGAAACCTGCTTCTTCGCACTGATCGTTATCCGGAAGCCTTCGCAGAGTTGCGGCTGGCGAGTGAAGCAGATAAGGAACTGCAACCCCAGCTTTTCAATCTGGACTGGCAGCTCAACAAAAACGATTACGAAGCGCTAAAGGCCGCAGTCGGAAATACGCCCGACGTGCGCGCCGAGTTTTCCACTTATGTGGTCGCACGTGGCGTCTACGACGAGGGTCTGCGACTATGGAACAGTTTGAATGAAACTGAAAAGAGAGATCACCGAGCGGCTGCAGATTTGATAATAAACAGCCTCATCAGAGGGAACCAGTTTCATCGGGCCGTTGAGGTTTGGAACGACGTTGCTCCAGGGCCTGCTTACCGCGCCGAGATAGGCCACATTATTGATCGCGGCTTTGAAGACAACGTAGCTCACGGAAAGGGAGCTGTCTTTGGTTGGGAGGTGCAGCCGGCCCCGCAAGTGCAATTAGGAATCGCCCCTAATATGGGACATACGGGCAGCCGCAGTTTGCGCTTATCGTTTCAAGTTCGCCAAAATCTAAGTGGAATGGATATCTCACAACTGGTCCCGGTGCGGCCCAACACACAATACGATTTCGAGTGTTATGTGAAAACGGAAAGACTCGAGAGTGCATCAACCCCTGTGGTGGCAATTACAGGCGCTAATTCTTATTCTGTATTGGCGTCTTCAGAAGCGGCACCTAGCGGAAGTAACAACTGGCAGCGAATCCCGCTCTCTTTCAAGACTGACGCCGTAACTGAAGCTGTGACGATTAGAATAGTGCGTGGTCCATGCGTTGACAGCCCAGTTTGCCCGATCTTTGGTACTGTTTGGTATGACGACTTTGATCTCAAACCCCGCAAGTAGCTTTGAAAGTGACCTGCTGGTTTCTCCGAAAGCGGAAGCTGAACGGGTCAAGCCAGTTTCGTCCTATCGTATCAGGCACACGCTTGCGAGCCGTTTCGCATTCCTAACAATTTGTGTTGCGATCATTCTTACGGCACTGGCATTCGGCACGGTGCATGACTGGTCGCAGGCGCTGTTTTTTCTTGGGGGCATTGGGATCGTAACGTTATGGCTTATTGATAGCTGGACGCTCGGATCGCTCCGCATTAGCCGAAATATTTTGCAGTTGCCAATTCTGGGAATGTTTGTGCTTGGCCTGGTGCAGCTTCTTCCTCTCCGGCAACCCAACAACCCGGTGAACCCCTCCTTTCCTTTGGTCAAAAGCCTTTCATTCGATCCCTATTCGACAAGGATCGTTCTGGTTCAGCTCGCGACCTTGCTGATTTACTTCAGCGCTACGCTGGTATTTACCGACACGCCACAGCGCCTCCGGATACTGGTTAGAACAATAACAATCTTCGGTTTTCTTCTTGCCATCTTCGGAATGACTCAGTCCTTCACCAGTCCAACCAAGGTTTACTGGGTTCGAGAGCTATATCAAAGCACCGCCTTCGGTCCCTTTATCAATCGCCACCACTTTGCGGGATACATGGAGTTAGCCCTCGCCATTCCGCTGGGGCTGGTATTCTCCGGATCGGTTGAGAAGGACAAGCGGTTTATTTACATCTTTGCCGCTGGGCTAATGGGCATTGCGCTGGTGATGACAAACTCACGCGGAGGGATTATCAGCCTCGTTGCCGAGATCATTTTTCTGGTAGCGACCATGGGATTGCAGCGGCGCCGCAAGAAGAAGCGAGAGACTTCGAAAAAGAAACCGCGCCTCAGAAGCGCAGCAATAAAGACGGGATTGGCGCTGGGGTTGATCCTTGCACTTTTTGGCGGCGTCGTCTTGTTGGGAGGAGAAGACGCGTTGAGTCGGTTGGTGGGTTCGGTTAATACTGATGACCCGACCACAGGGCGCGCTCATTTTTGGAGTGTCACCACAGACATCATAAAAACTCATCCCCTGATCGGTACTGGACTGGGAGCGTTTAGCGTAGTCTATACGGGTTTCGACTCCCGTAACGGTCGCTACAGGCTGGAGCAAGCACACAACGATTATTTGCAGGTGCTGTCGGACGGCGGAATCGTCGGCGGGGCGCTCGGGCTGGTTTTTATTGTCGGGCTATTTCGTATGGGGTTTGCCCGACGAGAATCCAGCGATGATTTCAGGCGAGGCGTGGCGACGGGCGCACTCGCTGGATGTTTTGCCGTGCTGGTCCATAGTTTTTTTGATTTCACATTGCATACACCTTCAAACGCTCTCCTTTTTCTGGTTCTAGCGGCGCTGGCAACCGTAAATGGTCGTGTCGAAGAGCCGCAAGCCCGTCCCAAGAGACGCCGTCGTCGTAGTGAGCAGTTAGTCAGCACTGCAAAGCTAATAACAACGCCCAGTCAACCTCAGTGACCGCGGCCGGTTGTAGTACCATCGCTTTTCGCACACCAGAATATCCGGCACGTTGGTAACAATTATCTATCCGGAGGCGCCACCACTTGGCTTCAGCTGCTTCTGCCAGAGACATGAGCAAACACCGAGAGACAGCAACGGCCTCGTCGGTGCCAGGACTTTGTCTAACCGCGGCCTTGAAACATGGGAAAGCGGACGCTCTAAATCATAAGATCGGCAGCGAGTGGGTCAATATTCCAGCTGAGACTGTTGTGGAGCGCGTTAAGAATGTTGCGCTGGGATTGTCGGAACTGGGAATAAAGCCTGGGGATCGCATAGCGCTTCTGTCGGAGAACAGGCCCGAATGGTCAATTGTGGATCTTGCGATTCTTAGCCTTGGTGCCATTAACGTTCCGATCTATACCACGCAAGCGGTTGATCAAATCCGCTATATCCTGACTGACTCCGGCACTCGCGCCATATTCGTTTCCAACAGAAAGCTGTACAAGCACGCGGCCAAAGCTCTCGAAGGCCTGGATTTTCTTGAGCACATCATTCTCTTTGACGGGGAAACAGAGGATATCGGGAGAGCAACCACGCTCAAGAGTTTGGAGAATAGTGGCCAGGAGCGAAATCGGAACAAGCCTTCAGCCTTTGACGCCTATCTGAAGGCCATCAAGCCGGATGATCTTGCGACAATAATTTATACCTCCGGGACTACGGGAGAACCGAAGGGCGTGATGCTAACGCATGCGAATTTCATGTCGAATGTGCTGGCGATAACCGGCGGCCTGCCCATTTCCTCGAGCGATATAGCTTTGTCAGTGCTGCCCTTGTCACACATCTTCGAGCGGAGCGGTTTTTACATTTTCTGCTACAACGGCGTGTCTGTGTACTACACCTCCTCATTTGATCAAGTGGGTGAGAATCTCAGAGAAGTCAGACCTACAGTCATGACTGCAGTGCCTCGCTTGTTCGAAAAAGTTTATCACCGCATTGTTAAGAAGGGTCTCTCGCAGAAAGGATGGAAACGCCGAGTTTTTGTTCGATCGTTGGAGGTCGGCCAGCGCTACGCTGAGTTGAAGGACAAAGGCGGACGAGTTTGGCCAATGTTGGCGGCCCAACAAAAAGTAGCGAACCGTTTGGTGTTTTCTAAGTGGCGCGAAGGCGTGGGCGGACGGTTGCGATATTTCGTTTCCGGAGGAGCGCCGCTATCGCCGGCTCTTTCCTATGCATTCCTGGCTGCAGGAATTCCAATTCTGCAAGGTTATGGCGCGACTGAGACATGCATAGTTTCGGCTAATCGTCCGGAGGACAATCAAGTAGGCTCAGTCGGAGTGCCTTTCGAGGGAATTGAAGTCGCCATCGCTGAAGACGGTGAAATTTTATTGCGCGGACCCAATGTTATGCGAGGCTATTATGGCCATCCTGAAGAGACAAACGCGGTTCTGAGTGATGAATGGTTTGCCTCAGGCGACGTCGGACATCTCGACAAAGAAGGCCGGCTCTACATTACCGATCGGAAAAAGGACTTATTTAAGCTCTCAAATGGGAAGTATGTAGCGCCGCAACAGATTGAGAGTCTACTGAAGCAGAGTGAGTTTGTGAGTCAGGTGGTTATTGTTGGAGCAGGTCGGAAGCAACCCGTTGCGCTCATCGTCCCGGAATGGGAAGCCCTTAGACAGGCCCTTACGGAAGCCGGAGAGAAGTTCCCAGCCGATCGCACTGAACTGGCCAGGTTTCCTGATGCTATCAAGATAGTACAGCGTGACGTTGCACAGCTTACACGCGAACTGAATGACTATCAGCGCATCCGTCGAATTGCGTTGTTGCCGAATGAGTTTTCGATCGATAACGGTGAGCTAACGCCGACACTCAAAGTTAAGCGGCGGGTTATCGATCAGAAATTTGGCGACGTGATTGAGGAACTTTATTCTTAGCTGCCTTGTAAGGTAAGCAGTTAAAGGAACGGCCCAATACTGGTCATAGTTAGAAGCCACTAGCCAGTCATCAATAAATGTTCGAACCCTTATCAGCAACGCAACCTTCAACAGCCCTACCCGATTTATCTCGGCAGAGGATCGACTCGGCCAGAACTCTCAGATTAATAGGTAATTCCGGGACGCGACATTCTCCCTTACGCGGCGGTGCATAAAAGGCTAAAAGGGGAATCTCGCAATAGCAAAAATCACAACTGGCCAGATGGTGCTTTACTAGGAAGTTGATCTCAGGCGCGAGCGCCTGACAGCGAAATGACAGTAAAAGGTTGGAAGAGGGGCAAGCCAGGTTTTTGCTAAACGACTTTACGGTCGATGCCTTCATCAATTTGCCCCTTAGCTGAACTACTGTGACTGGTCTGTCATTAAATTTCGAAATACACTCTCGCCTTGAAGGATTGAGGAAGCAAGGGGGCAAATTGCTTGACAGCCTCAACCGGTAAAGCTCGCACAGTCATCCTCTTGTTCAACAACGTAATAGGCTCAATTGCGTCCTGCTTCCAGAACTTTCTTTCGAAAAGTAACCGTTTTGTGGTCTGGAATCAATAACTTGCCGGAAATGCAAAAACTTGTTGCTCATTCTTGGGATTGTTGCTAAGATGCTCCCCGTCAAGTCAGAGGGCGCCTGCTCTTTGACGCTCATTCCAGGGCAGCCCACCTGTTTTCGCAGGATTACTCGGGCAAATTCACGTTGACTATCCAGCAATAAGCCCCATCGGCTAGTCCAGGATCTCTTTAACACACAGGTTACCGCCTTACCACTTTTAGCCCCTTCTTACTCAGCAGTTTGGTCTACCTAAGTGACATGTTTCAGCGTGCAGTATTAACGCTCACAAGAGTTTCCCGCCTGTAGTGAAAATCCCATCAACTCCGTCACCCAAAGAACAATCCTTGTGAAATCTCTAAGTCGCGAAGTCGAAAAAGAAGTTCAGCTGAACAGCATCGGCGAAGAACCCCAAACCGCTCGCGCAAAACGCTCTGCGGAGCGAATTGCGAAGAGTGGCAAATGGGTTGAAAGCCTGCGCAGCTCGGATGTGAACCGTCTATGGTCGGAATTGCACCGCATCGTTTCTCACCACCCTCTGGTGAGAGCTTCGCGTAGTGCAGGCCTTTTGGTGGAGGAGGGCGCTTCCAGCGCGTACACCGACTTAACGCAGGAACTCTTCGTTCAACTGCTTAGCAAGAATCGATTTGAGCACTACCTCGATACCGCGATGACCGATTATGAAATCGAGTGTGAAATCGGCCAGATAGAATTAACCAATCTCCTCACTGCCGAACTAAGAAAACGACATCCGGAAAGCTACCGTCTGGCCCGCCGCATCTCTACGCTAATTCAATCAAGCTCAAACTTTCGTCGTTTTGACTCGAGCGGAACTGGAGACGAACCGCATCGCCGGTTAGCTGATCGAATTTATGGTCTTAGCGAATGGGCAGATGGTAAGCGCCGTCGCGATTCGCACGACGTTGAACAGCGCGTTCACATAATCCCGGTTCGCGCACGGGATACCCGAATGGTTGGGTGCACCGGCGACTCTCAAGTCGTGATCAGTAATTCAGACCTCGAAGACCTCATTGTTTCGGTGTTGGACGCCGTGGATTCCCCGGTTGACGTCAGAATGCTACGGAGTCTGGTGATGTCACGCCTCCCGGTCATGGATATTTACCTGGTGCCGCTTGATGGAGATGACAACGATGGTGACGGTAATCACTTCCAGCCGGTGGATAAGGGTGAAGATCCGGAGCAGGGACTGCTGCGTCGTGAATCGGAGAATGAAGCCGCGGGTTTTGTGGATCACTTTCTTGATAACCTGAACGAAACAGTCCGCGGAAAGATCAAGCAATACAACCGAATTCTCGGAGTGTTGTGGCATTGCTATTTGAGCCCAGCGCATTCCACCCAGCTCGAAGTTGCAGCCGTTTTGGGAGTTTCCGATTCGCTCGTGTCTGACTATAGACGGCGAATTGAACAGGAATTACGTGCCCTTTCGTTCTCTGAGGTAGAGGAGGCAAGGAGATTCGAAGGCGCATTGCGCGAGCGCGTCAGAGAGCTTGTCTTAGTCGGTGACCAAAACGAGGTGGCGGTTTAAGTTCGGATAAGCCTTTTCAAGCCTTACTTTTAACTGCAATTCGAGGCTGCCGCGCTCAGAGCGCAGTAGCTTCTTTGTTTTTTTGGGGCAGGAATTAAGGCTAAACGCTTGGCAAATACGCTGAGGGCACGAGTCCCGGATGGAAAATTGAGGTTTAGGGCATGTGTGGAATTGCTGGCATCGTTGGAGAACTTGAACCCACTCTAGCGGCCACCGCCGTAGCCGGAATGATTAGTACGCTGGCCCGACGGGGTCCAGATGGTCAGGGAATCGAGGTCTGGAACAGGGCAGTGTTGGGTCATAGAAGGCTTGCTGTTTTCGATCTTAGTGAAGGCGGCCGACAGCCCATGCTCTCACCAGACGGTTCGATTGGAGTCGTATTCAACGGGGCGATCTATAACTTTCGCGATCTTCGAAATGAGATGGAAAGTCTGGGCTACGAGTTCAAAAGCCAAACAGACACGGAAGTGCTCGTCCACGGCTACAGGGAATGGGGAATCGACGGACTCGCCTCCAGGATTAGGGGCATGTTTGCCTTTGGTCTATGGGATGACGGAGCCCGCAAGTTGTTCCTGGTTCGGGACAGGTTGGGCGTCAAGCCGCTCGTCTTCGCCCTTCGAGACAAGCAGATTGCTTTCGCATCCACAGTCCGTGCTTTACGTGTAGCTGGATTTGTTTCGGAGATCGACCAGCAAGCAGTTGTTGATTACCTCGAATTCGGTTTCGTTACTGAGGGGCGCACGATCTATGAGGGCGCCTTGAGAGTTCCGGCAGCTTCCATACTGGAATGGGCAGAGCATGGCACTCAGATCAGGCAATACTGGCAGCCTCCAGCGCCCGGCTCGGTAACCATTAGGTTTAATGAGGCGGTGGATGAAGCCGAAAGGCTTTTTCTTAATGCGGTCGAAAAGCGCCTCTTCGCCGATGTGGCGGTTGGTTCTCTGCTAAGCGGTGGCGTCGATTCCAGTCTGGTCTGTTGGGCGCTTTCGAAATTAGGAGCGGACATCACTGCGTACACTGTCAGCATCTCCCTTGACCCCTCAGATGAAACTGATGACGCACGTGCCACGGCCGCAGCCTTGGGTATTCAACACAAGACCTTCGATATCTCAGCCGAAGACGACACCGGCATCTCTGAGATGGTGGGCGCATATCCGGAGCCGTTTGCGTGCTCGTCCGCCCTGGGCATGCTTCGAGTTTCGCGCGCGGTTGCTGGAGAAGCAACAGTCCTATTGACGGGCGATGGCGGCGACGATGTTTTTCTTGGCTATCCGGAGCACCGGCATCTTTTGTTTGCGGAAAGGCTGGCGCGCTCTTCACCGCGAGTAGCTGCGGATCTTTGGCAGCAATCGCGAAAAGAGTTTCCACGATATGGTCAGCTTCGTCGCATTGCTTCATTTCTTGACTATGCATCGGGAGGTCTTGGCGCAGTAACCAACGCGCATGACGGGTTGCCGTCTTATAAGCAACAGGAGGTGCTCGGAGAACGATTGATGGATTACACGATCGACCAACGGGGGATGGAATGGTCACATTCTTCTGCTCGTCACGTGCTCAGCGATTACCTCGATTACGATCGGAATACGCGCTTCGTGTCCGAATTTCTAACGAAGGTGGATGGCGCGACCATGCATCACGGTCTTGAAGCCCGGTCTCCATTCCTGGACCAGGACTTATGGGAATTTGCCGCATCTCTTCCTTTTCAAGTGAGGTTGCATCATGGCCGATTGAAGGCAGTACTTCGAGAGTTGGCCCGCCGCAGGATCGGCGAACGGGTAGCAAGCGGCAGAAAGCGTGGATTTACCATTCCGGTGCAGCGGTGGATGGCGGGAAGATGGCGTCAGGAAGTCACGGCGACCCTTCGCGATTCACTTCTTGAAAAGGAGGGCTGGATACGTTCTGGTTCCGCACTAAGGTGGCTGGAAAAATCAACACAAACTGGCTGCGCTCCAAAACAACTCTGGTACTTGTTTGTTCTCGAATCCTGGCTCAGGAATGAACGCCAGACCGCTGCAACCGACTTAAACAAGATGAAAGTGCTCTCGCTACAATCGGCATAAATGAAATGCCAAGCTTCAACAGTCGACAGCCAGAGCTCAGAGGTTGAAAGTGAAACCAAAGGCAGAACAAATAGGTAATGATCCACTGCGACCGCTAGGTTTCGCAATGCGTTCCGCCATCCAATCTGATTACGAATCTGTGAGGCCTTCGCAGGGGCGATCAACTGATGTAGGTGTGCCTAATGCCACGGCTACCACAGAGTTTATTAGATCAGCGCGAGCAGGCAACAAGAAGGTCACAGTTTTGAATTCGCGAGATAAACCGACGGACTCAATGATCCCGTCGCGTCCCGCGAAAAGCGAGTGGACGTTAAAGCGCGGCCACGCGCTTACCTACGCTGGGCTCATGCTGTTTACAATAGTTCTGTATGTCCGTCCTGCAGAGTTTTATCCGTCTCCGCTGACCGCTTCGATGGCCCTAATCATCGCCCTGGCCATGCTGGGCTTTTTCGTACCAAGCCAGCTTTCGCTGGAAGGTACACTTACTGCACGCCCGACGGAAGTAAACCTTGTTCTTCTCTTTTGTCTCACCGCTCTGCTCTCGATTCCCCTCGCCATTAATCGATACATAGCCTGGCAGGAATTCAGCGGCACTTTTATCCGTTGCCTCGTCATCTTCATCGTAATTATCAACTCCGTGCGCACCAGGGCCCGTTTGAAAGCCTTGCTTTTCATCGCGCTGGTGTCCGGCATCTGGTTGAGCGTCGAAGCAATCAACGATTTTCGCCTGGGTCTGGCCACAGTCGATGGTTATCGTGCCGGCGGCAGAGGCAGCGGCATCTTCGGTAACACGAACGACATGGCCCTCCATGTAGTTACCTTACTTCCGATCGCCATCGCACTCCTGTTCGGTACTCGAAGCGTGATTCGAAAACTTCTCTTTGGAGCCTGCGCCGCGGTGATGCTCGCCGCCATTGTGCTCTCCTACTCGCGCGGAGCCTTTTTGGGTCTGATAGTCGTTCTCATTTTCATGGCCATGAAGTTAGGGGCCCGTCACCGCGTCGGAATAGTGCTCGCCGTACTAGGCCTTGCCGGGGCCGTGCTTCTGTTTGCGCCCGACAATTATGGTGGCCGCCTGCTTTCGATCTTTATGCCCAGCCTCGATCCCGGCGGTTCTTCCGACGCCAGGCGTGGAGAACTCTGGAGGTCGCTTTACATCGCCATTCGCCATCCCCTGCTGGGCATCGGCATGGGAAATTACCAGCCGGAAATGTCATACAAAGGGCTGGTTACTCACAACTCCTACACCCAAGTTGCGGCAGAAATGGGCACTTCAGCGCTGGTTTGCTACACGCTGTTTATTGTCACGCCGCTTCGCAAACTTGGGCAGGTCGCGCGGGAAACTTTCGAAACACGCGGCAGTTCGGACTCTTACTATTTATCGGTTGGCTTGCAGGCTTCGCTGCTTGCTTACATGGTTTCGAGCTTTTTCCTGTCGGTCGCTTACGTCTGGTACGTCTACTACCTGGTGGGTTTTGCCGTTTGCTTGCGGCGTCTTTACGAAGCGGAAACAGGCAAGGCGGTTGTTCTTGAAAAGCGCAGGGAGCGTAGGCAAAACAAAGTTCAGAAGCCTTCAGTCATCAGCGGTGGCAGGGCGGTAACGACATGACGCTGGCATTGGTGGCCCAAATAATTTTCTGGCTAAGCGCGGCGGCGCTCTTCTACACCTATGCCGGGTATCCTCTCTTGCTTGCGGTGGTCAGTGTGGTCCGACCCCGACAGGTACGACGCGGCGATTTCGAACCCAGGGTAAGCGTGATCATCACGGCTTACAACGAGGAACTCGATCTCGCAGCTAAACTTGAAAACACTCTGGCGCTTGATTATCCGCGCGAACTTCTAGAGATCATTGTGGCCTCAGATTGTTCAACCGATCGCACGGATGAGTTCGCGCTCGCGTTTGCTCCGCGAGGCGTGCGCCTCCATCGTCAAGCACAACGACTAGGCAAAACCGCAGCTCAAAACGCCGCGGTAGAACAAGCGTCGGGGGAGATCATTGTTTTTTCCGACGCTACCAGTCTCTATCAACCGAATGCAGTAAAGGCGCTGCTGCCGAGTTTCGCTGACCCGACCGTCGGCTGTGTTGCCGGTCGTCTCATCTATGTCGATCCCACACAGTCCCGAGTCGGACGCGGTGCGCGCTCGTATTGGAGCTATGAAACTTTTTTAAAGAAACATGAAAGCCGCGCCTGCTCTTTGATTGGCTCTTCGGGATGTCTCTACGCAGTACGCAGAACGGCATATGTGCCGCTTTACCACGAAGCCTGCAGCGATTTTATTATTGCCACCAAGATGATCGAACAGGGTTTGCGGGCTATTTATGAGCCGAACGCGGTCTGCACCGAGCTAACCAACCGGCGCAGCGATAAAGAATTGAAGATGCGAGTGCGCATCATCGCACAAACCTTCGCCGACCTTTGGCGCCATGCGGCGATGCTGAATCCATTCCACAGCGGCTTCTATGCGCTACAACTGTTTTCGCACAAGGTGATGCGTTATTTCGTGCCGTTCTTTCTCATGGCCATCTTCCTCGCATCAGCAACGCTGGCGGGTTCGATGTTTTATCGCATCCTTTTCACTGCGCAACTCGCTTGTTATGCCTGCGCGGCGTTGGCCTGGTTGCTCGACCTTGCAGGAATACGGAGTCGGCTACTCGCGTTGCCCCAGTATTTTGTGCTTGCGAACGTGGCTTCGCTCCTCGCGTTGTACCAGTTCCTTCGTGGCGAGCGCTACGCGCATTGGGAGCCAATACGTTAGCAGGCTGAATTGAAAGCAACGGGTAATTCCAAAGTGAAGCCAAACGTTTTATTCATCATCGACAGCTTTGAGCAGGGCGGCAGCGAGCGCCAAGCGCTGCAGCTTTTGCGTCAGTTACAACTGAGCGGTCAGTGTCGCGTCAATCTCGCCTGTTTACAGAACCGTGGTTCGCTACGAGCCGCAACGGATGCCCTCGGCATCGGAGAAATTCACGAATACCCACTCACTAGTTTCTATGATCTCAACTTCGTTAAGCAGTTGGGCCGTCTCAGGCGCTTCATAAGAGAGAATGAGATCGACGTGGTACACACGCATTGCTTCTACACGAATATCTTCGGCATGATTGGCGCATTTCTGTCGGGCGTGCCCGCACGCGTGACTTCGAAAGGCGAGACTGACGGCTTTCGCACACCGATGCAAAAGCGCGCTGAGCGCATGGCCTTTCGCCTGGCACATCGAGTTATCGCCAATTGCCTGGTGGTGCAGAACCAGTTGATCAAAGAGGGTGTCAGTCCCGCGAGAATCATTCAGCACTACAATGGCCTCGAGCTGGAACGTCTTAAGGTCAATCCTGCTCTCCGGCGTGAGGAGGCATTAGCTTCTTTTGGTTTGCCTCAAGACCCGGCCCGTCGCCTCATTACTATCGTCGCTAACCTGCACAACCCCGTGAAAGATCATCCGACATTTTTACGGGCCGCTGCACGTGTTCGCACGGCGGTGCCTGATGCCGCGTTCGTTATCGCCGGCGAGGGTTCCTTGATGGAGAGTCACCGCGAACTCGCGAGGCAGCTCGGAATCGAGCGGGACGTCTTCTTCATCGGTCGCTGCGACAATGTGCCCAACTTGCTTTTTGCTTCAGATGTCGGCGTCCTGAGCTCCAGGGCTGAAGGGTTTGCCAATGCAATTCTTGAATACATGGCCGCGGGACTGCCAGTCGTTGCAACGGACGCAGGTGGCGTGCGTGAAGCGATCGTCGAAGGCGAGTCCGGCTTTGTTGTTCCCGTGGGTGACGCTGAAATGATGGCCGAAAGAATCATTCAGGTGCTTGGGGATTCTAAGCGTGCCCGACATATGGGTCGGCAGGGCAAATTTATCGTAGCGGAAAAGTTTGCCAGCGAACATCACCTGCGAAACACGCTTGAACTGTATGACGAGCTGTTGTCAGCTCCCCAACCAACTAATTCAGGCGCGAAAAAGATAGGCCAGGAATGGCGACTCAGCGAATAACAACGTCACCAACCCGACCCACTCATCAGTCCGCAAATAACGTGGTCACAGCAAAGCCAAAGGGACGAGCGCTGCTGCGACGCCGAGTAGTCCTGGTCCTGCTCATTTGCCTGTGCATCTGGCCTTTGCTGGCATGGAGCGCAGCGCAATTACTAATCGTCAAATCCGAGTTGCCTGTTGCCGATGCGATCGTCGTGTTAAGCGGCTCATCGACGTACCTCGAGCGCGCAGATTGGGCGGCCAAGCTCTATCGCGGAGGACGCGCTCCGGTAGTGATCTTGACGGACGACAAGTTGATTAGTGGCTGGAATGGGGCAGAAGAGCGCAACCCCTACTTTTATGAACTGGCGGCGAAAGAGTTACAAAAGCGGGGCGTGCCCGCGGAAAAAATACGAATAATTTCTCAGCCGGCTGTAGGAACTTATTACGAGAGCTTAAACGTACGCGAGTATGCCACCAGCCACAAACTAAGGCGATTGCTGATCGTGACTTCCGCTTATCATTCCCGACGAGCATTGTGGTCGATGCGCCGCGCCTGTGAAGGGACCGAAATGGAAATAGGCGTCGATGGCCCATCGCCGGGATGGCAAACGCCATCGGCGTGGACGTGGTGGATGCATCGATGGGGGTGGAAAGTGGTCGCCGGCGAATATTTGAAAATGATTTATTACTGGGTGCGGTACTGACGTTAAAACTAAGTTCGTTTTCGCTCTACTCATCTTGGTCAGGGGGCTCGTCGAGCATTGATCGCCTCCTGGAAGATCTCGACTAAAGATCGAACATAATGTGCCGGTGTGTATCGACTGATGACCAACTCGGCTGATTTTGTGGTCAGCCTTCTGGCGAAGTCCTGATCGTTTAGCACACGTGCGATTGCAGCAGCCATTGCGTTGGGATCGTTCACCGGCACCAGAACGGCGCTCTCGTTGTTTTCCACTATCTCCGGCACGCCGCCAACATCCGTGGCTACGATCGGAAGATTTGCAGCCATGGCTTCCAATAGAACATTTGGTGAGCCTTCGCTGTGCGAGGGAAGCACGAACACGTCAGCCGCCGCATAGAAGGGCTGGACATCATTTTCCTGTCCCGTAAAGATTACGTCCACGTTAATGCCCCAGGACCTTGCGGCAGCTTCCAACGGCCCCCGCTCCGGCCCGTCTCCGACGATTACAAGTTTGCATTTCAACTCGCGGTTGGTTTCGCGCAGGCGAGTGAAAGCCGCGAGCAGATCGACGTGGGCCTTCTCCTTCGACAAACGGCCTACTGCTAACAACATAGACTCGTCAGGCGCGATTCCCAGGTTGAACCGCATTGTCTCTGCCTCTGCGGGACTCGCCAGTGGCCGCGGTCGAATCGAATTGTGCTGCACTGCGATTTTCTCGATCGGCACGCCAGTATTAGTCGCCAGCTCACGCGCAAAAGCGTGACAGACGGTGACCAGACGATCGGCTACCGGCAATGACCACCGATCAAGACGATTGTAAAAACGCATCTTCCGATCGCTTGTGGTGTAGCCATGATGAAAGGCGATCCACGGATAGCTTCGCCATAGGTGTGAACGCCAAACCAAAAAGTGCGACTTCACTGAATGACTCACAACAAGGTCTGGTCGCTGGCGTTCCACAGTGTTCCGAAGCGCGGGTATAACACTCGGGTCGAACCGCCAGCGCTCCGGGATGATTTCGACCTCCAGTTGCAACTCGCGGGCGGCCCTGACAAATTCGTTTGGCGATTGAGTGACGTCCTGTCGGCGGGCGAATGTCACCAGGCAGGCTTCAACATTCGGGAAATCTACAGTCAGCGCGCTTAGCTCGAATGCGGAGCGGTGAAACTCAAGCACGTTTTTGGCTACCGCATTAATGCTGGTTGCCTCGACGATCGAAAGAATCTTAAGAGTTGACCTGTGTGTTTGGTTAGACGTCACTGTAGCTTGAGCCTCGTAGCTCAGAGTCAGACCACCGCCCAAGTCACGCCCGCATTTAGGACCCCAGATTGACGCGAATCATCTGCCGGCAAGCAAACCAACGTAGCACTCAAAAAGCGACCTACCTATCCTGGACCAATCATAACGGTTGGAAATGAGAGAGTGCCCGGCTTCGCGTAGCCGCTTTCTCTGCTCGGGCTTCTCAATGAGCTTGACGATAGCCTCAATCATTTTTTCAGTTGTGTCGGCAACCAGAATGTTCTTGTCGTGCGTCAGTTCCAGGCCTTCCGCACCTAACACAGTAGATACGACAGGCACGCCGGCCGCCATCGCCTCGAGAATCTTGAGTCGACTTCCGCCTCCGACTTTAAGTGGAACTACCGCGGCGATTGCCTCGCGATAGTATGGGCGCACGTCATCAACAGTACCGGTAACTTCAATGCCGGGAGTCAATGCAAGCTCGCGGACCTCTGGCGCCGGATCACGCCCAACGATTGTAAACGTCAAGTCAGGTTTGCGCTCGCGCAGATGAGGCCAGACCTCGCGCGAAAAACTGACTGCACCGTCGATATTAGCGTGATAGTCCATCGAGCCGACGAACACAATCCTGTTTCGGATCGGTGGGTTGCTCGGGGTCTGCTGAGCGCGCCACCATTCGTATGCCTGCTCGAGTTGCTCCTCAGAATGGTTGGCCGCGTCAACTCCGTTCTCGATGACAAATATGCGCGCTTTTGAGTTGAGACTACGAAGCCGCTCTGCATCTCGTTCGCTAACGGTGACATGTGCGTCGAATTCATCTAACGCACGTTGCTCGAAATTGCGCATCAGCCTCGCCGTCCGTCGTGCATATGATCGGCGTATGATGTTTCCTTCGCGTTCGCTGTAGCGACCCATCAACTCAGATTCGATGTTATGCCAGTCACAAACTATCAGCGGCTGGCTGCGCGCCGCCCGAATTATCGGCAGATAGCCCATCAGGTGAATACTTTCAACCTGCACGATATCGAAGTCTGTCTCCGCAAGGACACCTTTAAGCGCCCGACTCATGGACTCGGTGGTGTAGTTGAGTAAAGGCAGCGGCGTGCGACTAACAGCGCCGCGAAGAATCTTCGTGGTGGTATAACCGGGCTCGCGCCTAACCGTAAGAACCTGTTGGTAGAAGTTTCCTGGGATCGCAGGCGGTTCTCCATCATGAATGAAGGCGAGCAGGCTCACGCGGGCGTGTTCTGAGAGAACCCGTCCGAGGTGATAATTTCGGAGCTTGGCGCCAGTGTCGAGGGGCCAGCAGACTCTCGGCGCAAGTTGCAGCACGCGGATGTTCGATCCTTCTGGTTTCAGGACAACTCTCCTAGCGGAATGCGCCGGCCTCGCCTCTCTCAGAGTTCAGGAGGGATTCTAACGGCAAAATCGACCGATTCCGAAGAGTATTCCTGCTAAGTGCCTTGTAAAGCGGAAGATAAGTAGAATTCTCTGGATTCGAGGCCCTCTTGTTCCTGTATAATAATGGCGGCACTTTCGCCGCCCTCCTGACGTGCCTGCCGCACAATCCCATTCTGAGACACTTTCCGAGATGTTGCCGACTGGAATTTCAAATCAGCCGCAGTTTGCCTCCAACGACGAGAATCGATACTTCAGCACAGATCACCTGAAAGACGATCTGGGCGGACGTTCCGCTCGTGGAGGCGCGGTAACCATGGGCGCCCAGGGCGTCAGGTTCGCGATTCGCATGGCTTCGACGATCGCGTTGGCGCGATTGCTGACTCCCCGCGACTACGGCTTGATTGCGATGGTCGCCATCCTCATCGATTTCGTCAGCATGTTTCAGCATATGGGCTTGTCAACCGCGACTGTCAGGTGGTCGGAAATAAACCACCGACAAGTTAGCACTCTTTTCTGGGTCAACACTCTTTTGAGCGCCGCAATCATGATAATCGCCGCGGGTTTCGGGCCGCTGCTCGCCTGGTTCTATCACGAGCCGCGATTGATCGCGGTCACCGTGTGCTATGCGGTTGCGATTTTCTTTACCGGACTAAACATTCAGCACGAAGCAATCCTTTCGCGCCAGATGCGCTTTGGAACAATTGCAGCCATCGAGATTACTGCGATCGTGACGGGTCTGTGCGCTGCAATCGTTGCCGCGTGGTACGGCGCGGGCTACTGGGCGTTAGTGGTCAACCAACTCGTGATGACGCTGGCCACGGTTGTCGGCGTTTGGGCTACGTGTAAATGGCGCCCGGGTCTTCCTTCGCGCAACTCCGGTGTGCGCTCGATGCTCTCTTACGGGGGTAATCTCACGGGCTATAACGTCACGAATTATTTCGCGCGCAATTTGGACAACGCACTAATCGGAAAATTCTGGGGTGCATATCAGCTCGGCGTGTACTCGCGAGCTTATCAAATGCTTTTGATGCCGATGGCGCAAATCAACAACCCGCTGGTGGCTGTCGCCGTGCCCGCCTTGAGCCGGCTGACTGATTCCCCGCAGCGTTATCGGGCGGCGTACCTAAAGATTCTGGAAAAAATTGCCATGATCACGATGCCCGGTATTGTGTTCATGATCGCGATGTCTGATTGGCTGGTGCTGCTGCTGCTCGGGCCGCAATGGCGTGAAGCCGGAAAGATTTTCATGCTCCTGGGTATCGCGGCCGTGCTTCAGCCGGTCACCAGAACGGTGCCCTGGCTGTTCACAACGCAGGGACGCACACGCGAAATGTTGAAGTGGGGTTTTATCGGCAGCGGCATCGCCGTGATTTCAATTGTGGCTGGCCTGCCGTGGGGAGCAACCGGCGTCGCGGCGTCCTACGCGACGGCGGATCTTTGTATTGCGACGCCGCTGTTGTTCTGGTACATCGGCCGGCGTGGACCAGTTCGCACTGGTGACTTTTATCGCACGATTGCTCCGTCGGTTTGTGCGTCGCTTTGTTCACTCGCAGTGCTTGTGATTTGTCGTCGCTGGTTGGAATTGCTGTCGAGTCTCGCCGCGCGGTTGACGATTGCTTTCCTGATTACAGCACTCGTTTCATTTCTCATTTTCTCGGCGTTACCCACCGGGAGACTGGCGATGCGCAATCTCAAAGAAATGTTACTCGTGATGTTGAAACGACCGCGAGAGTCGGTCGCTGATATCGCCGTTTAAAATTAAGATGCTAAAGAGATTCAAGCAATTCACTCTGAAATCGTTGAAGACCGCCGGCGTTTTAACGCTGGTTCACGATAGTCGTTGGCGGCGCCAGCGGCTTTTGATTCTTGCTTATCACGGAATTTCGGTGAGCGATGAACATCTCTGGAACAGTTCGCAGTATATGCCAGCCGACGTCCTGCGCTCGAGGTTTGAGTTGCTGAAGAAATCGAAGTGTGCGGTGCTGCCTCTCGATGAAGCCGTGAGGCGTCTTTACGCGAATGACTTACCCGACCGCGCCGTGGTCATAACTTTTGATGACGGCACTTCCGATTTTTATCACAGCGCCTATCCCGTGATCCGGGAATTCGGCTTTCCGGTGACACTTTACCTGACGACGTTCTACACGCAATACAACCGGCCGGTGTTTGATCTGATGCTGTCCTATCTTCTTTGGAAAGGGGGCAACGAGGTTTTGGATTTGCGCCCAATCACCGGAGAGGATTCAAAAATAGACTTGCGCGACCGTGCCTCACAGGGGAAGGCGCTTGCTGAGATAACAGCTCTTGCCCGCGCGCGAAAGTTGTCCGCTGAAGAGAAGGACGCGCTGCTTACTTCGTTGGCCGCGCAACTCAGAGTCGATTACGACGCGCTGATCGATCAGCGCATCATGCATAACCTGACGCCCGACGAAGTCAAAGAACTATCCGCAGGTGGAATCGACGTGCAGTTGCACACCCATCGCCATCGAACGCCGATGGATCGCCAACTCTTTTTGAGAGAGATCGAAGACAACCGACAGAGTATCCAAGAGATGACCGGCAAACACGCCGAGCATTTCTGCTATCCATCCGGCGTTTACGATTCAGCATTTCTTCCCTGGCTGAAAGAATCGGGCGTTGTCTCAGCCACGACCTGCGAAACAGGGTTCGCCTCTCGCAGCTCTAATCCGTTGCTGTTGCCGAGAGTTCTCGACAACCCGCAGCTGTCGTCAATCGAATTTGAAAGCTGGTTGACCGGCGTCTCGGCCGCACTTCCACGCCGCCGGCGCAAGTCAAAGGAGATAGCTGCTTGAGTATTCAATTTCACCAGACGGAACAATTCGCCACCCAAATGTTGGAACGGCTCAAAGATCGGTTTTATGAATCACGAGCTCTACAACATATCTACAGACCCTGGGTAGATATTCAATCGAAGGTCGCGCTGTATCGGGGAGAGTCTTATACAGCGGTGAGTCGCCTACTCCATATGTGGCGCCAACTCGGAAGGCAGGACTTCGGCGCGGAACGCATGGAACGGCTAAAGAAAGTAATCCAGCAAAATTGTTATCGCAATGGCGACTTGCTACCCGCAGCCGAAAATCGCCTGCGGCTCGAGTTCGTTCACTCTGAAAAGGCAAAACAGATCAGGAAAAAGTTCGCCTCGTTTTCCTTAGAAAACCGCACCCGTTTACGTTTCCCCAACGACGACGATCCGGAGCGACAGGGTGACTTAATAATCCTCAAGAAGTACGACCCAAAGAGCCAGGAGCGTGGCGTGCTGTTGGTCAAATACAGTGAAGCTATCCTGGCGATGCCGGCCATGTACGACCTGGGTGCGTTGGCTTCGCGGTATATGCTGGTGCTGGAACCCAGCCAGTGGGGCTATCAGGATTCGCGATTTCTTTTATACGTCGGCTCGGATCTGGATGTGCTTGTGCAGTCGGCGCGTCGGCCAGACTTCGAATTCATCGAAAGCCTTAACACGAATTTAGTTCCCGTGAACGTTGCCTCCGGCGATTGGGGTGACCCTGCCTTGTTTCGTCCTCGCGAAGGTGGACAGGAAGCCAAATATGATGTGGTTATGGTTGCCGCGTGGGATCCTCTCAAACGTCATGAAGTGTTTTTCCGTGCGGCCGCTAAACTCAAACAACAATCCGGCAAAGCGCTGCGTATTGCCTTGATTGGGTACAACATGGGCTGGACGCGCGAGCCGATTGAGCGACTAATGCGAAAATACGACCTTGAACAAGACTGCACTACTTTCGAGAACATTCCACACACGGAAGTGGCGCGCATTCTTGCGGACTCAAAAGTTTCTCTGCTTCTTTCGCTGAGAGAGGGATCGAACAAGTCCATCTATGAAAGTATGTTTTGCGGCACGCCGGTGATTGTCTACCGCCATCAATGCGGCATGAATCTGGAGCATGTTAATCCGACTACGGGATTACTCGCAGATGACGATGAACTCGCCGATGCCGTCAAATACGTTCTTGATCATTCTGGAGAATTTGATCCCCGCGGCTGGGCGCTCGAGAACGTCGGGTATCTAAAATCCAACCAGAAAATCGACGACGCTCTCTGTGGGATGGCTGGCAATCGTGGGCGTCCTTGGACTCACGGCATCGTGTCGAAGAAGAACGGACCCCATCTGCGCTATGCCGAAATGGGCCTCTACAAGGACTTCGCAGCAGAGTATGAGAGTCTGCAGGCATATCTTCTACGGTAACTTAGTAACGCAGCGACAAAGCTGTTAAAAGCGAGGAATTAGCGTAAGGGATATTTGCGTACGTCCTATTCAGGACACTGCTGAACTCTTAAACGCAAGAGTCCGTGAGGGATAGATCAAATCCATAGACGTTGCCTGGGTCGGGGGAATGAAAGCTGTGAACGGGCATAACGCCGGGGGCCGCTCGTTGCTCAGTCGGCTCATTTGATTGAGTTGCAACTCGACTCATGATACCGTTGTCTGAGATTAATTCCTTACCCTATGTTTATGAACAACCGCTATTCGTTCGCACTCTTATTCCTCGTCATCATTCCCGTATTCCTCTTCGCATCTGTAATCCCGGTTGGTGCTCAAACCTTTAATTTTTCACTGAGCGCTTACGGCCCCCATAGTGTAGTTCAAGGACACGACTCATATATTAGAGTCTCGGGGAAAACGCTTTCCGGAACTAGTGCTAGTACGTCTCTTTCGGTTCAAAACGTACCTGCAGGCACCTCTGATTC
This sequence comes from Acidobacteriota bacterium, assembly GCA_030854715.1. GTDB lineage: Bacteria > Acidobacteriota > Blastocatellia > Pyrinomonadales > Pyrinomonadaceae > PSRF01. The sequence goes on from JALYSR010000076.1 coordinate 49,587, forward strand.
CTGGCCAGATGGTTCAAGTTTTGGAACCGCAGATTTCAATTCCGCCTTGCGTATACGCGCAGGGAGTACAACTCCCCAGGGAAGCTATGCGATCCAAATAACTGCTGTCAGCAACGGCGTAACACGTCAGATTGCATATAACTTCTCTGTTATTGCACCCCCTGCTCCGACGATTCCCCCGGTCATCAATAGCATGCCTGCGATTCCCAACCTTTCTGACTGGCAGTCCCACATGACGACAAAGGGACAACAGACATGTAACTATCTTGATACTCCAGGACTCACCTTTGACGACAAACTTAGCTGGGTCTATTACGATCAGATCCGCGTCATGTATCAAATATCAGACTATATGACCGCTTCCTCTTCTACTTGGAATGCATGCGCACTTAAGGCACGGGGGGTATATCGAGATTCTTATGTTATTCCCAATAATGGGGGCGTACCCGGATATTGGAATTTCAGCACTGGCCTGCGTATGGATTATGAGCGTACGGGAGACGCACAATCGAAAAACGCGGCACTGCTTTTATCGGAACAGGCAAGCTACGCAAGAGATTCAACCCCGTTGGAGTCGCTGATCGATACTTCACGTAGTCGCGAAACCGCGTATGCAATTTTAGCAAAACTTGATGCTGAGAAACTTGGATCTGCCCCTAGCGCGCGCCTCGTTCCTTTGGTTGATATAGCCCTGGGCCATATGGATCAGTGGTTTGTATCAAAGACATCTCGTTGTCCGAATCCCTGCGATCCTGCAGCAGCCGTAGGCCAATATTACCTCCAACCCTTCATGTTCGGGCTTACGATGCGTGCCTTGATTGTTTATTATGAAAAAACAGGAGATCCACGGATTCCTGCCATTATTAAGACCGCCGCAGATTGGCTGTGGGCCAATGCCTGGGTCGCAGCAGATCGTGCATTTTGGTATGAGAATTGGGTTTCAGATCCCGCGCAGCTTTTTCCTGCACGCGCAGGGTCCCCTGATCTTAATCTTCTGATTGCACCCGCCTACGCCTGGTTATACCGGCAAACAGGCAATGCTACATATCAATCCGAAGGAGACCAGATTTTTTCGGGTGGTGTGTTAGGTGCCTATCTCGATGGAGGTAAGCAATTTGATCAAAACTACATTTGGAGCTTTGATTACATAAAATGGCGCACAGCATCGGCATCATCTTCTGGAGTAAACTGGATACAACCTGTGAACGTTGTAGTAAATGGGAGCTCACTCACTAAGAATGCCGGTTGTGCTGATAATTGTCGCGATGCTGGCGCGGTGACCCAACAACAGATTA
>JALYSR010000114.1 GCA_030854715.1 Acidobacteriota bacterium
AAGCTCGTCGGGAACTAAAGTCCCCGTTCGACATGCGCTTGAGCATGGCTCGCGACGAGATGAATCAACTCCTGGGACTTCTTGAACGGCCGCCGCTGGCTAGCGACCCGATGTGGCAAAAGTTTAAGGGCGATTTGGGGTCGTATGTTGCGGCAACGGAAGACCTGGGTCGCTACTCACTTGAGGGTTTTGACAGATTCAGTGTAGTTGACGCCGAACTCAATGCCTTGTTGGACCAATCAAACCAGGAACAGGCTGATGTCTTTCGGCAGAGTGAGATTATTGAGCAAAGCGCGGCCCGATCGATTCGCACCTGGAGTGTGATTGCGCTCATCGTGGGCGCAATAGTTGCCGCCGGCACAATCTGGGAGGTCCAACGCCGGTTTGGAGAGGTGCGACGCAGTGTGGAAGAGACCCGGCGCGAGCGCGTGTTTACGAGCCAGCTCCTGGAAGGAATGGTCAGCGCCGTCGCCGCTATTGATGAGTACGATCGTATTCGTAGTGCCAACGCTGCTTTCTTCCGGATTTTTCCCGGAGCAAGTATTGGCGCCTCTATTTATGAAAAGTTCGCTTCGGGTCCCGCATTGAAGATGCTGGAATCTGCCACGGGTACGCGAGTCGAAGAATCTGTGTACCGCGGCCGCTGGGTTTGTCCGGCGAATGAAGAATCTGAAACTGAGCAGACCTTTGATGTTTATTCCTCGCCGCTGGCCATCAATGGAGCGCATGGGCAAATCCTCACGCTGGTCGATGTAACAGATGCAGCGGCGGCTGAGCGAGGGTTGCGGCAGCAGGAGTCTCTCGCGGCCGTGGGGCAGGCCACGGCACAGGTGGCCCATGAAATCAGAAACCCACTCGGCAGTATTCGTTTGGGCGTTTCCATGCTCCGGGACAACGTCAAGGATACTGAGGGCTTGAATACCATCGAGCTGGTAGAGCGGGGAATCAAGCACCTTAATAAACTGGTGGTCGACGTGGCCCAGTTTTCCCGGCGAAAGGCGCTCGAGCAATCAAACGTCGATCTTCATGAACTTATCAATCGCAGTCTCGAGCTGGTTGCAGACAAGATTAATGACAAAGATACGCCGATTGAAAAGAAATTCACTGATAGGAAACTGGTGGGCCATTGGGATCCAGATCAGTTGCGGCAGGTGCTGGTCAACGTAATCGGAAACGCGATTGATGCCAGCCCAAAGCATTCGCCGATCTCAATCTCCACCGAAATTGTAAGTGCTAGTGACGGGGCGGCCGGAGAGGATTTGGCTACCAAGACGCGCGCGCGCCTGACGATTGCCGATCAAGGAAAGGGCATGGATAAGGCTACCGTCGATCGTATCTTTGAACCTTTCTTTTCTACCAAGAAACGAGGCACCGGTCTGGGGTTGGCAATTGTGAAGCAGATCGTCGAACAACATGGCGGCAAGATCGGCGTGGCGAGCGAACCCGAGAAGGGAACAAGGTTTGTGATCGATCTTCCGCTTTAATAGGACCTATTGGCCCTATCCGACCTGTGTCTTTTCCCCTACCTTCAGAAACGCGCGCCCCGCGGCCTCAATCGTTTGGTCGACGATTTCTTCCGTGTGCGCGATGCTGACAAAAGCCGCTTCGAACTGCGATGGCGCGAGATAGACTCCCTCGTTGAGCAGCGCGTGGAAAAACCTGCCGTAGAATTGTCTATCGCTCTGGTTGGCAGTGGTCCAGTTTACGACTGGCCCTTCAGTGAAGAAGGTGGTCCACATTGAACCAACCCGATTTGTAACAGTCTTAACTCCCGCAGTGGCCGCCGCTTCTGACAACCCTTCGCAGAGTCTTGCTGAACGACTTTCAAGTCTGTCGTAAATCGTTTTATCTTTCAGACGACGCAATGTCAGAAGTCCGGCAGTCATAGCCAGTGGATTACCGGACAGTGTCCCGGCCTGATAGATAGTTCCTGCGGGCGCAATGTTTCGCATCAACTCGCGACTGCCGCCATATGCGCCCACCGGTAATCCGCCGCCAATGATTTTACCAAGACAGGTTATGTCCGGCGTTATTCCGTAAAGTTCCTGCGCACCGCCGCGCGCGACCCGAAATCCCGTCATCACTTCATCGAAGATCAAAAGTGTCGAGTGACGAGCAGCAATGTCACGTGCAAATTTCAGAAAGCCCGGTTGCGGCGAAATGCAGCCCATGTTTCCAACAACGGGCTCGATGATTACCGCAGCGATGTCGCCGTGTTGTGTGAAGACGTCTTCCAGCGCTGCCGTGTCATTGAAGGGGACTGTGATTGTGTGTTGGGCGAGCGATGCGGGGACACCGGGACTGTCAGGCAATCCAAGCGTAGCCACTCCCGAACCCGCTTTCACGAGCAGGCTATCGGCGTGGCCGTGATAACAACCCTCAAACTTGATGATCCGATCGCGACCCGTCACACCTCGGGCCAGCCGAATCGCCGACATCGTTGCTTCGGTGCCGCTGTTTACCATCCGCACCATCTCGATGGAAGGAACCGCAGCCACGATCTCTTCCGCGAGATCAATTTCCAATTCGTTAGGAGCTCCGAAACTTGTGCCCGCGGCCGCCACGGTTGAAAGTGCATCAACAATCTCTTCGTCGGCATGCCCCAGTATCATTGGACCCCAGGACCCGACGTAGTCAATGAACTTTCGGTCATCGACATCGGTTACAAATGGACCGCGCGCGCTTTTGATGAATAACGGAGTTCCGCCGACCGCGCGAAACGCGCGCACCGGCGAGTTGACGCCACCGGGCATCAGCTCCAGCGCGCGAGCGTACAGACGCGAAGATTTGTTGTGTTCCATTTCCGGTTTAGCCATTGACGAAAGCATACCAAGGTTGTAACGCAAACTGTTAGTTTGGGGCCAGAATCTACCCGGGCGCGTCGTCGTCTGGTAATATTGCGTCGATCTTAGCCTTCATTTCAGAGCCCAGAGGATTTCCCACTGACGATCAACGCCGGCACACGTTTGGGCCGTTACGAAATTCGCTCGCAACTTGGTGTGGGCGGAATGGGTGAGGTGTACCTGGCGCAGGACACTGAGTTGGATCGCAAGGTCGCGTTGAAGATCCTGCCTGGCGAGCTTGCAGCCAGTCATGACCGCATGCGGCGTTTCGTGCAGGAGGCGAAGGCAGCGGCGGCGCTTAATCATCCGAACGTGGCGCACGTTTATGAAATTGGCGAGCACGATGGCTTGAATTATATTGCCATGGAATACGTGGAAGGAAAGACACTGCGCGAGAAAATACACTTTGAACGCACTGAGCTAAGAAAACTAATCAAGTATTTGCAACAAGTCGCCGTCGGACTAGCCAAAGCTCATGCCGCGGGGATCGTTCATCGCGATTTGAAACCAGATAACATCATGATCACCCGTGATGGTTATGCAAAGATCCTGGATTTTGGTTTAGCAAAACTAGTCGAGCCGGCAGCAACAGCTTTCGGCAGCGAGACCGCCAGCGACGTGGCGACAGTCGCTCTCGAGGATCATTCGATACCTGGGAAATTGATGGGAACGGTGGGTTACATGTCACCCGAGCAGGCCCAGGGCAAGGCTGACATCGACCATCGTTCAGACATCTTCTCATTCGGTTGCATGTTGTTCGAAGCTGTCACCGCACGCCGGCCGTTCCAGGGAGACTCCAAGGTCCAATCGCTATACCGAATTGTCTACGAACCAGCGCCCCCGCTCAAAGAGTTCAATCCTGCTGCTACACCAGAGTTGCAACGGATAGTTAGAAGGTGTTTAGCGAAGGATCCCGACGAGAGATACCAGAGCATTCAGGATGTTGCCATCGAATTAAAAGAATTGCGGCGAGACCTGTCAGGCGACACGCAGTTCGACACAGCGACGGCAAGCAGCGTTCCGCTGCCGGATACCGACGTGGTGCGCACACGCCAGACATCGAGTGCCGAGTTCATTACCACTGAGATCAAGCGCCACAAGAAGGGCGCAATTTTGATTGCGTCGCTTGCGGTGCTCATCATTGTGGCTTCAATTCTTTTCGTTCGATTCCGCAGCGCACATGTTTTAACCGAAAAGGACACTATTCTGCTTGCTGATTTCGCCAACACGACCGGAGACCCAGTCTTTGACGGCACACTCAAGCAAGCTCTGGCTGTGCAACTGGGTCAATCTCCTTTTCTAAATATTTTTTCTGAAGACCGTGTGCGCGGTGCGCTGAAGTTCATGGGACGCTCAGCCGATGAGCGCGTGACTAGAGACGTGGGACGAGAGATTTGCCAGCGTCAGGGACTGAAAGCAATGCTCGTGGGTTCGATTGCGAGCCTGGGAAACCATTACGTGATCACGCTGGAAGCTATCAACGCAGAGACGGGCGACGCGATTGCGGGCGAACAGGCGGAAGCTGAAAACAAGGAGCAGGTGCTTCATGCTCTTGGCGAATCGGCGATGAAGTTAAGAAAGAAGTTGGGCGAGTCGCTTCAATCAATCCAGAAGTTCGACGCGCCGATTGAACAGGGCACAACCTCTTCGCTTGAAGCCCTCAAAGCCTTCTCGCTGGGAGTTGAACAGCAATTAAAGGGCAAGTTCCTGGAGGCTATTCCATTTCTCAAACGCGCGACGGAAGTAGACCCTAATTTCGCACTCGCTTACGCTCGGATGGCATCAATGTATTACAACAGCGGGTTGTTTGACCTTGCTGCCGAAGCTTCGCAAAAAGCATACGAGTTGCGTGATCGAGTCAGCGAGAGGGAACGACTCTTTATCTCCGCGGGTTACTACGACAACGTAACCGGGGAATTGGAGAAGTATCTTGAGACGTTGGAACTTTGGAAGCGCACGTATCCCCAACACGCTGCGCCGCCCAACAATTTGGCCGTTAAATACAACGATCTCGGTCAATTCGATAAAGCCCTGGAAGAGGCGCGTGAAGCGATTCGGCTCAATCCGAATTCGGCTTCCGGCTACTCGCTTTTAGCTGCCGCCTTCGTAGGCCTCAATCGCTTCGATGAGGCTAAGGAGGTCATCAATCAAGCTCTGGCACAGAAGCTCGAAACCTCCGTAATGCACAGAACTCTTTATAGAATTGCTTTTGTCGAGGGTGATGCGACGACGATGAAGCAGCAGATTGAATGGACGAACGGAAAGCCCGATGAATATGTTGCTCAAAATTGGCAAGCCGAGACTGCCGCGTTTTCAGGTCAGTTGCGAAAAGCCAAAGAATTTTCTAACCACGGCTTTGAGTTAGCAGGAGGCCGCGACTTGAAAGAGGTTACAGCGCAGATTGCGGTCTTAGGCGCAGCGCGGAATGCGTTACTGGGTGATTGCAGGCTGGTGAAAGAGCAGACTGGAAAGGCACTCGGCATATCGCACAGTCAGCTTACGATGGTCACTGCGGGCAACGCACTGGCTACCTGCGGCGAGTTCGGCCAAACACAAACGATTACTGGTGAGTTAGTCAGGCGTTTTCCGAAAGACACCATACTCAATAAAGTCTTGCTGCCGCTCGTTCAAGCCCGAATTGAACTGCATAGAGGCAATCCGGCTCAGGCGATTCAGTTGTTGGAGACGACCAGACCTTATGAAGGATACGCTCTTTTCCAGATCTCCTATTTACGCGGTCAAGCATTCCTCAATCAACAAAGGGGAGCGGATGCCGCAGCCGAATTCCAGAAGATACTCGACCATAGGGGCTGGCAGCCTGCCTCTCCTCTATACCCGCTCGCGCAACTGGGGTTGGCGCGCACCGCAGCCTTGAGCGGCGACACGACGAAGGCACGCAAAGCCTATCAAGATTTTTTTGCACTCTGGAATGACGCAGACCCGGACATTCCCATCCTGCAAGAGGCCAGAAGGGAGTACGAGAAGCTGAAATGAGAGAGAGTGCAATGACGACCAGGCTCTAAGTCGTTTAGAATCTACCCCGCGGTCTTAACACTCTGATCCCTCTCCCTGCCGCTAAGTCGCGCTTGGATTATTCTTGCTGGAGAATGGTCGTATGAGAAATACCCTGTTGTCGGTTTTGCTGTGGTTCAGTTTTGCGTCTGGCATCACTTCACCTGCCTCGGCAAATGTCCTTAGCAAACAATCTTCACTGCTAGAGTCCCGAGCTTTGCAAGCCGGCCAACAAAAGCAACTTGTCACACTTCACGGTCGGGTGGTCGATGCGCGCACTGGGGAGCCGATTACCAAAGTAAGGGTGATCGCCAGCGGTATGGACCAGAGTACGACCACCGATGATAACGGCGCATTCACTTTAGAGAATGTAGCGGTCGGCCAGTTAGACCTCTACATAACTACCGTTAGTTATGGACTCGTAAAGAAAACAATCACCATCAAAGATGGAGAGAATCGCGACGTTGTCATTGCGCTGAACGAAGACGCTGCCGCTCTGACGGAAAGCGTTACCGTAACGGCAAACCCCTACGAGACTGCGCAACCCAATGCGGCCTCTGAGCTAACGCTCAACAAGCGCGAGCTCCAGGCGCTTTCAAGTATTCTCCTCAACGATCCTCTGCGCGCCGCCCAGGCGTTGCCAGGTTCCACAACTAATGACGACTTTCGCAGCGAGTTTGCGGTGCGCGGTGCGGGGTTTGATCGCATCGGTCTCTATCTGGACGGCATACTCACTGACAATTTTGTACATACGGTAGGCGGCGGCTACGCAGATACGGGTTCACTTTCAGTGATTAATGGCGACACGGTGAGCGCGCTGTCGTTGATGAGCGGAGCGTTCCCGGCAAAGTACGGTGACCGCACAGCCTCAATCCTCGATATTGAAACGCGTGACGGCAACCGCGTTCAGCCGGCAGGTCGTTTCGCCGCGAGCCTGAGTGGGCTGTCCGGAGTTGTTGACAGTCCATTCGCCAACGGTCGCGGTTCGTATCTGGTTGCCGGTCGTAAGAGCTATGTCGGCTATCTGCTGAAGCGAATTAACGATCAAAATCGTTTTACTAACAACCCCCCAATTCTCAGCTTCTCAGATCTTCAGGGAAAAGCGCTGTATGATTTTTCCGGGCAGAATCAATTGGGCTTTTCAATTATCTTTGGCAACTTTATTTACGACCGCAACCGCGATCGCAACCTGCTCGGCAGCAACACTGTCTTTCGTGGGCGTTCCCGCAATCTGCTTTTCAACGCACACTGGAGTTACACCCCCAATTCACGGGTATTCTGGCAGACGCGCTTTTTTGGTCTGCGGACTAATTTTAAGAATACAAACAACCAGGACATTAAACTTTTGGATGGGACGCGTACGCAGTATGGCGTGCGCAGCGATGTTAGCTTCGGCTACCGGCGCGGGCACCGGCTTGAGACCGGAGTCTACATACGTTCGCTGGGCGTGAATACCTTCAACCAGTTTTTCAACTTTTTCACCGGAACGATCGATCAGTTCGCGAGATTTAATCGCCGCGGCACGGAGGATTCTCTATACGGACAGGACACCTGGACCAGCGAGAGTCTGGGCTTAAGCCTGACCGGCGGTGGCCGCGTCGAACACAGCAGCGTTACCGGTGAAACACTCTTTTCTCCTCGTGGATCATTGGCGTGGGCTATTGATAAGAACTGGAAAGTTCGGGCTGGCGCCGGACGTTACTATCAATTCCCGGACTTCGATCAAATGTTCGGCAGGCTTGGCAATCCTGGTCTGAGGGCCGAGCGCTCGTCTCATTACAATGCCAGCCTTGAGCGCAGATTTGGCGACCGGACTCGAGCCTTGGTTGAAGTCTATGATCGCGAGGACCACAACCTTTTCTTCAGTCTTTCCGAACCGCGGTTCGAGGGTGACGTTCTCACTTTTAACGAGTTTCCCTTTCAGAACTCCGTAGCCGGGCACGCGCGTGGAATCGAGTTGACACTCCAACGTCGCAGCGCAAATGACCTGACTGGCTGGGTCTCCTATGGATACTCACGAACGGAACTCGCGAATCCGCAGGCCGGTCTAACGTTCGTTAGCGATACAGACCAGCGTCACACGGTGAATGCCTATGGCAGCTATCGTATCAACGAAACGTGGAACTTGAGCGCTGAGTGGCGCTACGGGAGCGGGGAGCCGATTCCGGGCTTTTACCGCCAGGTGGGCCAGGCATACTTCCTCACGAATGTGCGCAACACCACTAGGTTGCCCGCCTATAGCCGCGTCGATGTCAGGATAAACAAAGCGTTCCTTTTCAATAAGTGGAAACTGACCCTTAACGGGGAACTAATAAATGCACTGAACCACAACAACGTTCGTTATGCAGGCTTTGAGGGTTATGGCTTCGATGGCCGGGTATTTGGCCGACTTGACCGCGTGTTTCCAATCCTGCCTTCAGCAGGCGTGGTGATTGAATTCTAGACTTTCACGTAGAATCTGGAGCCTTCGGCAGTCCTTCGCTCCTCGGGGACAACCGTTACACGGATTGTTAATGGCCATCCCTGTAGCACTCCAGGCGCCGAACCACTTCGGGTCGTCACGCCTTGCCATATTCCCCCATATAGTGCATAGTGACTCACGGTTAATCCTTCTCTCGCGCATCGACGGTGATGCGCCCCGCGCATAAGACAGTTAGCGCTGGCGTTTGGATAGTTCGAGAGCAGGCTGATTTCAACTTCAGAAGCCGCTCTTTAGAGCATCCGAAAACCGGCCCTTCGCTCCTACCGTTCGACCGAAGCCAATCCGATTCTTCAGCTTCTTTTATCCCCACAAAGGGGAAAGGTACATCTTTATGTCTATGAAACTTTACGTAGGAAATCTCGCGTTTGCGACCTCCAGCCAGGAACTGCAAGAACTCTTTGCTCAGGCCGGCATGGTTGAATCAGCGAGCGTCGTGGAAGACCGCGACACAGGGCGATCACGCGGCTTTGGCTTCGTCGAAATGTCCAGCAAGGAAGAGGGCGAGGCAGCTATCGCCCAGTTTAACGGCAAGGAAATCAACGGTCGTGCACTGAACGTCAACGAAGCAAAACCACGCGAACCCCGCTCCGGCGGTGGTGGTCGTGGCTTCGGCGGCGGCGGTAATCGCGGCGGCGGCGGTGGTTACGGTGGTAATCGCGGCGGCGGCGGCGGCTACGGCGGGGGTGGCGGTGGCGGTAATCGCGAGCCCAGGTGGTAAGCACCTCCTTCCTTAACAACTAATCCTCAGTGCGTCCTCTGTGAACTCTGTGCTTCGGTGGTGAGGCTTGTTAAAAAGCCTCCGCCGAGTCACAGAGAACACAGAGATTGCACAGAGCACAATGTGTTTGTGAGCTGGATGCTTACTTTCACCAAAACCAAGGCGCGCCAGGAACTAGACCGGGGCGCGCGAAAGAAACTAGGAGTTTATGACTTTTTCTCAACTGGGACTGGCGCCCGCACAAGTGCGGAGCTGCGAGTCTCTCGGATACACCGAACCAACACCGATACAAAAGCAGGCAATCCCTGTTGTCCTAAGCGGCCAGGATCTGATCGGCTGTGCTGAAACCGGCACAGGCAAGACAGCCGCATTTCTGCTTCCCATCATTCAACGACTCACGGAAAAGCCGCGACCCGGCGTTCGTGTTCTTGTGCTCGCGCCGACGCGCGAACTGGCAATGCAGATTCAAAAAAACTATGGCGAGCTAAATCGCGTGAAGGCCAATCGTGGCGTCACGGTAATTGGCGGCGCTAACATGCGCACACAGATTTCGGATCTAAGACGCGGTGCGGCGATAGTGATCGCCACGCCCGGACGTTTGCTTGATCTAACTGAGCGCGGCGCAGTCAATCTCGCCTCGGTTGAAGTTCTCGTCCTTGACGAAGCGGACCGCATGCTGGACATGGGCTTCCTGCCGGCAATTCGACGCATTCTTTCAATGGTCCCGGCAAAGCGGCAGACACTTCTTTTCTCAGCCACGATGTCTTCCGACATTGAAAAGCTCGCGCGCACGACCATGAAAGACCCGAAATTGATCGAGGTCAGCCCGCGTGGACAGGCTGCCACTATGGTTGAGCAAACTGCTTACCCGGTGGCCCAGGAATCGAAAACGGCTTTATTGCTCGATCTGCTCGAGCGCGAAAAGTTTGAGCGGGTGCTGGTGTTTACGCGCACGCGTCGCGGCGCAGAACGCCTTTCGCACATTCTTTCCGCACGCGACCATAGCGTTAATCGCATTCATTCGGATCGCACCCAGCCACAGCGTGAAGCTGCTCTGCGTGCATTCCGAGATGGTAAGACGAGAGTGCTGGTTGCTACTGATATTGCAGCGCGTGGGCTGGACGTTGATTCCGTTTCACATGTAATTAACTATGACGTGCCAGCTGCTCCGGAAGATTATGTGCATCGCATTGGGCGCACCGGACGAGCTGGAAACACAGGCCGAGCGATCACGATCGTCACGCCTGTGGACGAGCTATCCATGCGCGCCATTGAACGCTTAACTGGTCAGACAGTAGCGCGAGTCTTGCTGCCTGCGTTTGGTGGAAGAAAGACCGAAGCCGCTAGCAAGCCGTTTGGGCGCACGGCGCCACGTGCTGTTTTCACCCGTTCATTTCGCCCGCGACGCGCTAGTCGTTAAAAGAAATTGTGCTGAGTACTGAGGACTAAGTGCTGAGAGCATACTCAGCACTCAGCACTCAGTACTCGTAACTCTAATAAAGGAGATTCTATTGGCAAGAGACGATTTGATTCCGGCGGAAGGCACCATCATCGACAAACAGCCCAACGCATTTTTCAAGGTCCAACTCGACAACACCGAGCATGTCGTGCTGGCGGCAATTTCAGGGAAGATGCGGAAGAACCGCATACGCATCCTCGTTGGTGATCGGGTAAGCGTTGAGATGTCACCCTATGATCTGTCGAGAGGCCGAATCACTTACCGGTATAAGTGAGTCAAAGCTAGAGGTCATATCAGATCTATAGCTCTTGTCGGTCTCAAACCCGCTCCATGGTCTCGCCGGGTTCGACCGTAATCGAACGAAAGCTCGATATGCGAACCAGCCCGGACGCCGCGCCTTTTGGCTTTGAAATGAACTTGCGCTGCGTGTAGTGAATCGTCACCTTCGAATCCTTGCTGGCCTGGCTAAACTTCGCTGCCAGCTGCGCGGCCTCAATAATCGTCCGATGCGGGATTTCACCCCGGCCTGAATTTCTAACAATGACGTGCGACCCGGGATAATCCCCGGCATGCAGCCACAGATCGTGCGGACGCGCCACCCGAAAAGTTAGAGTGTCGTTATCGCGCGCACTTCTCCCGACAATCACTTCATAGCCGTCAGACGATCTATAGCGTCGCATGCCCTTCATGGCTGCTGACGCTTTTTCCTTTTTTCCGACCGATTTTGGCTTTTCCTTTTGATCAGCAAACCGGGCAACTGCCGCTGGATCGCGAGCGGCTACCGCCTTGTCCAGCTCTGTTTGTTTTCCCCTGAGTTCTTCCATCTCTCGATGTAGTTGGATCAAACGCCTGCCAATCTCTGCAACGGCTCGTTTAGCTTTTGTGTAGCGCGAAAACGATTCGCCCGCAGCTTCCTGCACAGACTCGTTTTCATCAAGCTCAATCTCAATTGTGGGCGCGCCCTCAGCGTAGTAATCCTTGAGTCTCAACTTGTTTCCTTCGCGCTCGGCGGTCGTGATGTTGGCGAGGAGGAGATCGCCCAGACGTTTATGTTCCTCAGGCGTGCCGTGTGTGACGAGATCCTTCTCAAGATTTCCCCTTAATTTTTCTCTTCTCGTTACTTCCTTTTTAAGTTTGGCTACCAAATTCGCAGCCAAACTGTCGAACGCACGTTCGGTCTCAAGGCGACGATAGTATTTATCCAGCGCTTCAGAAAGCGTCGGCGATTCTCCGCGCGCTAACGGCGGTTCCTCAGAAAGCGTTTTCGCTTGAAGACCTGGTGCTCGATACTGAGTTCCCATTTGTTGGCCTTCGCCCTTTGGCGGTCTTAGAGCCTGGGTAACTTCGCCCGCCGAATTGAGGAGAAAGAGATTTGCCGAACGACCGGTGAGTTGTGCGACCAGCACGACAGTTTGGGAATCGCCCAATTCAGTCGTACAGGAAAAAGACAATCTAACGACCCGTTCGTCACCGTCCTTTGTAATCGAAAGCAACTTCGCGCCAGCCAACATGGTCCGCGTCACCTGGAAAAACGGTGATGGCGAGCTTGATGCCCTCTGCAACTCTCGACTGCTTCGTTTTATTAAATAGAGGCGAGGCGCTGCCGGTTCGACATCGATGAAAAGGTAGCCGTTCGCCTGAAGACCGAAATCAATAGCGACGGAAGTGGTTGACAACTGAGAAATCTTTCCGAGAAAACGACCCGGCAGGACGGCGTCCAACTCTTCCACAATTTGTTTCAGGGTTTCCTGGTGCACGGTAGATACGGCGTTCGGGCCGAAATTATTTGGCCCTCAAGCAAAAAAGGGCCCTACTCCGGCTACGGAGCAGAGCCCGTTATACCAATAAAGATTGGTCACATGCGAATAACAGCTGTGCGGGTAAAACGATCGTGAGCGGTGTGTCTTTCAGAGTCGAAAAACGTATACAGGAGCGCAATGCCGGCTGATGCGAGGGACAGAATATAGACGAGCGAGCGTCCCGCCGACTGCTTGCCAGTGGGGATTAAGCCTGTGCGGGCATCAACAACACGAAGCGAAAAAGGCTTCATCCCCAGCGTGCGTCCGGTCAACGCCGTGCTGATCGTGTGATACAGAAAGCCCACTACCAGCAATG
>JALYSR010000156.1 GCA_030854715.1 Acidobacteriota bacterium
TACCCAGGGTAGCCGCGAAGCGCGCCAACCCTGGGCTGGAAGACGTAGCCCCGTTGGGGCTGAAAAACCGCGGCAGAACACTGGACCGCCGAGACTCCAGTCCCGGTTGGCGCTCATGGATGCTATACCTGTTGATGTTTATGAAGGAGAGTTGGTGGAGATCGACAAATTCAAGTGTTAAGCAAGACTTCTTTCAAGAGAGACTGACTACTTGTCCACGTTTCGCCTCTAACAGCATGTGACACACAACCGCGGCCACAATGATCCCGCCTCCGATTAAGGCCCACTGCGTTGGTTGCTCACCCAACACCAGGAACACCCAGATCGGATTCAAGACCGGCTCGACGTACCCGACGATTCCCGCGTCGAGAGAACGAACACCCCGGGCCATCGCCACGGTAAACAACGTGTACGCCAGACCGATTTGAACCACCCCAAGATAAAGCACGCTCAAGGCATCGTGCGCGTTCATGTGCGGCAGCGCTTTCAAGCCCGCCGGCGCCGCAATCAGAACCACGAGCAGGTTTCCGTAAATCACCGATGAAGCACGATTGACCGCGCGTGATTTTGCATGGCGCAGCAGAAGAAAGTAGCAGGCAAAGCAAAAGCCAGAAGCCAGCGCCAGCAAGTTGCCCGTCACATCCTGCGGCCTGAGCCTGCCCACAAAAAAGAGTGACATTCCAATTACGCATGCCGTCACCGTAATGAGATCACCGCGGCGAAACTTCTCTTTGTAGAACAACGGTTCGAGGATCAGCAGGTAAACAGGTGCGGTGTATTGCAGAAAGATGGCATTGGCGGCGGTGGTTTCCTTGGTCGCCAGTACGAAGAGAAGTAACAAGGCTGCGTAAAGCATCGAGGCCAGCGCGGTGACGAGATTCAGACCAAAGCCTTCATGCCGGGTGAAGATTGCTACAGTGATTGCCGCTAATAGCGAGCGGCCAAAGGAGAGTTCCAGCCCGGAGAGCGAGGTCCATTTGATAAAAAGCCCGCCAGTGCTCCATAGTATTGCGGCGGCGAGAACAAAAAGCAGTGGGGAAAACTTAGCAGTACTACTCGAGGCTGTCTTCACTTGTTTGCTTCAACGATTTCAGGTATTTCCCAAACACACCATTCCACGGCGGGATGACGATTGAGACAGCGCCATAAGTTTTGGCCTGGCAGGCGAGTCGAATCAGCGGCTTGGTTTCTGTTGTGTCGATGTAACCAAACTCCTTGATCTTTTTTCCTTCTCGAACGGCCACGTCAGAAAGCTTTTCCGCGCCACCCAGAACTCCGACCCAGCAGGTACCGCACGATGCCGAACGGCATTCAACCGGAATGGGACCTTCAGGACGTCGCGGATCGATCTCGCGCCAGTTGCGCGTGCGATCGTCTGAAGCTCCCCATGCCATATCCTGATCGTGGTTCATCTTGTATTTTGCCTGACTGTCGGTCTCGTCGTAAGTGACAGTCCATTTCTTGTCAATCGTTTTAAGAAAACCAAGGAGACCCTGACTGTCGTCTACCGCACGCTCGCGAAGCACCTGCTCCGGCGACTTCTTTGCAACCTTCTTATCGAGCAGCATCGGCCCCGCAGCGTTTCTGAAAGCGGCGAGGCCGGCTTGCTGCACGGTCATGAAACCAACCGCAGTGATGCCAACCAAAAGCGATTCGTCCACCTTCAGCTTCTGCGCGATTTCGCCAGCTAGTTTCAGAATTTGATCCGAAAGGTGGGAACTATCCGACGAGTTAAAGTTTGCGGCAAACGCCTCTATCGCCTGCTTAACTTCTGGCCAGTAACGATGCCCATAGAGAAACTTGTGTGATGAATCGACCTGATCTTTGAGCGGATAAACGCCCCGCAGGAGTAGTTCCTGTGCGAGGAGTTCCGGATCTTCGGCCGCTTCGAAAGCGCGATACAAGGCGACGGGGTAGAAGGCAAACCAAATCTGCGTGGCGTTGCGGTCTACCTCATGAATCGAACGCAAAAGGCTGGTTAAGGTTGCCGCCCAGGCCTCTTCGTCGTGCTGGTTGAGAAATGTCTCGAATAGGCTGCCGGTGATTGTGCTGGTTTTTGTGGTCATCATAGGAAACGGTGATTATAGCCACGAACCACCGAACTGCACAGCGGAGTGACAACCGGATGTTACTTCAAACTGTGATCTGTCGAGGATGCTGTCGCTCTGCTAGACTGAAATTGTGTGCAATAGCCCCAAACGTCAGGATCTTTGAAGTAGTTTTCGCCTTGAGCCTGATTGCCATTAGCAGTTGGGTCTTATGGCGAGCTTGGAGAGGCAAGGTTAAAGGTTTTTACGCAAACTACTTCTGGATTGAGGGAAAGAAGGCTCAGGGCTGTGCCGCATTTACTGCGATATCGTTGATCTTGTTGGGCATCTTTGTTTTAGTCTCAGCTATACTTTACTTAGACTGCTAGCTCTGTTCATGGTTGTAAATGAGCCATTACCTCATAACCTGACTCAAATTGTTGACAAGACCTGAACGGGCGGGTAAAAGACACTCGCCAACGACACATCCTGCAAGAGGAGTTTTACAAATGAGCGCGAAGGAGCCACCTACAAGTAAACCGGGACGAACATTCGACAGTGCCTACAGTTTTTCATTTGCCATTGCCCTCGGATTGATTCTCTTCATTGCCGGTTTGGTTATTAGTCTTACGCTCGGTGAAGGCACAAGTATTGGACTCGTCTTCGGCATCCCATTACTCCTGGCCGGACTGATTCTGCCACTTTTCATGATGCGCGATCTTTTCACGAAGAACGACGTCGCCGGAGCCTGTCCGTATTGCGGAGCGCCGATCAAAACTTCCGACGCCACTATCCGACTGGAATGTCCCGCTTGTAATCACTTGGTCGGTGTGCGTGAGGAGAAGTTCTACCAGGTGGAAAGTACTGGGAAGCCGAGCTGATTGAACTCAGTAAGTGATCGGTAGCCAGCCTCTGGTCCAGTAATCACTCAGCGTCAACGCGAAGAGAATTCCCAACCAAAACAACGCCGAGCCAAAGACTATCCAGATAAGCCGGGAGCTATAGCGAACGTGCATGAAGTAGAGTACGACCAGCGTAGCTTTAATGACGGCAATCGTTAGCGCGATGATTACGTTGAGCTGTCCGGGAAAATCGCGAAGGCCTGCCCACACGGTAAGCGCCGTTCCCACCATCAAGGCGAGAAAAATCGCGACGTAGATTTTTAGTGAAACGATGTATTCGCTCATATGGGTTTACCCGCCGTGTTCCAGATGCCGCCCCAACAAATAGAGCAGCGGGAACAGGAAAATCCAGATGATGTCCACGAAGTGCCAGTAAAGACCGGAAATCTCAACCGGGTTGTGATACTCAGGGCCATAGCGCCCGCGCGCGGCGCAATAAAGAATTACCGACAGCAGCCCCACTCCGATAATCATGTGGATCGCGTGCATGCCCGTCATCGCGAAATAGATCCAGTAAAACATCTCGACATTTTGCTTCGCTGCACCCGGCAGCAGATGCACGCCGCTGGCGTCAAAGGGACGGCCGGGTATTAACCGCCCCGGGATCAAATGGTCAACGTACTTGTCATGGTATTCGACTGCCTTGATCGCCAAAAACGTCAAACCCAGCAGAATCGTTAGCGCCAGGCAGACGACCTGGTTGCGCCGTTTGCCTGTTTGCGCGCTGTAAACTGCCATCGCCATCGTAAAGCTGCTGAAAATCAGTACCGCAGTGTTTATGGCGCCCAACGGCAACGAAAGATGGTTGCTGGCAGAAGCAAATGCTGCCGGATACTTTGTGCGGTAGAGCGTGTAGGCGAAGAACATTGCACCGAAGAACATGATCTCGGTCACTAAGAAAACCCACATCCCAAGTGTGCCCGCCGCGCGCTGCTGCTCGAGGTTTTCGAAGTGATGCTGCAGCGCCGGATGGCTGTGCTCATGCTCGACTGTTATTGCTTCTGCCAAATTCTTCTCCAATTCAAAATCTGGAAATTTAAGCGCCAACAGCGCCAAGTGAATCAGAACTTTCTCACTCGGCCCTTACTTTCCTACTGCCTTCTGCCTACCTGTTCACGGCTTGCCTTCAACTACCGAACCCGGTTGCTCCCTGTAGGTCCCTATCACATGCATCTCTTCCGGCGGGGCAAACTCATATGCTTCCCAAGTGACGATTGGAGTAACCAGGAAATTCTCAGTTGGCGGCGGTGACGCAGTTCTCCACTCCAGGCCAGGCAGATGCCAGGGATTTGCCTCCGCGCGCTTCCCATAGCGCATGGACCAGATGAGATAGATCATCGGAATCAAAAGCCCGAAGCCCAGAATTGAAGCGCCCGCCGATGACAACACGTTGAAAACCTGGAACTCCGGCGGATAGGCGTGATACCGCCGCGGCATGCCCATATAGCCGGCTACAAACTGCGGCAGAAACGTCAGGTTGAAACCAACGAACACTACCAGCGCCGAAAATCTGCCCCAGCCTTCCGGATACATGCGCCCGGTAATCTTGGGCCACCAGTAATGCAGCCCGCCCAGGTAAGCCAACAACGTTCCGCCCACCATGATGTAGTGGAAGTGAGCTACGACGAAGTAGGTGTCTGTCAAATGCACATCTACAGCAATCGTAGCGAGAAAGAGTCCCGTCATTCCGCCAATAGTAAAGAGTCCGATAAAGCCTAGCGCGTAGAGCATCGGCGTATCGTAGGAAATCGAACCCTTGTAAAGCGTGGCTGTCCAGTTGAAGACTTTTATTGCCGAGGGAATCGCCACGGCAAAACTCAGGAACGAAAAGATCATCCCGGCATAGATCGATTGGCTGGAGACGAACATATGATGTCCCCAAACAAGAAAGCCAAACACTGCGATTGCCAGACTTGAGAACGCGACAAACTTATAACCAAAAATGTTTTTGCGCGAAAAGTTGGCGATCAATTCGCTCACTACGCCCATGCCGGGCAAGACCATGATGTAGACTGCCGGATGTGAATAAAACCAGAAAAGATGCTGAAAGAGCACTGGGTCGCCGCCCAGGGCTGGGTCAAAAATTCCGACGTGAGCCAGCCGTTCAAAGGCAACCAACAGGATTGTTATGGCAAGCACGGGCGTTCCCAAAATGAAAATTAAGCTGGTCGCATATTGAGCCCAGATGAAAAGCGGTAGGCGGAACCAGGTCATTCCGGGTGCGCGCATCGTATGAATCGTGACGATGAAGTTCAGCCCCGTCAGAATTGATGAGAACCCATTGATAAAGATTCCCAAGCCAGCAGCGATGACATAAGAATTTGAAAACGTTGTGCTGTAAGGCGCGTAAAAGGTCCAACCGGTATCGATGCCACCGGCAAGCAGAGCATAGATGGTGATGATGCCTGCGAGCATATAGATATACCAGCTGAGCAGATTTATTCGCGGAAACGCCAGATCCTTGGCGCCAATCATCATAGGCACCAGGAAGTTTCCCAGCGTCGCCGGTATCGACGGGATCAGGAAGAAAAAGATCATGATGATCCCGTGCTGGGTGAAGACCTTGTTGTAAGTTGTCGAAGAAAGGAGATCGCCCTGCGGTGTCAGCAGCTCGAGGCGAATGAACATGGCGTAGAGGCCGCCAATGAAAAAGAAAACCGAAATTGACCCCAGATAAAGCAGCGCAATACGTTTATGGTCCTTCGTTAGCAGCCACGACTTAAGACCATACTGCGCGTTGATATAGTTAACGCGTGCCGAAGTTGGCGTTTCAAATGTTTCGAATGCTTTCATACTGTTGCGCAAAAAACTACTGACGATTTGGAACCGGCGTCGCGGCTGTAGCGGCCGGAGCTGCTGCCTTTGGAGCAGGTCCGGTCGACTGCTGGGGATTTGTAATCTGCAATGACTTAATGAACGCCATGAGTTGAATTAACTGCTCCGGAGTCACCTGTCCCTGGAACGTCGGCATTATGGGTCCAAATCCCGAGACAATTTTTGCCTGTGGATTCTCGATCGACTCACGCACATAACCCTCGTCCGCCGTCAACGTTTGGCCATTTGTCAGGAAAATCCGTCGCCCGAAGAGTCCGGCGAGCGCCGGACCGCGCCCGCCCTCGCCATTCGCGCCGTGACATGAGACACAACCCAGCGACTGGAAGAGTTGCTGGCCTGCCACAGCCGGCGTCTGTTGGCCCGCGTTGCCGCTTAGCCAGTCGTCAAATTCGGTTGGCTGCATAACGATTACGGACCCGATCATGCCTGAATGATTCATGCCGCAGTATTCAGCGCAGAAGAGGTGATAGGTCCCGGGCTTGGTCGCTTCAAACCACTGCGTCGTATACCGGCCCGGCAAAACGTCGGCCTTGATACGGAAAGCGGGAACGAAAAAGTCGTGAATGGTGTCCTCGGCAGTCATTATCAGTTTGATCTTCCGGCCCACGGGAACGTGAAGTTCATTTATTTCGCGCTGTCCGGTCGAATGTTGAATCTTCCACATCCATTGCTTGCCGACCACATAGATTTCCTGGGCATTTTTTGGCGGGCGATACTCTTCGAAATAAACCTGCGCCCCCCAGGCAAACATACTCATGGCGATAATAAAGGGGATAACTGACCAAAGCGTTTCCAGTTTGTGCGATCCGGCAATGGGCCGCGGAATTTCATACGCCGTGCGACGGCGATATTTGATAACAAAGAAAATCAGCACGCCGGAAATCAACAGGGTAAAGAAGAGCGTCACGCCGGAAAGATAAAAGTAGAGCGCGTCAACCTTCCCTGAAACAGTTGAAGCGCTTTCCGGTATGAATGGAATCCACGAAGTCTGCATAAAGTTAAGCCGCGCCTCCCGCTCGCAAATCAACGCGCGGTCCGCTACGCCGGCGCAACACCAGAAACATTCCGGCGATCGCAATC
>JALYSR010000314.1 GCA_030854715.1 Acidobacteriota bacterium
GGGTTACGTTGCGGCCCTGGTAGTCGAGGGTCACGATTGGGAATTGAAGATGTTTAGTTTGGAACAGTCAGCCGAGTAGGACCTGCATTCCGGTCTATCATGTTAGTGACCGGAAGACTTTCCATATCTCACTTATCATTTCTCATTTGTAATTGGGTATCGTGAGACCTGATACCTCAACCAGCGTGAACCGCAAAGAAAATTGATAAATGAGAAATGATGAAGGAAAATCCGCTCTTTAAAGACTGAAGAGTCCGTCCTGGCTCACGGCGTCGCTTCGGAAGCTGCTGGAGTTTCCGCCTCTTCTTTTTTCTTTCGCCACATGCCGGCGATCTGGTTGGCTTCGGCGAGCGTCATGTTGTCGTAGATGTCGGCGTTGTTCTTTATAACGCCATCTTCCAGTTCACACACTTCCCAATCCGGAGCATTTGGATCTGTTCCCGCGCGCCCCGGCTTAACCCGCACATCAAAAGTAATTTCCGGGCCCGTGGTTTCGTTATTCATTATTCCAGCTCCTTCTGGTCACTCAGTTTAATAGCAACCCAAATCTATCACGTTTAGAAAACCAAGTGGAAGAGGAGGATATTTCCCTCTGCCTGCTTGTGCGCACTTGAGTGTGCTCGTTCAGTTTCAATCGCGAGCTTCAGGTCCGAAGGACCGGCATTTAGTAGCTCCGTCCGTGAGGGCGGGGTAGATGCGACGGTTAATTGCCTGAGCGCCGAAGGTGCGGCACGATTTGTGCCAGCCCTTCGGGCCTCTGGGCTTGGGAAAGGATTAGGGTCCCCGCCCTCACGGACGGGGCTACTAGCTGTCGGTCCTTCGGACCTAAAGTTCAAACCAGAATCCGCTTAAGCATTTCCTTGTTCGTTTGCTAGTCCGTCGTGTAGCATCACTCACGAAATCCCACCCCTGAACCGGGCCAATCATCTATGTGCACTGATCGAAGAAACTTCTTACGGTTGTCCACCGGACTCGCAGGTGCCACGCTTCTCAGCGGCGAATTGATTCACGCCGAAACCCAGGAGGAAGCTTCGCAACAGCGAAATCTGCCCGACGCAATTCGCAAACTCCGCCCAATGACTGACGGCATCGTCCCTATTTCCCTGGACGAGCGCCGGGGCAGAATCGAAAAAGCGCGCCGACTGATGAGGGAAAACAAGATTGATGCAATCTACATCGAGCCTGGCAGCAGCATGTTTTACTACACCGGCATGCGTTGGGGCACGAGCGAACGAATGTTTGCCGTCGTCATTCCTGCGCGCGGCGAGATAGCCTGGGTCTGTCCCAAGTTCGAAGAAGAGCGTGCGCGTGAACTGATCAAGATCGGCGACGACATCCGTACCTGGGAGGAAGACGAGAGCCCATACCAGCGCGTCGCCGAAATCTTTCGCGATCGTGGCTTGCGCGCCGGTCGCATTGGGATTGAGGAGCGAGTGCGGTTTTTCCTTTTCGACGGCATTCGTAAAGCCGCGTCCGGGCTGCAATTCGTTAGCGCCACGCCAATCACCGGGGGCGGTCGCATGTTTAAATCACCAGCGGAAATCGCGCTGATGCAGCGGGCCAATGATCTAACTTTGGTCGCCTATAGGGCGACGCACGACAGCATGCGCGAAGACATGACCCAGGACGAGTTTGCCGGTAACTGCGCGGCAGCCTTTCGCCAGTTGGGCGTTCAGGGTGGTATCTTTTGCAGCTTCGGCAAGTACACAGCGTTTCCTCATGGCAGCAGCACGCCGCAAAAGCTAAAAGAAGGCGATGTCGTCTTGATGGATGGCGGTTGCAGCGTTGACGGTTATCAATCAGACATTACTCGCACGTTCGTTTTCGGTAAACCGACTCAACGCCAGCGTGACATTTGGAACCTCGAGCGCAAATCCCAAGATGCAGGCTTTGCGGCCGCGAGAGTTGGCGCACTGTGTGAATCAGTCGACGCCGCCGCTCGTCAGGTGATTACAGCTGCCGGCTTCGGTCCGGACTATAAAGTTCCCGGTTTGCCCCATCGCACGGGACACGGCATTGGACTCGACGGCCACGAATGGACAAACTTTGTGCGCGGCAACAAGACTTCGATTCAGCCGGGCATGTGTTTCAGCGACGAGCCAACGATTGTGATCTACGGCGAGTTTGGAATTCGTCTTGAGGATTGTCTCTATATCACCGAGAATGGGCCGAAGTTCTTTACCAGGCAAAGTCCTTCTATTGAGGAACCGTTTGGCTGAGAGTTCTCGGCATTACCCCCGAGCGATAGCTACGGGTCTCATCGGCAGAGGAAAATGACCATGACTGAAGTTTGTCCGCATCTTGCTCAAATCCGACCGGTGACGCCAAGCGCAGATGGTTGTGAAGACTGCTTGAGAATTGGCGCCACCTGGGTGCATCTACGCCTTTGCATGATCTGCGGCCACGTCGGCTGCTGCGACTCTTCACCAAACCGGCACGCCACCGAGCATTTTCACGCCACCACTCATCCGATCATCAGGTCATTCGAACCTGGTGAAGATTGGGGATGGTGCTATGTCGATGAAATGATGTTTGATTACTTGTGAAATTCAAGAGACTAAGGCTATCCGCAGATTACGCAGATTACACAGGAAACACTCAAGCCACCACTGAGCAGTTACATCAGTCCTTCTTCCTGGGGGAACTGAATTAAGAGGCTATATAAACAAGTCCGCCGGGACGTGAAAGAAATCGGCTAGCGCTCGGGCTTGAGTCTTACTAACTCCGCGCTTGCCACTCAATACTTCAGAGGCTACTCCTTTCGAACCAAACAATTTCCAGAGATGCGTTTGCCTAACGCCGCGCGCTTCCATCAGGTGTTGCAATACCTCTAGGGGTTCGGCTTCTTTTGGGTGATAGTAACGCTGCTCAAAGTCCTCTATCAGCCGAGCAAATAACTTCAGGATCTTCTCCTCTTCTGGTGACAGCTTCTCGCCCTTCTCCATGAGCTTTTCTACGATAGCCAACATACGTTCATTTTCCTCCTCCGTCTCGATAACTACAGGCATAGTTTGAGACAAAAGCCTCTTATATCGCGTTATATCTATTTTTCGAGCCGTTCTACTCATTGTTTCCACTTTCCTAAGTCATATTCTTCGTGTGTTAGTATGGACATAACGAAAACGGTCTGACTGCGATAAACAATCCGTGCGATTAATCTATATTTATTTCCTCTAATATTGAAGATTGTGTACCGGCCTACTAAATCAGCAGACGGATAAGTCTCCTTCAATTGCACAAGGTTTTGCCAATGCGATTTTTTAGTTGCCGTGTACCATGCTCGTAATGAGATCTCCGACTCTGGATGTTTTGAAGAGAATTCTCGAATTCTCTTGATGCTGATTATGTGCATTAAAATGAGCTCCTAACAGTTTGTTCATTCCCGATGTGCAGATTGTTTTCAAGGTTTGCATTGTCTTCTCCAAATTGGTTTTTCAGGGTGGTTAAAGGCAGTTGAGCACAAGAAATGGGGCCCACTGCAGGTTCTGACGCTATGCAGGTTCTCATACTGCGAACCTCCTGTCAAGGGTAATGTGGACTAGCAAGATATGGGGAACTGACGAACGGGAAAGGGAATTATCCTACCCTTGTGACCGCTTCATCGCGGAGCCTGACGCTGCCCTCTATCGTGGTGTGACGATTGGCGCACCGCCGCAGGAGGTTTTCCGCTGGCTCTGCCAGATGAGGGTGGCGCCCTATAGTTACGATTGGATTGATAATTTTGGCCGGAGAAGTCCGCGGCAGTTGACTCCGGGTATTGAGAATCTGGCCGTCGGTCAGGACATGATGACAATATTCGATCTGGTTGATTTTGAGATCGATCGGCAGGTCACCATTCGGATGAAACCGAAGACGATTTCCAGCCAAGTCTTCGGTGATGCCGTAGCAAGTTATCTGATTATTCCCAGGGGCGAGCAAACCTGCCGGCTGCTGGTGAAACTGGTTGGGCGATACCCACGCGGAGTTTTGGGGATGTTGATGCGAAATTTTTTGCCTTTGGGCGACCTGATAATGATGCGGCGGCAACTGTTGAACTTTAAGCACCTCGCCGAGAGATCGAAGGATGAACGCCAAATCTCATTGAGCAATCGGCAATCAACGTACAAAGGCGACGACGTTCCAAAGTGAAACGTCGTCGCCTCTAAAGGCTGCATCTTTTCGGTAGGCGGTAGGTCACATGTTGGTGTTAGGAGCAGCCGACTTCATCTTCTTCGGAACATGCCGGTGTTTTTTGTGTCGGTGGCGCCGGTGACGCCTTCCGCCCATGTTCATGTTCCCCATGTTGCCGTTCTGCGTTCTGCTGCTGTTGGTGTTCTGAGCTGCGAAGACAACAGAACCAAAGCAGAGCAGAACCAACGCGACGATAGATAGTAGTTTCCTTGTCAATTTAGTATCCCTCCCTTGTAAATTCCTAAAGCACCATTTTTTAATGCTAAGTTAGGCTACAAGTCAACTTTTTTAGCGCTTAACTGATGTCCTTTTGATCGCCTTCTCCAGCAAGAACTAATCCTCGACAGGGATGGCGTGCACCTCTCGTCGCTTCCGCAGGGCATGTCTCAGCGTCTTGATTGTTCCGCCACCTTTACCAGACCAGAAGCCAAATACAATTCTCGATTGATCGACCAGGTAGCGGTTGCGGAAAGCGGAAGCACTCTTACGTCTGGGAAGTTGCAACTCAACAACCCGGTCGACCTGTTCTAACCAGGGATCTAGCCACCGCGGTTGTTTGGCGCGGGTATATGGAACCACTATCCAGCAGACTTCGTTCTGCTCCAACAACCATTCGATGGCCCACTCGTCGATTCCACGAGCGCCACCGACGAGCCAGGTGTGACCCTGATGCAAAAATGATGAGAGGTGAAGCTCAAACAGGTATCGAGCAGTCTCTCGCTTAACATCTCGAGAACCGAGGACCATTATTGCGTTTTTAACACTCATTGAAAGCCGGAACCGGCAGTTAGGATGCTGAAATTCTTAGCAGGTGACAAAATCAGGTTTGATTTATTTTGTTTTTCGTTTGGGTGCACACTTTTCACACTTGCAACCCAGAGGCGTTATGATGTCCTCGAAATATTCTTCTCCGTAATCGTAAGCAATTTCTTCACCGACTTTTATGTTCCTCTTTGACCATATCCATACCCTTCGGCCCGAAATGATTGCTTCAGCATTGGGTCTGCACGAGTGGTTGATGTAGCGCGCGACATTGCTGCGAGGGCTGCCGTCAATTGACCACTTCGAATTAACCCCAAAGAAGTACTTGCCGTTTCGCTTATCGACTTCTTCGTTTGAGATGAGCGGGCCGGTGTATTCGATAATCCGTTTGCCTTTGGGAATAGGCCTTAATGCGAACAACCCCAACCCCGTAGCAGTGCGTTTGATGGCGTAATTCAGATTCCCCTTGTTCTTCATCTTTTGAGTTTAACAGATGTGTTCAGAGTGAGGCTCATAATAGGTCCGACGCGTTGGCCTAATCTTTATTGTGGACGAGACGCCCGCGCTCCCAGCATTTACTTCACATAGCGCAATGGCACTGTCACGAGTACTGCGGTCTTGCTCGTACTGAAAGTGCGATAGACCGTCTGTGGCGGAGGCTCTTCCTGCGTCAGAAGTCGTGAAGATGATGTGGCGCTAGCTGCTTTCTCTTCATTAGTCCAGGCTTGGCCGGCGCCTCCATTCATCTCCAGGCGCTCGACTTCGCTGGACCAGATTTTTTCCCACTTCGCGATGTCAGACTTCGAGACCTTGAGTGGCCTTTCGCTTATCGGCAGATTCTCGAGAGGTTTGGAAGTGACGATAAAGCTGAGCACCTCGGCAACTTGATCGCTTCTGCTGGGACTGGGCACGAGCGTGAAGTAATTTGGATTATCTTCCTGTGCCGGAATGTCGATCAATTTTCCGGGTCTGACTTTGTTATCCCCGTTACGCGTTCGCGTGGTTGGAAAAATCAGATAAGCATCACCGAGCGAGCCATCAGCGTACTGCTCGCGATCCACAACATAGAGATAGCCGGCGCGCGGTGATTCGACACTGATGCGCACACGCTCGCCTATCTTAAGCGGCGTATCGGCCTCGATACGCTCAGGAGTCCACTCACCCGGTTGCGAGCTTTCCATTACGAGCAATCGGGCGCCGCTGTCATTCGGTTTTGATGGACGAAGCCGCCAAAGCGTCAGGCCCAGCTCTTCGCTGCCGGCGGGATTCGATCCCGGCCGTTTCGAAGAAGCTGAGGTGAGCGCGCCACTAGCACGATGATACGTAGTTCGTTTGAGACGATTAACAGCGGAAGAAACACGCGTCCGGCTTCGAGCCTTGGAACTAGAAACCACCGTCGGAGTTTCGGCAGATTTCGCCGGCCGCGCGCGGATGAATTCCTCCAGCACGATCTGGCGCGAGCCTGCTTCCTGCGGCTGGACAATTACTGAGAAGGCGAATGAGATAGCACAAAGCACTGAGAGACCTATGGTTATCGGCCACAACCTCCGAATGATCAAATTGCAGATGGGGGTCATGCTCTCCCTCCGAACATGTTCAAAATTCCAACGGCACGCTCAGCAGTCGCTCGAAGCTTTTTCGCGTGTACTACCGAGAACTCGCATCATTTCTCTTGCTGTCTAAGGATAGTTATGTCGTTTGACCGACCTTAATTCTATTATGTTTGAAGCAGCTTCCTTCTAGGGAACCGTGCCACGTCGGGTGAGTCCAGTAGGGATGACACTAGCAAAAGGACGTCGCTCGTAACCGTCTTTATATCCGATCTCAAAACCCTGCTGATAACCGTCGCGAAAATCTTCTCGGCTTCCGTACGCATCATTGAAGCCACGAACGGCTTTCAAGTAATGCTCCTTATTCCAATAGACGCGGGCCAAAGTATTTGTAACGTCCAGGAGTCCGGCTGGGTAACCGTCAGAATAACCCGTGCGATAACCACGCTCCGCTGCAGTTCCCTGATAGCTTGCCGATCCGTAGGTGGTTGGCTTTGGTG
>JALYSR010000165.1 GCA_030854715.1 Acidobacteriota bacterium
TCGGCGAAATCAGGCATGAACTTGAAATAGATGATCTCCCACGTCACGACATAACAGACGCTGGCGATCAACGTAATCAAGATCCCCACCGCGAACGCGCGGCCGAAACTAATCTGCCCGCCCCCGACATTCTCGCGATATGAACGAATCCCAAAGAACACCAGCAGGGACCCAGCAATTAGAATTGTATAGCCGAGCACGAGGCTGTGGCCAAAGCCGATTCGCTCCGACAAAACGAGGGTCAATGTCATCATGGCAATCATGAAGAACCCGGAAATCAAACCAAACGTCAGAACTGTCTTTTTCATTTTTTGCTGCTCCCGCCTTCGTAGGTTTTGAACTTGGCTCCGGAATCTATCTCTGACACTTCGTTTTGTCGTCACTCTTTAGGATGATTTTGCCAAATTCGTGGGGAATCATACTTTTGGATGACCCAGTTTACGGTAGGTTTTCTCGGCGCCCTCTGCGAACCCCTCTGCGAAACCCTCTGCGTTCTTGCGGTTGGTTTTCGGATCTTTTTTAACCGATTTTTGCGATTCTTGAAACAAGGCGGAAGATCGTTTCGGCTGAATTCTGACGCAGCCAATGGCTTCTGCATAGCGCGCTTGCGAATCGCGCAAATCGCAAGCCTGACACCGGTCTTTAAGCAGAAAACTCATCATTTATCAGTGATGACCAGTTCGCTTGATACCATTTTGCCTGATGTCAACATGTGTGCACGGCTGTAGACTAATCGCGGCCACGACTCTTCGATTATGCGAAGCTTTTCACCAAGTACGGTCCAGAAAAGGACAAGTTTGTGCTTCGCCAAGAACTGACGAAGAAAGTGGGCTTCCACTAATAATGTTGATGGGCCGGACTCCTCAACGGACGGATCAATAAATCGCAAAACGCCGTCGGACGTGCTGTATCCTCCTACCCCGTTCCACCGCAATGAGTCCTCAGCAAAGAACTTTCGCGCGGGAACAAGCAAGTTAATACTGCTGTCTTGGTAGGAGTCCTCCTCGTAATGCGCACCTATTGAGTTGCTAGTCGGATACACATCGCAAGGCGGTTCTTGGCTTCCGATACCGCCACGCGAAAGATATCGATCCTCATAGAGGTTCATCGTCGTCGCGAACGGATATTCTCCTACAAATCCATCGTGAAGCCTCGCACCTTCCGGCATCCACCGACCGAAGAAATTCTGCTTCGGCGCCCATTCCCACAACTTCTTGCTCTCAGCCATTGGAATTAGGTAACTGCGGATTTGGACCCAGACTAATCGATAGGCTTCGAACTGTGACATTTCAGGTGTTCGAGAGTTCCACTCAGGGTGAGACTCCAAAATAATCCACTGATCACCACGAGTGTCGGTGATCCCGGATAATATAGAGCCTGTGTCGGGAATATCCTTATGTACTTTAACCCAATCTTCATGTGTTAGTGATGCTGCCTTCTCGAAGTCGTAGTGCTCGCGTATCCACCAAGCGTCTTGCTTCCGTTCCAAATACGACTTTTGAATAATCAAGCTCGGATCGATATCACGTCCTCGCTCGTAAACCAGTGGAGTAGTCAACGGGTCCGGATCCCAAGTGTCGGATTTAGGCTTAACGTGGTCCGCGAGGCGAGCAATTAGGCGCGCTAGCGCGATCCACTGGTACTTCTTGCCAATTCTTTCAGCCCACGTGGGTCGGCCCCGCCCACCGCCGTACTGGTAAAGCATGTAGCCGTCATAATTCGCGAGTTGCTTTCCAGGGTAGCCCATATCAAGGACGTGTTGGAAAATCCATCGAGCCATGCTTCGCTTGTCGAAGGTTTCGAGGTAGGGGTCCAACACCCCTAGTGTGTAAACGAAAAAATCATCATCCATCACGCTCCGATATAGTTTGGGCATCTGCTCGTGAGAATTGTTGTAGTTTTCAACGTCCTCTGCGGATGGAATTTGAAGTGGCCATTCGCTTTTGTAAGGCGGCAGGTATGCAGACTCATCTATACCCTGCGGCAGCGCTTGATCTTGCTTGGCGAGTTCTATGATCGATCGCGCATGGTCTCGAATTAGCGCGTTCTGAAAGCGGTCCGAATCCGTGAAGACTTCTCTAAACACGATTCCCGCAATCGCGCCCTCCATAACAGGAATACGAGTTCGTAGTAGCGTTCCGTACGCCGCCAATAGACACCGCTCCACAATATATTCATCATCGCAGCCGATGAATCGTTCAATGAGAGTGGCCCAGACTTGCGGACACGGCTCTGTGATTCGCACCAAAGCCTTTGTCGCATTATCGCGGACACGTCTGTCCGCGGCAGCACAAAACCAGATCAGGATCGTTGCCCATCTTTCCGCGATGTCGATCTGTATATGGATCGGGTCGACCTCTAAGGCCGCTCGCAGAAGCTTCTTAACTGGTCCGTTCTCTTCATATTTCAGATGCAGGTAATGACACCAGTAGCCGTCGCGGTCGGCCATGACGCGTTGATTGAGCAAATTGTGAAACCACATCGCATCGACTGGAGAGGAACGAGTACTAACTGTCAACGCGATATCAAAAGTGCTGGCCCAATAACCTTTAAGTGATTGCGATTCTCGCAGCAACTGAGTCGTTTCTGAGCTGATATATTCGCAATCGCGCCAAGGTAAGGCCTCAATAGCAATCTTCACAAGATCAGTGCGCAGCGGCGAGTGCCACATCAGGTTGGGCAACTCGAGAGCGTAACGCTCCGGAATCTGAATCGACAACGCTTCCAATACGCCTCGGTTAGCGCCAATTGTTTGGGTATTCGCGACCAGGAATTCCAACGTACCTCCATCTTCAAACGCACTCGCGATTTCTTTGGTCTCTATTTTGGCAAGGAGTTGATTTGCCAAGAGGTGATCACCTAGTCGCTCAAAGGCTAAACGCACATGGTCTTGTGGCGTGTCCGCGGTCAGATTCGGGCCGGCGTCCGCAATCAATAGACCTTCTCTGACTAGCCAATCCAACAACGAACTACCACCTTGAGACTTAGGCAGTATGGTCGTGACAGCCTCGTCAGCGTCAGACCATGGCAATGAAGACGCCTTAGTTCTTTCCAGTGCAGTCACGATCGCGAGGAGCGCGCGCTGTGGATAGCGATGGTTAGGATGCGAGTCGTACTCGCCGGCATATCTTCCGTTTTTCGCGCCGATGAAGGCGTCTATCGCAGTGCTGATCCCGTGCCAGCCAAGGGGTAACTGCGTGATGCCAGCATCGACCATGGCTTCGCAGATCAGTCTCAAAAACAACGGGTTGCTGAATTCAGGTTGGAGGATAGGCGCGACCGGAGGTTCTAGACCGTAGTGTCCGAAGAATTCCTTACATGCATCGAACTCAATTCCGGCAAATCCTTTATGTTCGACAACGGGCAGTTGAATCTTCCGCGGAACAACCTGATTCTCGTAAGTCGATCGGCATGAAACGCAAAGTCGCAATGAGTCATATCGTTTGAACTGCTCGATCAGTGCGGGCAAGTGGGTTGCCCAATAGGTACGAGGTTTGGTTTCGTTCAATCCATCCATGGCGAAGAGAAGAGGCTTCCCGGTAGCTTCAGCAGCCGTATCGAAGGCGGCAAGCATCTCATCACGCCCAACAGTTCCGTCGAAGCCGAGCTGCTGACGTATTGCTTCCCACGGATCGACGCTTCCTGAAAACCGTTCACCAAAAAGCACAATAGTTCTTAGGCCATCCGTCGCCCGCCTGTCTGCATTATCACAGATGCCATGTGTTTTCCCGACGCCTGCGCCACCAAGTACAAGCAAACCGGTCGCCGAGGTGAGCTGTGCAGAGGGAGAGCCAAGCCACTGATCAAAGTTCTCCAGAACTTTGATTATTTCATCCGCCTTGTCGACATTAGCGGCAGGGAAAGTAAGCTGATATTCAGCCATGAACTGCCTGAACCCTTTAGATTCCCACCTGCCTTTTCCATGCTTGGTATCAAGTTCCGCTGCAAGGCCGGCGCGAATTTCACGGGCGAGTTTTGTCGAGGCTTCGACTGCAATCTTGAGCTTTGAAACGTTGACGGTTTTGTTCCGGCTAGGTTCGGCAAGTCGTTCATAGTTGTCATAGATGACTCGCACTGTCGCGATGAGTTTTTTGCCATCCCGACGAAGGCGCGCCGGAAATTCCGCTTCATATACGTCGTCCTTCTTGCTTCCGACACACCTTTCCCAATCTTCAATGAGTTCTCTGAATTCCCTAACGCGTGGACGCAAAGAACCATACCAAGCGTCTGTTTGACCCAGCCCCTCGAATGCCTCACCTAACGCGGTTTGAATCGTTAGCTCCGGCGTGTAACGAGGATATGCGCTGGACCTCACATCAACTAAGTGATTGGTAAACCATTCATCACTCAGAATGGCAGTATCGAACCAAAACCTTAATCGACCATGATGAGAATCGAATTTGAAGAGATCATCAAGCAGCGTAGCAGGAGTCGAGAGCAGGAGCTTCAGCTTAATGCCCTTTGATGTAGCGTCTGCCTTCCAT
>JALYSR010000197.1 GCA_030854715.1 Acidobacteriota bacterium
AAGATCTGATCCCAGATGCTCCCGGTATTGGTCCTTCGGTACCCACCGTTGGAGTATTGCCGATAGCCCGCGTCGTACCCTCGTACAAACCCATCGCGGAAAGCCTGCGTTGAGGCATTCTGATAGTAGCGTGAACGCTGCGGACTGTAGCTCTGCCCGCGTTGACCATCACTGGCTCCCGTATTCAACCCCTGCTGGTAACCACGGTTGATTTCCTGATTGTTGTAGCCGCCGTTGTTGCCGTAGCCGCCGTCGTTGCCGTAGTAGGGATCGTTACCGTAGCCACCATTTCCGTAGTAGCCATCATTCCGGTAGCCGCCATTCCGAGCGTATTGGCGATAGCCCGCGTCATAGCCCTGCACAAAGCCCTGTCGAAAAGCCTGCGACGAGGCATTCTGATAGTAGTGTGAACGTTGCGGACTGTAGCTTTGGCCTCGTTGACCATCGCTGGCTCCGGTGTTCAAGCCGTACTGGTAACCTTGTTGTACTTCCTGATTGTTGTAGCCGCCATTGCCGTAGCCTCGATTTCGGTTGTCCCGGTTGCCCCGCCAATCACGGTCTTGATCATTACGTTGCCACTGCGCCGCAACCGTTGGGCTGGTCGCAGCTATGATTCCAAAGACAAACGCAAGCGCCATCACGGCACCGCCGATTCGGTTTTTCATCTTTATCCCCTCCATTTGCCGGACAAGATGGCAACCAGTATGCCAATTAAATTTTAGGGAATTCTTTCGCCGATTCTTAAAAGGTATTATTTGATAATCGTACCCATATCGTGCACGCGATGTCTGACATGCGACATTCGCGTTTCTGCGACGTCGCATCCGTTTTCCCCAGAATCGCCATGACAAAGTTAGGGATGAAAACGAGCACAGGGACGTGATGAAACATGGAGAACCTAAACCAAGGTTACCTAATAATTTCGAACTTGGTGACGGGATGAATCTCCCACGTGGTGGCGCGCCAGTTGTTCTGACTGCCGGGAGCGGTATTCTCCGCTTCGGTGGCGTGAGGGGAGTCGAAAAACAGCCAACCCTCAAAGCGACAGTCGTGGCCGACAAAATCCTTCTGAAGGCTTGTTTCCGACCAGTCCCAACCCTGAGGTTTGGCCCAATCTTCCATTCTGGGAGTAGTTTCCAAGACGACTTGTTCGCGTGGGAGCGCATCTGGGCGCAGCGCGACATGGATATGAACGTCTCGATTGCACGGTATGTAACAATTTACTAACTCTATCGGACCTGCTGCGACTGACACAACGTAACCTTCCAGCCTGGCGGCGCGTGAACTAGACCAGCGCATGCGATCTTCTCCGGTGTGTAACAAACTAGTCAGCGTCACCTGGTCGTCAAAATCTGTCAACTGCGGCAATGCTGTGCGATTTTTCAAACGATGAAATTCGCGACGCTCCCGGGAGAATGCGATCCCCGACAGCGGGCAATAACGTTTGAGAATCAGCAGGGCAGCGACAATCAGTAATGCTGAAAGTAGGAGGACGACAGAAAGTTTTGGTAGGCGTTTCAAGCCTATGCATGGTAGATCAATTGAACCGGAAACCATGAACCGAAATCCGCGCTGAAGTGTGGGTGAATTATCGATCTAACGCAAAGGGCGGGCACGAAGGATTGAGTCAGCGAGTCCCAGAATTAAATACTTGAATCTCCCTTAGCCTCACGTGTACTCTCTAACTTAAGGTCTAATTGTCTCTGTTATCTTGCCAATTCTCGCTAACAACAAAACCCCACGGCCCTTCCACGCCTGGAAACGACGCGGTATGCACCACGCGACCAGCGGAGTAAACTGACCAACTACTAATGGGAATACTCGGAAACCTCTCGTCTATGAATATCTCTGACCTGCTCCAGTTTCTGGCGGCGGGCAGAAAGACGGGAATGCTGAAGTTGGATCGCGCGAAAATCGTCAAGCAGATTTATTTCGAGGATGGGCTTATTGTCGGCGCAAATTCCAACGACCCGAAAGAATACCTGGGCCAACTCCTGATCCATTACGGCAAGCTCGACGAAACTCAGCTCAAAGCTGCGATGGAAGTTCAAAGGAAGTCCGGCGGCAAGTTGGGTGAAATCCTGATTTCGACCAACGTACTGCCCGAAGCAGACGTTTTGGAAATTCTCCGTATTCGCACGCTTGACGTAATTTATGATCTATTTCTCTGGGAAGAGGCGCAATTTCAGCTATATGACAATGAAAAGCCACCCCCTGATCTGATTCGTATAAAGGTTGAGCCAACGAAAGTGGTCATGGATGGAATTTACCGCGTCGATGAGTGGAAGCGATACCGGACGCTGATTCCTTCGGACCGCGCTGTGCTGGAACTAACACCGGGCTGGACCACTTTGCTGGAGGTTGGCAAGGAGGTTCGCCAAATATTTTACTTTGTGGCGAAGCGGATGTCGGTCGCTGAGATCTGCTACAACATGCACGCTTCGCCGTTTCGTGTTTATGGCCAGCTTTATGATCTGGTTACTGAAGGCATAGCCCGCGTCAGCGGCGAAGTGCCGGAGAGCTTTAAGGCGGGCGAAGAGCTGACGGACCTGCCTGAAACGATTCCTGAATTATTGGAAGCCGCGCGGCTGCAATTGGACCGGGGTGACGCCGAATCAGCCTGTACAACTATCCAAAACGTCCTTGAGAAGGAACCAAAGAATTCCAGAGCTCGTGGCATGTTGAATCTTGCTGAAGAGAAGTTCATCAGGCAAATGTATACCGCTCCCTTGTTGCCGGACGCCGTTCCCAGAGTGCTAATTCCCCCTGAGGATCTTACCGATCAGCAACTGGCGCCCCAGGAGGCATTTCTTCTTTCGCGCATCAATGATGAATGGGATGTGAAGTCAATCCTGTCCATCTGCCCGTTTCGTGAAGTCGATAGTCTGCGAATGATAAGGACTTTCCTGGAAAGAAGCATCATCGGCTTCGATTAGACCAGTCCGCACTGATGTTCATAGATTCACACGCACACATCGATGGACCGGAGTTTGATTCGGATCGTGAAGTTGTCATCCAACGCGCCCGTGATGCCGGCGTTTCCTCAATACTAAATATTGGCACTGGCGATCCTCAAAGCGGCGCTCTGGAACGCGCGGTGGAGTTAGCCGAGAAACATGATGATATCTTTGCCGCGGTCGGCACCCACCCTCACGATGCGCGTTTGTT
The DNA here is from genome assembly GCA_030854715.1 of Acidobacteriota bacterium. GTDB lineage: Bacteria > Acidobacteriota > Blastocatellia > Pyrinomonadales > Pyrinomonadaceae > PSRF01. Next base: position 3,169 of record JALYSR010000197.1, read on the forward strand.
TGACGATAGTGCGGCAGAGAGAATCACAAACCTCACCAAACAAAGTTCGCGTGTCATCGCCTGGGGGGAAATTGGGCTCGATTTTCATTATGACAACTCGCCGCGCGACGTGCAGATGGATGTTTTTCGCCGGCAGCTGCGACTGGCGGGAAACGTGGGCCTGCCCGTGATTGTGCATACGCGGGAAGCAGAAGACGAAACGATCGAAATACTGCGATCCGATTGGGTTAAATATAACCTTCCTGGCATCATGCACTGCTTCAGCGGCAGTGCCAGGCTGGCTGAACAGACAATTGCGTTAGGTTTCTCAATTTCGTTTTCAGGTATTGTGACATTCAAAAAGGCCGAAGCATTGAGAGCAGTCGCCAAGCAGGTGCCTCTGGATAGGTTGCTGATAGAAACAGACTGCCCGTTTTTGTCGCCCGTGCCGTTTCGCGGAAAACGAAATGAGCCTGCTTATGTGGTTGAGGTGGCGCGACGTCTGTCGGAGCTTCGCGGGTTGACGTTTGAGGAAACAGGCAGAATAACATCAGAAAACTTTGCCGGAATCTTCAAACTTGACCTCAGTTAGGAGGGGTTCCCCCTGCAAGCGACAACTTTCACATGCCGACAATTTGGTGTTATCCTCACTTTATTAGGAGCTACACTTTATAAACTTGGTTTGAAGCCTGGATCACAATGGCCCAACAGAATTCATTTGACATCGTCTCCGAAGTCGATCGAGCGGAAGTGACGAACGCAATTAACCAGACCATAAAAGAGGTTCGTCAGAGATTCGATTTCAAAGGCAGTTCGGCGAACATTGCCCTGGAGGCCAACGAGCTCATCTTGACGGCAGAAGACGAGACCAAACTGCGAAACATGAACGATATTTTTCAGCAGAAGCTGGTGCGGCGAGGTGTGCCGCTCAAAGCTCTTGGTTATGGCGACGTTGATCCGGCGGCCGGCGGCACCGTCAGGCAGAAGGTGCAGATTCAGCAGGGCATTCCGCAGGACAAAGCTAAAGAAGTGGTGAAGTTCATCAAAGATTCTAAGGCGAAGGTGCAGGCTTCAATCCAGGGAGATGTGGTGCGCGTCTCGGGCAAGGACCGCGATACGCTCCAGCAAGTAATTGCCGGTCTGAAAGGTAAAGATTTCGGCATCAACATGCAATTCTCAAACTATCGCACGAACTGACGAAGTAATCAGTAGTCAGCACATAGTAGTTAATCAAAATGCAAACAGCAGAACAAAGCGCGGTGCTCGAGGATGTAAAACTTACGGCGAAGCGCATCTTCAGCCTTATCGCGGGCGAGTTGGTCCAGGTTGAGTCGGAGTTTGAGCGGCAGGCGCGTTCGAATGTCCAGGTCATTGCTTACCTTGGCGATTACTTGCGCGAGTCGGGCGGCAAGCGCGTTAGGCCGGCATTAACAATCCTTTCAAACTATGCTGTTGGCGGCGATGGTTCGCGTTACAACTCGATTCGCATGGCCACGGTTATGGAGTTTCTCCATACGGCGACGTTGGTCCATGACGACATTATCGACACCGCCGACACGCGCCGGAATCGTCCTACGGTAAACGCGCTTTATGGAAATGATACTGCGGTGTTGATGGGCGATTGGCTTTACATGTCTGCCTTTGAGACCAGCCTGGCTGAAAGGTCTTTGCCGATTCTCGATATTCTGACGCGCGTCACTCGGAAGATGACCGAGGGCGAACTGCTTCAGTTGACTACCCTGGGAAGAACCGACATTTCCGAGCAACAGTATCTGGACGTAATCCAACGCAAAACTGCATACCTTTTTAGCGCTTGTTGTGAAGTGGGGGCGATCCTCGGTGGCGCGAGCGAGCCAGAACAGAAAGCGCTTAGTGAATATGGAATGAACCTCGGCACGACATTCCAGTTAACCGACGATCTTCTCGACTTCACTTCCACAGACGATACGTTGGGGAAGGGAGCTGGTGTTGATTTGTTAGGCGGCAAAGTAACCCTCCCTTTGATTTATCTTATGGCGACCGAGGCTTCTGAGCGGGAGAAGGTGGAGGCTGTATTGAGGGAGAAGAGTTACGCTAGTGTTTCCCGGAGCGACCTGCGGAAAGCAATCGACCGAGTTGGCGCGATTGATTTTGCCCGTGCGCGCGCCGATGAGTACGCCAAAGCTGCCCGCACCGCTCTCGACGACATGTCTGAGTCCCAGTACGTGGAAACCCTGAGAGCAATACCTACCTTCGTCATCGACCGCGACCGTTAATTGTCTGACCGTGTTATGTAAAGCAAACTGCTAGTTTGCGATGAAAACTGAGCGAGTTAGGTCAGGGAGTCCGCCACCCCAAAAAGCAACGCAAACTAACAGTGCTTCACAGTCAGCCCGCAAAAGTATTGTGAAAAAGCACAAATCCCTTTAAGATTCGCTCAATGATTGATCGGCCCAACGAAAACCTTCTTTCCCGCCTCGAGCAAAGCCTGCGGCAGTCGCGTGCGGCGCGGATGCATCTGGCTGCAAGGTTGAGAGAACTCGAGGTCGAAGCAGACTCGGTACGGGCCGAACTGGCCGAGATGGACACGCTCGCCAGCCAAACCGAGGCTGCCATCTACCGTCTCCTATCATCAGTGTTGGCGTCCAGCAATCTTTCGGTGAACAACCTTTCTGGTTTGCCTTCCGATGCGGAGCTCGAAGCCGCGATGCGTCCTTCGTCCGCGCAAGCTCGCTCACCATTTTCCGTCGAGGCCAGGCGACAGGAAATTCCAACGCTGCGGCCAAACACGGAGGCCCTGAGCGATCGATTCATCGATCGAACGATCCCACAAGCCGTTACGCTGTTGCTGCGGGAGGAGGGTGGAGCTCTTCACGTGAATGAGATCTACAACCGATTGCTAGAGGGCGGCTTTAAGTTTACCGGGCAGAATCCGACGATAAGCATTGCCGTGTCCCTCAACCGAAACACGCGCTTTCGCAAAGTCGCGCCGGGCACGTTCGACCTCATGATTCGCGACGCCTCCAAGGCCTCCTGAATAACTGACCGCAAAAGACAAAAAAGACTTTCCATTTCTCATTTGCCATTGAGGTTGGCTACAGCCTTGTGGCAGAACTAAATGAGAATGAGAAATGAAAGATGATATGTGGAAAACGCTTGTTTTATCGAAGCTCACCTAGCGCTTAATGTCTGCGCGTCCTGGCGGTTCATTAATCGCGCGAATAGAATGCTTTCATGCGCGCAATGATTCTTTCCGCCGGCTACGGCACGCGGCTGTGGCCATTGACGGAAGATCGAACCAAACCTGCACTTCCGATCCTGGGAAAGCCACTGGTGGGCTACGTTGCTGAGTATCTCGCTCGCAACGGCTGCGATGAAATCGTCGTCAACCTCCATCACCGGCCGGAGTCAGTGCGGCGAGCTCTCGGCGATGGCGGTAATTTTGGTGTGCAGCTGCACTACATTGAAGAACCGGAAATTCTGGGAACCAGCGGAGCGGTAGACAATGCGCGTCAGCTTCTGGACGGCGGCACCTTTGTCGTGATCAATGGAAAAATAATTACCGATATCAACCTGAAGGCAGCGTTTGAAACGCATCGCCGCACAAACGCACTGGCAACCCTGGTCTTATTGGCGAACGCGGCCTGCGAGCGATTCACAACTGTCGAAACCAGCGGAGGGTTGTTGAAAGGTTTTGGTGGCATGCCGGTTAAGAGTGAATTTCAGGACAAAGACGCACCGCTAATGTTCACCGGCATCCAAATATTCGAGCCCAAAATCTTCGACTACATTCCGCGTGGTGTCTTTTCACATTCGGTGACGGATGTCTTTCCGCAGGCGATCGCTAAAGGCGAAACGATAGCAATACACGTAGCCAATGAGAATTGGTACGAGCTTTCGACGATCCAGCGCTATCTGGACATCAGTTTGCTTCTACTGGCGCGAACGGGAGCAAACGTCACAACCGGTTCCGGGTGCGACATCGCAGAGGGAGCGGAAATTACCGAGTCAATACTCTGGGACAACGTGACTGTAGAAGCCGGAGCTCGCGTTAAGCGTGCCGTGCTGGGAGACAACGTTAGAATCGGCCCGGGTGAGGTGATCGAAAGCGCCGTAGTGGTTCGTGCCTCCCTAGTGGAGGGGAAGGTCCCACCTCCTAAGGCCCTGAAGGGCGAGCTTCGCGGGGCTAATTTTGTCGTGCCTTTGACGCAGTGATACAATCCTTTTCACATTTTATTAACCTAAATGGCGAGACTGAGACTCGGTTCCGCTGTCCTGACAGAGTAGTAAACGCTCGTTGCTTTCCCTAAATGAGTTCAGCAAAACAGGTGACTACAAACGCTTTCGAACTCCCCGCAGCGGAGCGGCTTTTGCAGTTTCTGGGGAACCAGGGCATTAAAAGTAAACTGATCGTGCCGCTCACCCCAGACGCTTCGACGCGTAATTATTTTCGCACCCCCTGGAAGAAGGGAAAGGCAGTCGCGGCAGTTTATCCTGAGGCCTTCGATCCGGACTTTCATCCGTATCTGGATGTCACGCGACTTTTTTTGGAGAACGGCATTCCGGTGCCTGAGATTTATGCGGTCGACGGGCCAAACGGAATCATTGTCCAGGAAGACCTGGGTGACCGTCAGTTGTTTCGTGTTTACGAAGGGGCTCCCGAAGACGAATGCGAGGAGTACAAAGAACGGGCAGTCAATCTGATCGCGCAAATACAGAACGTCACCGGCAAAGCATACGAGAAGCAGTCGATTGCCAGCCGCCTGGCTTTTGATGAGCCCAAGTTGTCCTGGGAACTCGATTTTTTTCTCGAGCATTACTTTGGCAGTTTGAGAAATGAAACGCTGCGCCACGCCGAAGCTGCGGAATTAAAGGCCGAACTCAACGATGTTTCCGCCGAGCTAGCTGCGCGGCCGCGGGTCCTTTGTCATCGCGACTTTCATGCGGCCAACCTGATGGTTGATGACAATAACCTGTTGCGAGTCGTAGATCATCAGGACGCACGCATGGGTCCGGTCACTTACGATCTGGTTTCGTTCCTTTTGGACCGGCGCTCGGAGCCACCTTCACTCGCGGAACTGCGCGCGTACAGATTGTTCCTGCTCGAAGAACGCCGCCTACTTGGTCTCGAAGCGCTCGATCCCGATGACTTCGCACAAGAGTTTCGGTTGATGACTATTCAACGCGGCCTGAAGGCCATTGGCACGTTTTCATACCAAACCGCGGTTCGTAATCGAGGCAGCGCTTATGAACCGTTTATTCAACCTACGCTGGCAATTGTGCTCCAGGCCGCAGACTGGCTGGATCGGTTTCCGGCATTGCGCAGAATGATTAGAGAACGGATTACGGTAAACTAATTTTTTAACGCAAGCGGTTAACTCGCGCTTGCAAACTGATAAGCTGGCTTTACAAGAAATAACAGATGGTAACGGAATCAAAATCACTGGAAACAGCAACCCCCGCCCGCACCTTCATCAATCAACTCTCAGAACACGTAGGTCAGGAAGTCACTATCAAAGGCTGGCTCTACAACCTTCGTTCGAGTGGCAAGATTCTTTTCCCGCAATTGCGCGACGGCACAGGCGTGGTGCAATGCGTTGCGCTCAAGAATGCTGTGGCGCCTGAAGTTTGGGATTCGCTCAAAGGGCTTGGCCAGGAATCGGCTCTGGCTATTTCCGGAACCGTGCGCGCCGACAGTCGCGCCCCTGGTGGATATGAGATCGATCTGGTGCGGGCGGAAGTTTTCCAGGAAGTCCACGACTACCCAATTACGCCTAAGGAACATGGGACGGAGTTTTTGATGGACCATCGCCACCTGTGGCTCAGGTCCAGACGTCAGCACGCGATCCTCAAGGTGCGACACACGGTAGTGAAGGCAGTTCGGGATTTTTTCGACAATGACGGATTTACGCTTTGCGATTCGCCGATCTTCACGCCCGCAGCCTGCGAAGGAACGACGACGCTTTTTGAGGTTGACTACTTTGAAGGTGAGAAAGCCTACCTGACACAGTCAGGCCAGCTTTACAACGAAGCTACGGCTGCGGCTTTTGGAAAAGTTTATTGTTTCGGCCCCACCTTCCGCGCTGAAAAATCGAAGACGCGCCGCCACCTGACTGAGTTTTGGATGGTCGAGCCGGAAATGACCTACGCCACGCTCGACGATGTGATGAGCTTGTCGGAACGATTGCTTTCCTACATTGCCTCAAGGGTTCTGGAGACTCGAGGCGAAGAACTAAAGATTCTGGAACGCGATACTGCCAAGCTCGAGTCGATTGTGCCGCCCTTTCCGCGGTTGCGCTATGACGACGCGGTGAAGATGTTGCACGAAGGGCACGCAAAAGGCGCGCTTGAAACGCGCTTTGAGTGGGGTGGAGACTTCGGAGCGCCTGATGAATCGTATCTGTCCGCTAACTACGATAGGCCGCTTATGGTCCATCACTATCCAGCGGAAGTGAAGGCCTTCTACATGGCTCGGGACGCGGACAGACCGGAGTTAGCGCTTGGCGTAGACGTTCTGGCGCCGGAAGGATACGGCGAAGTGATTGGCGGTGGCGAACGCGCCACCTCGCTGGAGTTTCTCAAGGAACAAATAGCGTTGCATGAACTACCGCAGGAAGCTTTCGAGTGGTACCTCGACTTGCGGCGTTACGGCAGCGTTCCTCACGCGGGATTCGGCATGGGCGTTGAGCGTTGCACGGCCTGGATGTGTGGCATTGAGCACGTCAGAGAAACCATTCCATTCCCGCGCATGCTTTATCGTTTGCGACCGTAGTCGTTAGTTTAGAGGCGGGCATTGCCCGCCTCCTTGGTTTATCGCAGGCGGGCAGTGTCCGCCTCTGGATCGGGAACCTGAAAATAATGGACACCGTAGCTTCAAAAGAACTATCGATTGACTCGATGGACGAGCGACTACGTTTAGAATTTAACGACTGGGCGGCGGCTGGGCGCGGCACCAGCATGGAGAAAGGTCATCGACCGGTCGGAGAGCAGGCGATCGAACTGCTGAAGATCCCACAGAGCGCGCGCGTACTTGATATTGGTTGCGGTTCGGGTTGGGCCACGCGACTGATGGCGGAGAAAGCGCCGGCTGGACACCTTGTCGGCATCGACATTTCCGACGAGATGATACGCATTGCGCGTGAAAGTTCCGCTTCGTTTACGAATCTCGAGTTTCGTCTTGCGAGTGCGGAAACACTGCCTTTCGAAAATGGAGACTTTACCCACGCATTCTCCATGGAGTCCCTCTATTATTACGCGGACGTGCCGGCTGCGTTGCGGGAGATACGGCGGGTGCTCACGCCCGGTGGCCGGTTTGTTACCGTCATCGATCTTTACGAGGAAAATAAGCCTTCACATCAGTGGGTGGAGCAACTCAAGGTGCCGGTCCATCTGTTGAGTTGTGCGCAGTACCGGACGCTATTCGAGCTTGCAGGTTTTATTAATGTCTCGGATCAGCGTCTATACGATCCCACGCCCGTGCCGGAGAATTATAACGGCGGTTCTTTCAAGACTCGCGAAGACCTTCTCGAATACAAACAGGCAGGCTCGCTCGTGGTGAGCGGGGCTGTTGCTGCGTGAGCAGACATAAAAAGAGATGACCAGCGAAGACCAAGAACGAATTGTGACCATCTTCGGTGGAGCAAAGTGCGGTGAGACCGACCCAGAGTATGCGCAGGCGAAACGCGTCGGCGAACTCCTGGCTGATGCAGGCTTTACGATCTGCACTGGCGGTTATTTAGGTGTGATGGAAGCAGCAAGTCGAGGCGCTCACGAGCGAGGAGGGCGAGTGCTCGGTATTGTTATGAATCAGTTTAAGGCCGAGCCAAATCGCTATCTGACTGACAAGGTGGCTACGCCGCATTTTTACGAAAGGCTGCAGCGGCTGATCACGCGGTCAGTCGGTTTTATTGCCATTCGCGGCGGGATGGGCACCGTCACTGAGCTGTCCCTGGTTTGGAATAAGATCCAAACCAAGGTGATTGGTCCCCGGCCACTTGTTCTCCTCGGTGAATGCTGGCCTCCCATTGTGCGTGAATGGCAAAAGCATCTGGCAGTCAGCGATGATGACGTTGCTGTGCTGGACTTTGCCAGCACACCTGAAGAAGCGGTGGCAATTATCAACGAAAAATCCCAGGGAGTGATTGTATGAACTGTCCCAAATGTGGCGCATCCTTACTTCCCGGCGCAGTCTTCTGCGGTGGTTGTGGCTACCGGCTGGAAGCCACTGCCGGAGCACCTGCACAGGCGGCACAGCCGGCCGGCTTTGCCCAGGCCCATGGTATTCACATAGATGAAGATTCGCGTGGGCAAGGCGTGGGCTACAGATACGAAGTTTTACATCAACCTGCCTTTTCGCTGGCTGTAATTCAGCTCCAGGCTGAACAGTCAATTCAGGCGGAAGCGGGCGCAATGGTATCGATGTCGGCAAACATCGAACTGCAATCGCAAATGAAGGGTGGACTGTTCGGTGCAATTAAACGCGCTGCCGGTGGGGAATCGGCGTTTGTTTCCACGTTCACCGCGCGCGGCGGTCCCGGCGAAGTCACGTTCGCTCCTGGTGCGCCTGGCGATATCGCCGCCATTGAACTCAACAATCAGACGTTCTTCGTGCAATCAAGTTCCTACCTGGCGGGCGATGCAAGTTTGACTGTTGATACAAAATGGGGCGGCGCAAAATCGTTTTTCGGCGGCGAAGGCTTGTTTGTGCTTATGGTCCAGGGACGCGGCTTGTTGCTGGTCTCGTCCTTTGGAGCGATTCATCGAAAAACTTTGCAGCCGGGCGACCGCTATGTCGTCGATACCGGCCATCTCGTGGCCTGGGAAGGAACCACGCAGTACACGTTGCGCAAGGCGGCGGCTGGTTTCTTTCGCAGCATGATGAGCGGGGAAGGGATCGTGGCGGAGTTCAGCGGTCCCGGAGAGTTGTTGATCCAGACGCGTAACCTCGCGGCGCTGGCCGGACTACTGAAACCTTTCTTCCCAACTCAGGGTGGCGGCGGAAGTGGTTTCAATATTAATCTCGGTAGCTAGGAAGCAGGCCAATATGGATGCAGTTACTGTAGAAAATAACTTAAAGCAAAACGTGAAGAAAGCCGGAAAGCCAAGGGCGGTTGGAATTGTCGGCGTTCCGCTGGCGTACGGCGCAAGTATGGCCGGCGTCGATATGGGACCCGCTGCGCTTCGCGTTGCAGGGTTGAATGAGCGAATTGCGGCGCTGGGTTACGAGGTGCGCGATTTGGGCGACCTGCACGTCTCGCGAGCCCGGTCAGTTCCGGCTGCTGGAGATAAGCTCAAACACCTGATCGAGATCAAGGCCGCATGTGAAGAACTGGCGCAAAAGGTTGAAGAGATTTTGGGCGCGGGCGAGTTGCCGCTGATCCTGGGTGGCGACCACTCAATCGCCATCGGGTCGATTTCCGGTTTTTCATCATATTGCCGTAAGCGCAATGAGACCCCGGGGTTGATCTGGTTCGATGCTCACGCGGATATGAACTCGCCGGAAACAACACCTTCCGGAAATATTCATGGAATGCCCTTCGCCGTGGTTTTAGGTTATGGCGCCCCTGAACTGGTCAACATTGGCGGCTTTACCCCGAAGCTTAGTCCGGAGTTTTGCGTGCACGTGGGCGCGCGAGACGTCGATCGGGGTGAGCGCGAACTGATTCAGAAGCTTGGCATTCGTTTCATCACTATGCGCGAGATTGATGAACGGGGGATGAGCGCTTGTATGGATGACGCGATCGCAATTGCGTCGCGCGCCAGCGGTGGTTATGCAGTAACCTTTGATGTTGATGCGCTCGATCCTGGAGACGCCCCGGGCTCAGGTACCCTCGTGCGTGGCGGCCTAACCTATCGTGAAGCGCATTTGGCTATGGAAAAGATCGGCGATGCTGGTGGTATGCGTTCACTTGAGGTTGTCGAGATCAACACGGCTCTGGATGTTAACAATAAGACTGCCGAGCTTGGAGTCGAGTTAATCCTTTCGGGCCTTGGCAAAACCATTCTCTAGAAAAGCAGGTGTATTTGTTTGGCGAAAAAGATTCGCGTGGGAGTGATTTTTGGTGGTCGATCCGGCGAACACGAAGTGTCAGTGCGTTCAGCAGCTTCTGTGATTCAGGCAATCGATCGGAAGAAGTATGACGTTCTGCCGATAGCTATTTCCCAGGAAGGGAAGTGGCTCTCACCGCCCGAAGCTTCTCACCTTCTGCCGCAGGAGGCGCAATCACTACTTCCTTCAGGCCTGGCCTCCGAATCTCGTGGCGATGTCGCGATACTTGGCGATCCTTCCCATACGGGATTGATGTCCTTCGACCTAAATGGAGGAGCGCCGACATCACGACAGCTTGACGTGGTGTTCCCAGTCCTGCATGGACCATTCGGCGAGGATGGCACAATTCAGGGTCTACTCGAGATGGCCAACATTCCCTACGTCGGCTGCGGCGTGCTCGCCTCCGCGTGCGGGATGGATAAAGTCGCGATGAAGTTACTGTTTCTTCAAGCTGGCCTGCCGATGTGTAAATACGTTTGGTTTCTTCGTTCCCACTGGCAAAAGAACCCCGCAAAAGTTATCAAGACGGTGATGCGCGAGATTGGTCTTCCGTGTTTTGTGAAGCCCGCCAATCTGGGATCGTCGGTAGGAGTTTCGAAAGCGGTTGATAAGCGATCGCTTGAACAGGCGATAAATTTAGCCGCTGAATATGATCGAAAAGTAATAGTTGAAGAGGCGGTTGATGCCAGGGAAATTGAGTGCGCCGTTTTGGGAAACGATCAACCCGTTGCGAGTTTGCCTGGCGAATATGTGGTCCACGACAATTCAGCCGGCTTCCTCGACTACGCTGAGAAGTATACGAACACGGGTCACGTGGATTTTGAAGTTCCCGCTCCCGTGTCCAAGTCCCTGGCTACGAAAATTCAACGGCTGGCAATTCAGGCCTTCCAGTCCGTTGACGGTGCCGGCCTTGCACGCGTTGATTTTTTCCTCAAACGCGACACAAGGGAACTACTTATTAATGAGTTGAATACAATGCCCGGACTCACGGAGGTTTCCGGCTATCCTAAAATGTGGGCAGCTTCCGGCTTGAGTTATTCCAGAATGCTTGATTCTCTGATTGAGCTTGCTTTGGAAAGACATCGCGAAAAGGCGCTTAACAAAACTTCTCGTTGACGACATTTTAGAGTCGGCAAATACTTAACGCCGCGGAGCGCGATAGGATTTTCGAGTTCTCACAATCAAATCCGGATTGGAAACTTTTACTTCCAGCTTGCGCCACTTCCCATCGTGCGCTCGGTTCAATGGACGATACGCCACGGTGTATTGGTGACCCAGTTCATCGGCAATATTGGCAAACGCATCGCGCAGCGCCGGGCCACCAGGAGTAGCAACAAAGCGGCCGCCAGTCTTTTCGGCGAAACTCTTAAGCACCAGAGCGCTTTGATGGTCGTGCCCTGGCCCAGTTTCTATGGCCGACATGTCTACAGCATAGATAGTGGCACCCACGGCGAGCGCAGTCTCGAGCGCCTTTTCAGATGACGCCTTGCTGAAGGTGTCGAGGCCATCAGATAACACGACGATAGCTTTCCTTTTCTCTGGTCGCTCGGAGAGCGCTTTGGCTGCGTCAACTATGGCATCATTCAATGTAGTCATACCCCTGGCGCGAACACCAAAGGCCATCGGGGCCAGATCACGACCTCCGGAGAATTCCTGAAGCAGTTCAACTTTAGTATCAAACTTGTAGACGGCTGCCACATCTTCTTCGCGCAACCTATCGAGAAAACGAATCGCAGCCGAGCGGGCCAGTGAAAGCCGAGTTTCCATGCTGCTCGAGGTGTCGAGCAGTACCACGGACGCGAACGGGGATTCGTGGACGGTGAAACTTGAGATTAACTGCGCCGGAATCTCCTGACCATCCTCGAAGATCTTAAAGTCGGCGAGCCGCAAACCAGGAATGTATTGGCCCGTCTTGTCGGTTACTGTGACATTGAGGACTACAAGATCGGTGTCGACCCGGACGACCTCGTCCTGCTCTTGAGCTTTTGTGAAAGAAGGGAACAGCAGAGCAGCGAGAATAATCGCTAGCCATGACAGCAGGGTTGATGTTGGTCTCGACTGAAGCATTGAGTCACGAAGTTACGGTTTGGGAGATAGTGCTCGAATGATACGGATGACTTCAAGTAAAACATTAGCTTCATCGATCACCGCCGCAGAAACGACGTGCTTTGGCGTTTTCTCAACTTTAACCTTAAGTGATTCGGATAATTCGCCTAACAGGGTCAATGACGAAGCCAGATCCTGAGGAGGCTTCTCCAATTTTGTGGCATCTTCGGAACCGCCTGCTGCTTCGCGAATGCCCTTAGCGAGTTTCTCCGCTTTCTCAAGCTTCTTGATGTCCTGGCGGTCGAGCTGTTTCCTGTTCTTGTAGGAAGTTATTACAGCCTCGCTCAGGAATGAAAGATCCCGGGCTCTTTCGAGGTTCTCCTGATACTCTTTTTCAGCAGCCTTAATGGCGACCTTGGACCGCATTTCGTCTTCCAGCGAGGTGGATGTCTTCTGTTCAGTGGACGATGCTTTCTCAGCATCTATCGACTCGACGGAAGTGACGGGTCTCGAGGTCTGAGCCTGTGCGGCTGCACCAATAGCGCCAAGCAAACTGACGACTGCCAGTGCTTTGGCAAAGGACTTCGCGAGTGTAAGAGACATAACTTTCAGGGCGCCAAACTTTGATATAGCTACGAGAGCGTAACGTACGTATGAGAGATTGTTATGACGAGCTAATGGCAGCAGGGGTTGCATTCTCCTGGAAAGCCCGGGCTTGAAACGAAAGGTAACGGGCGGTTGGTATCGTATGACTCCCCACCTTTCGTTGCCAGCTAACGACCAATGTCTATCCTTCACCTGAGACGCGACATTAATCGTCGCCTTGCCGACCTCTCAACGATAACTTGAGGGACGCGGAAGAATTGATGGAAAAGAAATCCTGGCGACTTAGAAACCACCTGAAGTGCATCGGCTAGGGAACGTGCGCAGGGTTATCAGGGGAGTTGAGGAATGCGCCTCCCTTTGAAGAACGCTTTTCGACCGTGACGGTTTTTGATTCCAGTCTTTCCGGCGCACGCTTTTGACCCTGGGCGGTCGCGTAAGGCAGTGGCAAAGAATCGGGACCCACCCTCAAAGCAACCAGCCGAGCTGAACCATAATCTTGTGCTTTCAGTTGTACTGAATAGCGCCCTTCCTGCTGAGGCTCCAAATGCGCCGGCTCCAACGCAACCAGCCTTTTTTCACCAACACCGTCTTTGCGGCGCTTCAACTCCAATTCAACTGAAACATCTCCCAGTTTCTCAGGAGAAGTATTTCTTACGGTACCGCCGATGATGGTCTTACCTCCCTGCAAAAGCGCGTCGTCAACCAAGACGAGTGCTTTTGGGGGCTTCTTGGGTTCCCCAGTTTGGGGCGTGCCGGCGATGACTTGCGCCGCGTTGTTCTGCTGGTGACGCTTCCGCAGAGCCGTATATCCCAGGAACAACCCGGCCGTGATCAGCACTGCTAACCCGGCGCCCAGAAGCTTGGGTGCTAACGAACCCTTTGGTTCCGCAAACAACTCGTGTTCAGAATCAGTGATCATTTGAGATTAGTGCTCTTCAAGTATTACCTTAACTGGGAAGTTTAATTGGATGGCTATCACTGCGACCGCCCGGGCGGGGGGGATCCGGTGATGTTCTCGATTAGCGCGGAAAGGAATTCTTCCTCTGCGCCGCCGGTCGTAGGGAGCGTAATCCACTCAGCCCCTGTAGCCCCGTCCGTTCGGCCTTCTATCTTCGCGTTCACAGAAACATTCGCGCTGTTGCCGTCGATAGGTTGCACTTCAACAGTTATCGTATATCGGCCCCGTGTCCAACCTCGGGCGGTCGAATTAGTGATATCGGCGTACCGGCCTAATTCCGATTGGGTGACGACTGCGCCTTTGATGAACGTGTACGGCTGGCTAACGATGATCCCCTCGCTCGGTTTAGACGCGGGCTCGTCAACGATCATTTTGCGATCTCGCATTACGTCGGCGACTGCTTTCAAGATTACGTCGCGCCGGGCTGCGAACCGATAGGGATTGGGCAGCGGCGGCACGACGGGTGTTCGTCCCTTGCCAAAGTCTATCCCTCTGCCAGCTCCAGTGTCGGTTTTGCTGCCATTGCTCGCAGCCGAGCGACTAGAACTATCCCTGACCCGTTCGCTCTGCTTGTCCACACCCTTACCTTGAGCGAGTGCGGAAATAGCGGTTAACGCAATTACGACCAAAAGACTTGCGAGCCTCATCATGGTTAAGCACCTTTTGAAATCAGCACGGCAATCAGGGAGGACGTCGAAATGAGAATAGAGTATGCCCTCGCCAATTTCAAGAGGAGCCTGTGAGATTCATTTCCCCGGCGTGAACATCAACTAACGAGCCTTCGGGCGGCCAGGTCCATTTCACTTCCCGACTGCAGAATCTCTTTGTTGCTCCCAATTTCGCAGAGCGCGCACGCCGTTTCCGAAATCACTTTCGTTGTTATAGAAATTGTGCGCGCCGTCATCCCGGGATGGTTCACGCACGTAATAAAGATAATCGGTTTGAGCCGGAAAGAGTGCTGCCTCCAGCGAACTCTTGCCGGGGGAAGCGATGGGCCCAGGAGGCAAACCAGAATGGAGGCGCGTGTTGTAGGGTGAGCGACGCTCTACGTCGCTCTTGTAAACCTTCCCATCGTTTCGCCATTTTCCCTCAAGCTTTGAAGCATAAATAATAGTTGAATCAACTGCCAAAGCCATTCCTTTATCGAGACGATTGTAGATAACAGAGGCAACTAACGGACGTTCGCTGCTCAGCTTCGCCTCAGTTTCAATCAACGAAGCGATAGTGACGAGTTCGCGGGGTGATCTATCCAACTCGCGAGCCCGCTGAGCGCATTCCGGTTTCCACTCCTTACGAAAGCGTTTGACCATAATTGCGATCACTTCAGACGCTTTAGTATCCGGGGGAAAATCATAAGTGTCGGGAAACAGGTAACCTTCAAGATTCTTAGCTACCGGATCCAAGTCGTCTATAAGGCTTACGTTATTCATTAAGGGCAAGGCGGAAGTGGGGTCTTCTAAATGAAGCTCAGGGACTTTGAACATAGCGTTCGAAATATCCCAACGTGTCCACCCCTCTACTATAGTGAGGCGAATTAAGCGTTGCTCTCCCTCACGAAGCCGGGCATACGCGCCTAACGGCGAAATTGGAGAAGGGAAGTCATATTCTCCTGCTTTCAACTGAGTTCCGCTCGCGCTGAGCTTCAGGTAAAGCAGGAGGGGCCACTTGTGTCTGATTATCCCTTCAGCAGCCAGCTTGTTGACGACAGTCGTGGGCGAGGACCCGCGAGGAATGTCAACGTAGTGTCCATGCCTAGTGTGCTGGATGGAAGTGTGGAGGTCTCGATAAACCAGGAACGATGCCAGGCCGGCTATTATGAGAATCGCGAAAGCAACAAGTAAGAGAATACGTTTTACCATGGTTAGCTTTTAAGGTAGAAGAGTTACATCAAGTACGGGGAACCAGAATTCTTTCCTGATCGCTGTCCAAAAAATCTCTTAGAATAACCGCGGCTGCCTCGCTGTCAACCCGCGCTGAGAGTTCAGCCCCGTTTAGAC
>JALYSR010000199.1 GCA_030854715.1 Acidobacteriota bacterium
GAACAGAGTCTCAAACAAAGCCTGACTCTGGTAAAGGGTGCCCATGTGCGAGTCGAGGTGCGTCGGTTGGATACCAAGTGCTCTGGCGCGCGCAATTTGTGCGCGAATCTCTGCTTCAGCTTCTTTAGGGTCAATGTGGGCGGCGGCTTCGGTCTCCGTTAAGTAGAAGTAACCATTGCTGTCCAAAAGAGAAGGGACACGCTCTTTTGCCAGGACCGGACCCCACCGATAAAGGCTCCACTCGCTGGTGAGCGTCAGGTGCAAGCCAAGATCGGCTTCGGGATGAGTTCGCGCGTATGCAGCTATCTCGGGAAGCCAGGAACACGGAATCATGATGCTGGCTGAACTGACTAGTCCAGGACGGAGGGTATCCAACGGCGAGCTTTCGGCTGTCTTCCGGTTTTAATACCTATAAACTAAAGCTCGACTCCTTCAGCCAGCCCCAATGGGCTACGCCGCTAGACTTCAAGCGGGATATTCTCAAGAAGTTGACCTCAATCACGGTAGGCGTGTTTTGCGACAAATGCGCGATTGAGAAAGGGACGGTAGTGGTTGACAACATTGCTTTCGAGAAGTGAAAACATGAGGCCATCAGTCAACTGTCTTTTAGATGACATTTTGGCATCTAAGAAAAACTCACGCGTTCCTCAGAATTCGCTCATATCCAAGCTGTCAAATAATTACGTAGGATTGTTTCCTGCGTCGATCAGAAGTTCTTGTTATTTGCGCAGAGACCGGTAAGCGCACCAAAGTCCCTGGCTTCAGGGGTTAGGTGAGCCGGGGCAGAATCGTAGTCAACCCCCGCCGAGGGTTGGATTCGAAGCTTCCCACAACGGCGAATTCCTTGACGGCGTCCGAGTAACCATCCTATGTTTGTTGTCTAGTCGAACTATTGGCAATCCAGAGCGAGACCCCGCCGACATCAGTAATGATGACTGCCCACCACCAGCCCAGGATAGGACCGATCAGAGAAATAGATGTCCTCTGGATTACGGCTGGCCTCGGCTGCGATGGAGATACCATCGCAATGACCGCAGCCACCCAGCCAAGTTTGGAAGAGGTGTTGCTCGGAGGTATACCCGGAATTCCCAAAGTTAATTTCCATAACCCTTTCCTCGCTTATGAAAACGGCGAGGATTTCATGGAGTTCTTCTATAAGGGAGCAGAAGGGAAGATTGAGCCATTTATCCTGGTGATCGAGGGATCGATTCCTAACGAGAACAACAAAGCTGAAGGCTATTGGGCTTCCTTTGGAACAAACAGAGAAACAGGACAACCTATAACGACATGTGAATGGATCGATAAGCTGGCCCCAAAGGCGTGGGCAGTTGTGGCGGCCGGTACCTGCGCAACCTATGGCGGTATCCACGCCATGGAGGGAAACCCCACCGGTTGCATGGGACTTGCCGACTATCTCGGTTGGAGTTGGAAATCAAAAGCTGGCATTCCCATCGTCTGTGTGCCGGGGTGTCCGGTCCTTCCGGATAACTTTATGGAGACCCTGCTTTATTTGTTGTACCAGTCGGCCGATCGCGCGCCGATGATCCCACTCGACGAAGCTTTGCGGCCAACCTGGTTATTCGGGCAGACGGTCCACGAAGGTTGTGATCGCGGCGGCTATTACGAACAGGCTGAGTTTGCGGAGGAGTATGGATCGCGTACTTGTATAGTCAAGCTGGGCTGCTGGGGTCCGGTGGTCCAATGCAACGTCGGCAAGCGCGGATGGATAAACGGAATGGGTGGCTGTCCCAACGTCGGCGGCATTTGTATTGGCTGTACGATGCCAGGTTTTCCGGATAAGTTTATGCCCTTCATGAATCAACCCCCGGGCTCGCTTTTGTCGTCACATGCGGTGATGACTTACGGTAAAGCCGTTCACGCGCTGAGAAAGTTTACGCAGGCATCACTTAACAAAGAGCCGGCCTGGCGACGCCATAACGCCAAAAGTAAATAGTCTTGGAGACTTATCAGGAAGACCAACGATGGCATCGCACATCTTCGATTTACCCAGTATTGATACTTCCGCAAGCGAGCGGCTATTGCTTGAGGATCCCGATCCGTTGAGTTGGACGGAGGCAGAAAGCACTCTGGTCGACCTCGCCGGCGCGTTCCCATTTTTCGATTCGGTGATCGAGAAAGCGGCAGCGGCATCGCTTCGGGCGAGCGAGAACAAAGGGAGTGTGCTGGTTGAAGTTGACGCACGCTATCGAACTCTGGTCGAGCAAATTCCCGCAGTTGTTTTTATGGCGTTTCTCGACAAAGGAATTGGCGAGGCTTATGTCAGTCCGCAGATTGAACAGATGTTGGGATTTTCCCAGGAGGAATGGCTCAATGATCCAGTGCGTTGGTACCAACAGATTCATCCGGACGACAAAGCTCGCTGGAGCATGGAAGCCGCTGGGCTGCTTATGTCAGGTCAGCCGCTGAAGTCGCTCTATCGAGTTCTGGCTCGGGATGGACACGTTGTTTGGTTCCATTGTGAAGCTAAGATGGTTCGCAATGATGATGGTCAGCCGTGGTTTATTCACGGCGTCGCATTCGACATTTCCGAACTCAAGCGGGCAGAGGCTGCGGGTCAGGAGTATGCCGAGCGCCTTAAGTTTTTATCACGCCGGTTGATGGAGGTGCAGGAGGCCGAACGCCGCAACATTGCTCTGGAGTTACACGACGAGATCGGCCAGGTTCTTACCGGACTCAAACTAAGCCTCGAAATAGGAACCCGCTTACCTGCTGACGAAATTGTCCGGAGCCTGAATCAGGCGCGCCAACTGGTCAATGAACTTATGGCGCGAGTGCGCAAACTCTCTCTCGACTTGCGGCCGGCGATGTTGGATGACCTCGGTTTGCTACCCGCGCTGCTGTGGCACTTTGAACATTACACCGCGCAAACCCAGGTGCGAGTTCACTTCAAGCACAGCGGCCTGGAAAAAAGAAGGTTTACTTCAGAAGTTGAAACAGCGGCTTACCGGCTGGTCCAGGAGGCCCTGACTAATATTGCCCGCCACGCTGAGGTCCTGGAGGCAACGGTGAGGCTTTCAACCCATCAAAAGACGCTACTAATAGAAGTGGAAGACCGGGGAAAGGGTTTCGATGTTGACGCTGTCCTGAAGGCGAGCGAAACCAGTGGACTCCCGGGAATGCGTGAGCGTGCGGTTTTGCTGGGTGGCCAAATGACGGTGGAGTCGCAGCCCGGCGTTGGCACGCGGTTGACTGCCCAACTAAGTATTGCTGTTAGTGCTGTTCCGGCGTTGAACGAGAACTCGGTGAAGGAAAAACAACAATACAGGGAGTAGGCGCAATGTTGGACCAGAACAGAACCACGATTGTGCTTGCCGATGATCATCAGATAGTCCGCGAGGGCTTGAAAGCCCTACTCGATGCTGAGCCCGATTTCAGAGTAGTGGGCGAGGCAGGCGACGGGTTGCAGGCTATCCGCCGTGTTGAGATGGTTAGTCCGAGGGTACTGGTGCTGGATTTGATGATGCCTGGCCTGAACGGCCTCGATGTTATCCCTCAGGTAAAAAAGTGCTCACCGCATACTCAGGTAGTGATTCTTTCGATGTACTCCGACGAAGCGTATGTTCTTGAGGCTTTAAGCAGCGGAGCATCGGGATACGTGCTGAAGGATTCGAGTTCGACTGACCTGGTGCACGCGGTTCGTGCAGCTGCGGCCGGGCGTCGCTTTCTGAGTCCGCCTCTGTCCGAGCGTGCCGTCGAGATCTACCAACAAAGGGCAAAGGCCGCCGTTCTTGATCGTTATGAAACGCTAACCACCCGCGAAAAAGAAGTCCTCCACCTTGCTGCCGAAGGAAAGACGAGTGTTGAGATTGCCGCACGCCTGGGAATTAGCGGCCGGACAGCAGAAACACACCGCTCAAATCTCATGCATAAACTCGATCTGCACACCCAGGCCGAGCTAATCCGTTTTGCTCTGCGCCGTGGACTTATCTCCATTGACGACTAAGCGTCGCTTGCCTGGCGGCCGCCCCATTCCAAACACCGGGCCGTGTCTGGATGCCGCTATGGGCTTGCGTCACACAAAAAGAACAAACTGCCTAAATTAAATACGTAGGTCTACGAATAGACAACAGGGCCGCCAGAGGAGAATAATCCGGGCGCTCCCTGATAAGGCGGGGTTTTCGGTTCTGTATACCCCAACCAAAGGATGGATGCGCTGTTAGCAGTCATTCGGTGTAGTAGTCTCTAGTTGCATTCCATCCGCTTCGCTTTGAGGCAACTACCAGCCCAACGCCCGCCTGGCTGTTTAGACAAGTCTGCGGAGATTTAGGACCTGAATTTGTCGGACTGCTTTCTTAAGTAGCGGCTCATGAAGGCACAGGGACAGTCGAGCCGTACCAGCATCCTTCAGGCCCACCCATTCAATTGCGACCAGTGAGAAAGGAGAGAAAAACCTATGGCGGCAGAAACTGCCCCGTATGGTCGTAGCACGCAACGGCCACCGGCGGTCAAGGATGTTCACATAGTGTGGATTACGGCAGGACTTGGTTGTGACGGCGATTCGGTTTCGATCACTGCGGCGACCCAGCCGAGCGTTGAGGACGTGGTGATGGGAGCGATACCCGGACTCCCGAATGTGCATTTACACAATCCTGTACTCGCCTATGAAGTCGGTGATGACTTCATGAAGTATTTTTATCAGGCCGAACAGGGCTTAATCGATCCTTTCGTGTTAGTTGTCGAAGGCTCCATTCCAAATGAGAACCTCAGTGGTGAAGGCTATTGGGCAGCGATGGGCCAGGACGCGATGACGGGCCAGCCTATTACAACTAACGAATGGATCGACCGCCTGGCTCCAAAAGCTTTGGCGGTCGTTGCGATCGGCACCTGCGCCACTTACGGCGGCATTCACGCGATGGAAGGAAATCCGACTGGGTGCATGGGCCTGGCCGACTATCTCGGTTGGGACTGGAAATCTTCAGCGGGTATTCCGATTG
>JALYSR010000318.1 GCA_030854715.1 Acidobacteriota bacterium
GCTTTGGCCCGTGCGGCCCGCCGCCGAGTTTCGTCAATGAAAGCCTCTTCGGAACGCTTGCTTCGACATGTCGCAGCGACCAAAGCGCCGCCAGGTCACCGCACTCCAAATTAAGACACTACCGCCCGCCCGGCTGACTACGGACTACTGTCCCACTGACTTTGTGGTTTTTCTGTGTTATCTGCCCGAATCCTGTGGGTTCAGTCTGCCGTCCGTCACGCGTTTCGTGGTAACCTTTCCTCGTTACCTGCCCCGATTGAACCTCTCAACGAAATAACCTAGTGGTAAGCGCAGTTGATCGCTGACTGCTGATTGCTGTCTGCCAACTGCTCACTGCTTACTGCTCACTGACTAAGAGGTAAGCCATGACTCCAGCACGCGCACTTTCCCGAGGCCCCATCCACGAAACATCCAAACCAAACATTCGCCCCATACCAACCGGCACCATCCTGGTTATCGAGGACTACACCGATACCCGCGAGCTGCTTTCGACGCTGCTGCGCAAGCAGGGCTACAAGGTCATCGAAGCAGAGGACGGGCTGGAAGGCTTGTTGAAGGCGAGCGCCTATTGTCCCGATCTCATCCTGATGGACTTGTCATTACCGGAAATGGACGGAGTCGAAGCCGCGCGTCGCATTCACGAGCAACCCAAACTCGCCCACACACCAATCTTCGTTGTGAGTGCGTTTTTGACAGAGGCAGTGAGGGCGGACGTCCACGCGGTTGGCTGCATCGAGGTCTTCCCCAAACCCTTCGACGCCGTTGCCTTGTTGGAAAGAATCGACGCGACGCTTAGTCGGTGAGCGGTGAGCAGTAAGCAGTGAGCAGTAAGCAGTGAGCAGTAAGCAGTGAGCAGTGAGTGGTAACAATTCCTTACTGCTCACTGCTCACTGACCTCAGAATCCCACAATCCCCTGGTCCCAGAGCTTCTTGATCATAAGCAGGCTGTCAGCCTCGCGAAACGGGCAGATCGACAGGATCGATTGAATGTCCCACTCGCCGTTGATCCGTGAGAGCACAAATCCCTCCTGCGGTCCAATACCCTTTGACGCCAAATCGTCCAGCGGCACCACAATCTTCGGCACTCCGCTCTGTGGTATTTGGGCATAGACCTGTTCAATAAACTTCTTTTCAGCTTCCAGCAGCAGGTTGTGGGCGGCCGTGTTTTGCGGCTCGTGTCTCAACAGCGTGTGGATAATTGAGATAGCTTTTTCTGCTCCGTCGTTATCAAGCTCGCGACGGGCGAGCAAGAGCAGGTCAGCAGCAGCCTCAGGCAGATCAGCAATCTCCACCACCGGGTCGGGAGTCTCCGGCAACTCACCGGCAACTCGGGCCACGCCTTTCTGTACGAGATCGTAGAGTTGCCCATAAACCTCAAACGAAGAGGAGTGCATGTTGTAGCAGATTTCCGCTACCGACATGCGCTTCTCCAGGAAGTACAGAAGTTCCCTGGTTTCTTTCCCGCTGCCTAAAGAGGAAGTCCAACCGGTGCCCAACTCCATCACTGTGCGATCAGACGGAATCAGCGTTCGGTATCGGGTGAACTCGTCGG
The DNA here is from genome assembly GCA_030854715.1 of Acidobacteriota bacterium. Taxonomy (GTDB): domain Bacteria; phylum Acidobacteriota; class Blastocatellia; order Pyrinomonadales; family Pyrinomonadaceae; genus PSRF01. Next base: position 1,553 of record JALYSR010000318.1, read on the forward strand.
CCCGATAAGCCCCTTCCATGATTACTCTGTTGACTTCGACATTGACGCGAGTGAAATCAGCAGGCAGTGGTCCTTCGAAGTAAAACTCAAAATGTCCTTCCTTCCAGATAAACAGATCGTAAATTATGTCTAACGTACGAATCCTGAGGACCTTCGACACTTCCGCATCGGTAAGTAAGCCCTGCGCCACCAGAATCTGCCCCAGCCTCGCGGGTGTATGACTCGAGGCTTGAGACTTGTTACTTGCGACTTCTTTTCCACCGGGACTTGAGGCTTGAGACTTGGAACCTGAGACTTCTTTCCCAGCCGGACTTGAGGCTTGAGACTTGGGACTTGAGACTTCTTTTCCGCCCGGACTTTGGACATCGCTGATTCGAGTTTGGACTTGGTCCCCACCCCGCTGGATCTCCATCGCCGCCTGAAGTTGAGACTCGGTTATCTTTCCATAATGGATGAGCACCTGGCCGAGATACTCTCCCGGATCATTAGTACTCGAGCCGACTATGCTTCCATTCTCAAAATAGATTCCTTTGACAACCTTTGCGTGGCTGCACTTCAGCAACCCAGTCTTCTTCCCCGCCGCCAAAAACTGCAGCAGATCGGAAACAGTCATCGTGCTTAAGGAGCCCTGGATAGTCATTGTTTAGATAGTATCAGCCAAATCGCCAAGTAGGGATGATTATTGCCGGCAGCCGTCTGCTGATTGCTGTTTACTGATTACTGATTACTGATTGCTAATGTGGGGGAACTCAGGAAGGGGCACAATTAGAGTACACGCCGGGTGGTAGGAGATTCAAGCATTAATTCAGCCTTCAGGGGTTTGGGCTCCTTCATTTTCGAAGCGAGAGCTCCTCTGCTATGACTTCACGGATTCTCATCGGACGATGCGCCTCAGCTGGAACGAAATAAGCCCGTGCCGCTCGCTTTGTAGATGAAGGAAAGCCGAAGCCGCGACAGCGGAGACACAGAGAGCTCAGAGGCGCACAGAGTTTTTCAAAACAGGAAATTACCCTCGGATTACGCCTCGGTGTATTGCGGGCGAGGACGCCCGCGGTCCCAGTTAAAAATTCGTTTCCTAAATTCCAAACAACCCACCATTCTTGCGCGAAAAAGCTATCCCTAAGAAGTGGAGCTATGGTATGAGTAGCCGCAAGAGCAGAGGTCAGAAGTCAGCAATCGTTCTGCCCCGCAATTCCTCATCAGATAAGTAGTCAGCGGTCAGCAATCAGCAATCAATCAGCGAGCGGTAATAGGATCAGCAAACGGCAGAGAGCTCATCGTTTAGGAGAACCCCCATGAAGGTAAAGACCGTTCAAACCAGGTCTGCCAAATCTCCCAGCAGACGAAAATTCATTGGCCAGGTTGGTGTGACTGGAGCCGTAACCATCGCCGCAGGAGTCATTGGCGTTGAGCCGCTGCTTGGGACACGAGGTTCGATAGCAGTAGCTGCACCCGGAGAACTTGGGAATCAGCGTCAGGAAGATCAGGGACATGGAGAAAATGATCGCGCCAGCGAGTGTCTAAAGATTCGCAAGGATGCGGCGCAGGCTGGTTTCAAAGCAACACCTCCTAACCTGCAACACCCGACGAACAACGACGAAGCGCTTTATGCAAACAAGGCGGCCAGCTACTCGAAAGGCCTGCCACACAACAGCGATGGCACGGTGGACCTCGTTGCGTTTCAGGCGATGGTGAGGGCTCTCGACAGCGAGAGGCCGGCACACTTTGATTCGATCCCGCTTGGTGGCAGCCGCAAGCTAACCAATCCACAGGCGGGAGTCGCGTTTGACATGGAGGGCCCCGATTCCCATGCGCTGGTCCAACTGCCCGCGCCCGCTTTCGCGAGCAGGGAAGAGGCGGCGGAGATCGCGGAAAACTACTGGATGGCATTGCTGCGCGATGTGCCCTTCAACAATTACGGATCACATCCAACAGCAGCGGCAGCGGGCGCAGACTTAACGAACTTCGGCACCGACTTCAAAGGACCCAAAAACACACTGGGAGCGGTTACGCCTGAGTTTCTTTTTCGCGGTCTGACGCCGGGAGACAAAGTTGGACCATACATTTCGCAGTACTTCTATTTGCCGTGTCTCTTTGGCGCGAATGTAGTGGACCAGCAAATCATCACAGCGGCCCCGGTTTCCACTGCCGGCAATGGCGGAGCAGGACTCGGGCGCGACTACATGACTGCGTTCAGCGATTGGCTGAATATACAGAACGGCCTTAATCCGGTGAGCGGCGACGTCGCTGATCCTACGAGGCGCTACATGCGCATGGGCCGTGACATCGGCCAGTGGGTTCACATCGACGTGCTCTTTCAAGGTTACTTCCAGGCCTTCCTCGTTCTGGCTGGCATGGGCGCGCCATTCGATGATGGCAACCCGTACAACGGCAATCCAACGCAGGCGGGCTTTGGAACATTTGGCGGCCCACACATCGCGACCCTGTTGTGCGAGGTCTCGACGCGTTGTCTGAAAGCCGTGTGGTATCAGAAGTGGTTTGTGCATCGACGACTGCGGCCGGAGGCTTTCGCAGGACGCATTGAATACAACCGCACGCATCCGGGCGCGTTCAATGTTCACCCATCGATCAATAGCTCGACCGCGCTCGCCGCGATCAAGCAACACAACGAGCAGTTTAACGGCGCAGGCAACGGCACCTACCTGTTGCCGATGGCTTTTCCGGAAGGTTCGCCGACGCATCCGGCTTACGGCGCCGGACACGCAACAGTGGCTGGAGCGTGTGTGACGATTCTGAAGGCGTGGTTTAAGGAGTCGACACCGATCAGCAGTCTCACAACCCCGATGCAGCCGACACCCAATGGTTTTGCGCTGGAGGCCTACGCCGGCGCGGATGCCGGCCAGATGACCGTCGGCGGCGAGCTCAACAAGATTGCTTCGAATGTTGCGATCGGCCGCGACATTGCCGGCGTTCACTGGCGCTCAGACGCAACTGAATCACTAAAACTTGGCGAGCATTTGGCGATTGGAATACTCCGCGACCAGCGCGCCTGCTACAACGAAAACTTCGGCGGATTTAGTTTGACGAAGTTTGATGGAACGACGGTGACGGTGTAGGAGCAGTGGGCAGTGAGCAGTGGGCAGTAGGAAGAAAGCAGAAAGCACCACTGCCCACTGCTCACTCGCTCATGCTTTCTCCAGGCCGGCGTATTTCTGGACGAGTTTCTTTTGACCGTAACCGGGAAAGGTGACGGTCAATTTTAGTGACTCCCCAACACCTTCGCGGCGGAGGACAAGGCCGCGGCCATACTTAGCGTGTTTCACGTAAGAGCCGGGGACGAAGTCGGCGGCGCCGACGGGGGAAGGGGGAACGGGTGAATGGGAAAACGATCCTGAACCTTTTCTAAGGCCCGAACTTCCGCCGCTATTAGCGCGGTCGCTACCCGGACTCGTCGGGGTTCTGTTTTGACTTTGGACATTGGACGTTGGACCTTGGACTTGCTTGCGATTCGTCTTTTCCTTTTCCGCTCTTTCACGGGTTGATTGGAAGCTGCCGCCTGTGTTACCCAAACTTGTGGCGCGCTGTTTGAAGAATTCGGCGATGGAGTCGACGCTGTCGTAAGTTTTTCCGGTGTAGTTTGACTTGTCTTTGCGGGCGCTGCCGCGCTCCCTGTCGCTCGCGGTGACCCGGTCGCTACTGCTCCCGGTTCTGATTTGACTTTGGACATTGGACCTTGGACTTTGGACTCGATTTCGGTACTCGCCGTGTTCGTATTCAATCGTCGATGAGTCGCGCGCGAATGAGAGCCAGGAGTTTCCACCCGAAAGATCTTCCATCAAATCCAGCGGCATCTCGTTTAAGAACTGCGAAGGTTCCGACGCCAGCTCCTCGCCATAAACGCGACGCTTCATTGCATGCGTGACGTACAAAAATCTTTCTGCGCGCGTCATCGCCACGTAGCAGAGACGCCGTTCCTCTTCCAAGTCGGCTGGATCGGTGGCGGAGCGTGAATGCGGGAAGAGGCCGTCCTCAAGTCCGACAATAAACACCAGGGGAAACTCCAGGCCCTTGGCAGAATGCGCAGTCATGAGTGTGACGACCGCGTCTTGTTTGTACTGATCGGCGTCGGAAACAAGCGCCGAGTGATCAATGAATTCACGCAGGCCTTCGATGCCTTGTTCATCGTAGTCGACGGCAGCATTCACCAGCTCCTGCAAGTTTTCCAGTCGCGCCTCGGCTTCGTCAGTCTTCTCCGACTTGAGTGCGTTCTCGTAGCCAGTGTCGAAGATGGCGGCTTTGACGATGTCGGAGACGGCTTGCGGCTCCGCCGTTTGATGTGCGGAATGGCTCTGCCTTTCCGGGGGGCTTGTAACTTCTGCTTCGCCGAGGCTGCGCCTCGGCGTTGCGGGCGGGACGCCCGCGGTCCCGGTAAGAGCTTGAATGTCGTCGGCCTTAGGGTGAGCTGATGCAGCAAGGTCGGTCCCTCCCATTTGACCCAGACGAAGGATGATCCGGCGAAAGCTCTTCAGCGCGGAGAGAGCGCGAACGCTGAGGTTCTGGGGATCGTCGATCACCACTCCGATCGTGTCCCAGAGCGAGAGCGGCTCTACGCCGTCAGTTACCCGGTCGCTACTACTCCCGGTTCTGATAGGTTTCGAGCGACGCTCGAGCTCTTCTATGGTTTGTTTGCCAATGCCGCGCGGCGGGCTGTTGATGACACGCTGCAAAGCAATCGAATCATTTGGATTCAGCGCCAACTTGAGATAGGCAATGATGTCGCGCACTTCCATCCGCTCGTAGAACGAGAAGCCGCCGACGATGTTGTAGGGCAATCCGGCGCGACGCATTGCTTCTTCAAAAACACGCGATTGGGAATTAGTGCGATACAAAACGGCCGCGCGCAGGTCGTACTCGTCGTCGCGATGCTCAAGAATCTTTGCAGCAACAAAGCGGGCCTCGGACTCCGCATCAAAGGCCTGGAAGTAACGCACGCGCTCACCCTGCGGATTTGAAGTCCAAAGCTTCTTTCCTTTGCGCTCGATGTTGTGTTTCACGACCGCGCCGGCAACATCCAGAATAGTCTGAGTTGAGCGATAGTTTTGCTCGAGCCGAATTGTCTTTGTATTCGGAAAATGCTTTTCGAAGTTGAGGATGTTGGTAATGTCGGCGCCGCGCCACTTGTAGATTGACTGGTCCTCGTCCCCCACGACCGCAATGTTCTGTTGTTTCTCGGTCAGCAAACTAATCAAGGCAAACTGAAGCGAGTTGGTGTCCTGATACTCATCGACGAGTATGTAGCGAAACTTGTTGTTGTACTTCTCGCGCACTTCGGGAACATCGCGGAGCAGGCGCACCGTTTTGATCAACAAATCGTCGAAGTCGAGCGCGTTGTTTGCGTGCAGACGTTCTTCATAAGTTGCGTAGACGCGCGCTTGCGAGGCGCGGCGTTCGTCAACGTAATCCGCGCGCGCGGCAAAAGCATCAACGTCCTCGCCGCGGTTCTTTGCAGAACTGATGGCGGACTGAGTGGCGCGCAGCCCTAAGTACTTTTCGTCTAGGCCGAGGTCCTTGATGGCGTTCTTAATTAGCCGAAGCGAGTCGTCCTGATCGTAGATGGTGAACGTGCGGGTGTACTTGTCGTTTAGTTTTTCAATGTCCTGGCGAAGTATGCGTACGCAGAGACTGTGAAATGTCGAAACCAGTGGCCAGCTTGACAGTTCCTGATCGCGCAGGAGTTGCTGCACTCGCTGTCTCATCTCCTGGGCAGCTTTGTTGGTGAACGTAACGGCCAGGATGTTCCATGGCGCGACGCCTTTTTCAGCAATCAGGTAGGCGATGCGATGCGCGATGACGCGTGTCTTGCCGGAGCCGGCGCCGGCGAGAATCAGCAAAGAGCCTTCGGTGGTTTGTACCGCAATGCGTTGCTCGTCGTTAAGACCGGATAAGAAATCAGACATTTTATTAGTGTAGTGAACGAGAGACTTTTCATTTAATCACACGAATGGAGATGCGCAAAACTGGGCCAGGGCAAACTAAATCCGCAGATTACGCAGATTTCGCAGATTCAATTTTACGCTGCTAAGGCACTTTCAGCCGGCCCTCGCAAATCTGTGTAATCTGCGTAATCTGTGGATAGAGTTTGAGCGCAAGAATCGGATAGATTCGATCGCAGCACCTGTCTATGATCAGTCCCAGTTTTGGAACGCTAGACAGCTCGAAAGAAGGTGCTACCATGAGTGCAATAATGAAGGAACAGATAAGTCTTCTACCCGACGATCAGGAAGCAAAATGGAACGCCGTGATGTCGAAAGACAACCGCTTCGACGGGCAGTTTGTATTCGCCGTTAGTTCTACGGGCATTTACTGCCGTCCGTCCTGTCCCTCTCGGCGGCCGCGACGGGATCGAGTTTCATTTTTCCAGTTACCGGAAGCGGCAGAGCAGGCAGGTTTTCGCGCTTGTCGTCGCTGTCATCCCCGCAGGATGCGCGCCGGGGATCCGCAGGTGGAAATGGTGCAGCAGGTGTGCCGGTTGATTGAGGAGAATGAGGGCGAGCCAATCACGCTTGCGACGTTAAGCGAACAGATAGGCGTTAGTTCGTTTCATCTTCAGCGAACCTTCAAAAGCATCATGGGGATCACGCCCACGCGTTATGCAGAGACTTACCGCGTCAGCAGATTCAAACAAGGCGTTCGCAATGGCGACGCAATCACAAACGCGATCTACGATGCGGGTTTCGGTTCCAGCAGCCGTTTATACGAACGCGCCTCGTCGCGGCTGGGAATGACTCCGGCGACGTATGGAAAAGGCGGACGCGGAGCCGTCATCAACTTCGCAATTGCGGACAGTCCGTTGGGGAGTTTGCTGGTGGCGGCAACAAGCAAGGGCGTGTGTTCGGTTATGCTGGGCGAGTCACCGGCAAAACTTAAGACCGATCTATCGCAGGAGTTTCCAGCGGCAGAAATTCGCAACGATGAACAGCCTCTACGTTCGGCGTTGAAAGCGATCGTGGAGCATTTGAAAAACAAGACTCCGCACGTCGACCTGCCGCTCGATATACAAGCCACGGCATTTCAACAACAGGTTTGGGAACAATTGCGAAAGATTCCATACGGCGAAACTTATTCCTATGGCGCGGTGGCGAAAGCCATTGGCCAGGAAAAAGCGGTTCGCGCGGTGGCGCGTGCGTGCGCGACGAATCCAGTGGCGCTGGTGATTCCTTGTCACCGCGTGATACGCGAAGACAAGAGCCTCGGTGGCTATCGCTGGGGTTTGGAGCGCAAGAAGAAGCTGCTGGAAAGGGAAGCGGCTAAGTAGAACTTTATTCCTGCTTTTGGAGTGCGGTGACCTGTCTCCGCTTGGTCGGCCGCGATCAGCGCAGGCGTATAGACTGAATGCATCAAGTAACGGCGTCAAGCCGGCTCGGGCAAAAGCGGCGACAGGTCGCCGCACTCCAAATAGAACTAACCACCGAGGAAGTCTTGCGACTTCTGGGTGAGCCCGCTAATATTTCTGAGCGCATCGAAGATGACCTGGTCGTGACGACTTATGAATTTCCGCGTGGCGCGGAGCGGGTATTGGTTGCCCAGTTCGTAAG
>JALYSR010000232.1 GCA_030854715.1 Acidobacteriota bacterium
TTACGGTTCGCTAGTACAACATGAACACACTTTATTAGCAGCCATGAACACTGCGGTGAACACCGGGTTGCATGGATCGGTTGGAATTGTCCGCTTCATCCGACCCGCAGAACGAAACGCACTCTCCCTTTCTACACTTCAGGAGCTGCAGAACACTCTGTCCGCACTCACATTGCGCCGCGATATCAGGGCCATCATCTTTATTGGGACGGATGACATTTTTCTGTCGGGCGCAGACATTCGAGAACTTGCTCAGCTAGATCCCGACGCGGCTTTGGCGTTTTCGAAGTTGGGTCAGAATGTCTTCCAAATAATTGCTGACGCTCAACAAATAGCGATCGCGGCGATCAACGGTCATTGCATGGGAGGCGGGCTTGATCTCGCGCTGGCCTGCGACATTCGTGTCGCTTCAAAGATAGCGGTGTTTTCTCAGCCCGGTGCGAGGCTGGGCATCATAACGGGCTGGGGAGGAACGCAACGGCTCCCGCAGATAATTGGCCGGGCCCGTGCCCTGGAGTTCTTTGCGACGGCGGGTCACTACACCAGCAAGGCGGCGTTGGAGATGGGTTTAGTCAGCGCTGTGGCCGATCCGGTCCTGACGGTCGCATTAGAGCGAGCGGAGATGGCAATCAAAGAGGCTGAATTAGAGCTGGGCCTTCTTTAGGAATCGAGCAATTCCCTTCCGGCAATCCTCAGTCAACCGCGCAATGACGTTTGCATCAACACCTGACGCGAGCGCATCGCCAAAAGTCATTCCATCCGTTTGGTAGAGCAATGTCTTCGTCAACGCAACGGCCGACTTGCTTACCTTTTCAAACCCGCGGGCGTAGGCCGTAACGCCGGCTTCAAATTCTTCAGCCGCAAAGACCTGGTTGACGAGGCCAAACTGCATGGCTTGTTCCGCGCTGATCTCGGCGCCACGCGTCAGCAATTCAAAAGCTCGCTTATCTGAAACGTTTCTGCGGAGGATGGCCATCACCATCGCCGGAACGAATCCGATTCTAACTTCGGGATAACCAAACCTGGCATTGGTGGAGGCCAACACAATGTCGCACGCGCTCGCCAGCCCACAGCCACCCGCCAGTGCTCTTCCTCGAACCGCCGCCACCACAGGCACACTCACTTGCCTAATCAAAACAAACAGTTCCATGAGCGAGCCGGCATCAGCGACATTCTCTGCAATAGAAGCCTCTGAAATCTTTTGCAAAGCCGAGAGGTCCGCGCCGGCACAGAAATCCGAGCCGGCCCCGGTAATGACAATGACGCGCACTGCATCGTCGTCATTCGCCTGGGCCAAAGCATCCTTTAGTCCCCCAACAAGTGCGTCATTCAGCGCATTCCTTTTCTCCGGGCGATTGAGGGTGATACGCGCAATAGGTCCGTGGGTCTGATACAGAACGACTTTGTTTTCGTCAGTCATGTTGAAGCCTGCACTTTGGAGTGCGGTGACCTCACCGCTTTGGCCGGCTGCGACCTGTCGAAGCCTGGATATAATCTGGATGTTGGAGGGGTGGCGCCAGCAAAATGCCGCAGGCCAAAGCGCCGACAGGTTGGCGCACTCCAAATTTGCTTATCCTGTTCCCAAAAACTCGAGCAGCGCAGAGTTCACTTCGTCTGCCGCCTCATTCTGTACCCAATGGCCACTATCAGGTATTCGTAACTCGCTAAACGGCGCGTCAATGTATTTGGCAACCCCTCGAACGGTCGCTGGGAGAATTGCGAAGTCCTGCTCACCAAAGATAAACAACGTCGGCACTCTTATTCTGCCCTTATTGCGAGGTTCCCCTGATGTCGGTCCATCCTGTTCATTCTTCGCTGAACGCGACATTAAACGCCGCACATTCGCTCGATAATAGTTGACGGCTGCTGTCGCCGCGCCAGGCTGACTAAAAGCTGCTTTGTAAGCCTCAATATCGGCGTTAGTGAAGGTGCCTTGCCTCACCGTAGTGTCTTTGAAGATTCGCTCCAGTGCAACAAAGTTATTCCTGCTGATCCTCCATTCCGGAATCTTTGGAAGCTGGAAGAAAAACATGTACCAGCTTCGCCACAACTGTCGAAGCGTCATGTTTGCGCGCCATGCAGCGGCCGGAGGCACTTGCAAGATTGCCAGTTTGGAG
>JALYSR010000297.1 GCA_030854715.1 Acidobacteriota bacterium
GTCATTGTCAGCCAATGCCGGTAAGCCTTGAGCCGAAACTCCAACATCCAGTCGGGCTCATTCTTGATCTTAACGATCAGCCGAATCGTATCTTCCGATAATCCACGCGGAATAACGTCAGACTCGATGTCGGTCACAAAACCGTATTTGTATTCCTGTTTGCCTAAAAGTTCTGCTGTGCTCATCTGCTACGAATCCCTAACTGGTTAAGCTCTTCTCGTTACCCAATCACGCCTGCACGCGATCGGAGTCCACTCTGTGCTTTACGCCTTGAATTTTATGAAGCAGGGCATCGACGTTCGCTTCGGTGCCTAGCAACTGCGACAACGTAATCTCGGACAGCGCATTGTCCACAATCTGGTGTAGCTCAACGATTACCGGTCGGATACCGCAATCGCCTGTATGAACACACGAATCGAGCACACCTGCATAACTCTTGCAATGCGTTTCAACGCTCTCGTCGTTCAGCACGCTTATGACCTCGTTCAGACGAACCTCGGACGCCGGTCGAGAAAGCCGATAACCGCCCTTGGTTCCTCGCTGAGACTGCACCAAGCCCGCCTTATTGAGAATCCACATAAGCTTGCCGGCATTCGCAACCGAAATTCCTTCAAGTCCCGCGATTTGAGTGAGAGTTAACGACTCACCCTGAGTGTCGGCGCGAGCAAGCTGTAGCAAACAGCGCAGTCCGTATTCTTCTTGTGCCGATATCTTCATTTCCGCAGGCAGTGTAACTAATCCTTACTTTTTAGTCAACATTGTGTAAGCTGCTGGAACTTCGGGGGATAGAGGTCATTTAGAATGTGGTAAATTTGGCTAGAGGGTGAAGTTGAAGTCAATGAAGCCACTAAAGCGAACCGGACTGCCATCGCCGTCAACCGCCGAAAAAGACCAGTGTCGGGCGGCATCTTCCGCGGCCTGTCGAAGCAGAAAGGGGCCTTCAGAGCGGGATACTTCAACGACCTTGCCGCTCTCATCAACAAGCACGTAAACCCTGACAACCCCGGTAGTCCCATTTTGTCTCGCCAGCGGTGGGTAGCGCGGCACGACTCTTTTCGTCGCCCGGGCATTCAACGGGCCTGCATTAATCGTCTTTGGTTTGGTGGATCGTTCGTTCCCTTTTGAGTCTGCGGCCGCCTCAACAGGTTCGACTTCGACTTTGGACTGTGTTGGCGAAGGCGAATCAACCGCAGGTTGCTCGGCCGCGGGTGCGGTTCCTTTTGAATCCGCAGCGGGCTCAACAGGTTCGACCTTGGGTTGAGTTGACGAAGTCAGTTGAGTTGCGGGTTGCTCCGAGGTTGATGGCTTGTCGGCTGAAACCACAGTTTTGTCGGAAGAAGCAATTGCTTCACTCGCTAGCTTCGTAGAGTTTACGATGGGCGCGCTCGCTGAGAGCGATTTCGGCGGCAACATGGGAAGCCCACCAAGTGAAGCGATCTGCGTTTGAGATGAAGCGAGCACTTCCCGCGCGCTGGCGTATTCGGCTTCCCACCTGGATTGATCTTCGCTGTCCTTAGCAAGCGACAAGCGAATTCCGAGCACATCTTCAAGCAAAGACAAAGAATCGTAAGCCCTTCGTACGTTTGAAATTTCTTTAGCCTGGGCGATCATTCTCTCAAGAAGTGCCCGCAAGCGATTCAGATCGCTGGCAGCCTCCGCCGGGAGGCTGCCATCGCTGGTGTTTACTCCAAAACTTCGGTAGCGCGCGAGATGGGTGCGGGCGCCGTTTACCGCTTGACCGGCCAGCGCAAAGTAAGTTCCGAGCGACTCATCTTTTTGTGCGGAGCGGACTTGATAATTCTCTTCAAGCAGCGCTTCAGCTCTTCCGTAGTTTCCATCTTCCAGGTAAACGCTCATTAGCATTATGGAAGTGATGTTATGAACCGCATAGTCCTGCGTTGCTGAGCGCACGGATTCCAGTTCACTGGCAGCGGTATCCAGCCGGTGAGCGGCAATCAACGCGCGCGCGCGTTCGATTCGGGATTGAATCTGCTCCAGCGAGTTGGCGGCGTCAGATGTCTGCTGTGCGTTGAGCGCAGTAGAGAAGGAAAGCAAGAAGGCGAATAGGAATAAAACTTTAATCAACGGGGGAACACCTCTCGAGGGAATATTTCTTACGATACGAGGTTCCGGATACATGCGAAAGCGAGCCTGAAAGCCCGCTTACACATTCCCAAATTGGGTTTCATATTATGAATCGGAGAGTCAACGGTGACAAGTCAGTCAGTTAATGTTTTGATTGCATCTAGATTCTATTTTGATCCGCAGCCGGTTGTCATATTGCAGCGACAGCGTACGCCCATTGCCCCCGCTCATCTGCTTCATACCAAACGCTCGATAGCCGATGCTGTTAACATAGCTGGTGACCCCTCCGTAGCTTGAACCGGTCACTGATATTGGTCTGCCCACCACATCGTAATTATAGCTGACCGCCACCCCAAAAGGGTTGGTCAAGCTCGTCAGCTCGCCCGCCAGATTGTAGCCATAACTCAAGCTATACGAGCCCACGCCGTTGAACGTCCGCGTCTCCGAAGTCATCTGTGAGAGTTAGTCGGGGAAAAATAACAGCGGTGTGGGGTTCTGCGGAACTCCAAGCAGCGATCCAAACGGCTTGGGACTAGTAAATCTTCTCTCCTTCCAATCCGGCAAGTTTCAACAAGTAAAGTCCAAGCTCTCGATAGTCTCCACTTGATGGTGACCAACGATCTACGACATGGTAGCGGCCTTCTCTGGCTGCTTCTAATATCCATTGAGCGCCATCATTTCCCGCCGACTTGTCATTGTCGTTTGCGAGCCGCCAATAGCACTGATGCTCCACAACATCTCTAAAGCTTTTCCATTCACTCTCCGGGATACTTCTTGTCTTGTCGAGTATTATGTGACCGGGTTCATGCCCACCAGTCCCGTCCAGTTCTTTCACTGTCAGCGTTGGTGTCCCTGAAGAGCGGAATAAACGTATGGCTACCGGATGGTCAAATGAACGCAGCCATAAGAACCTATAGCTTTCTTTTTCAGAATTGCTGGGGTCATAGAGCGACGGCTCTTGCATTGCCTTTAAATGTTTGGAGTACCAATCTGAGGCATATTGGTCTTGCCACTTGTTCTTTGAAAAGACACTCGGCGGAAAGTATTGAGTTGTTGCCTGATTGTTGATAGACGTTTGCTCGGACAGGCCAGGAAAACAAGTGTCCTTCTGTCTCGCCGTTTCTTTCAACCCACTGATACCGAAGTAAACTCCGACGCCGAGGCCGGCGATGACAGTTAGAAAGAGGATAACAACAGCAACGCTACTTCTATTGCCCGTCATGGTGACTCCAATTTGTTTGCCAAAGTTCTCCATATTTTAAGGACAATTCTTGCGTGAATCGATGGAGTTGCCCGGGAATTGCCCTTGAGATTGCCCAGCACGTTCGGGATTACTTCCCCACCGTGCCGGCCCAGTTGTCCAAATGCCCTCCTGTGAGATGACCAGACTAGGAATGTTGTTTTTATACGCGAGTCTTTCGTCCTGTCCGCTTGGGCCAGTGTAGCCTAGGGTTGGAATTACTGAAGTGGCGTAAGGATGAGAGTGGAACTCGGCTATGACGAATGCTCCCCGAATATAAGGAGGGTTCGACAGATTGATTGAGCCTTCAGATCCCCTCGCCGCCCTTCTGGAGATTATTCGGCTTGTGTCTGGATTCCAGTAAAGCCAGCCACCTTCCTCATGATTCTGGGGGCTGCCGTGTTGTGAATCGCGCCAAGTGTTATTCAGTATTCTTTGGACTTGTGGATTCCTAGCCAGTTGAGTCCCGGTTGGCGGGCAGTTCGGCTTAAATGGGGTTTTCTGCGGCACAGGGTTCTCACCGCCGGTATCGACGACGGTCTCTGTGCCACCAGTCGGGGGAGACCAAAACATGAAGCGCCAGTAGAGTGAATCACCCCACGGGCTCCAATCACTCGTGTACGTACGAATCACGTCACCGCCGCAGCCCGGGTCCAGGAA
>JALYSR010000313.1 GCA_030854715.1 Acidobacteriota bacterium
TCGCTACGGCATACGCGAAATCAGGATAGTCGACCGCGTCCTCCGAGTTCGTTCCGAAATCATGGACCTGATGGCCCAGTTCGCTAAGAAAAGCCTTGAGCTCTTCTTTCATCTTGAAACCGCCATGATCGGCGCCCACTGCGATCATCCGAGAAGCCCTGGAGCCGCTCCTCGGTACGCGACGAACAATTTCTATCCTTTTCTCGCTAACAATGTCAGCCGCCAAAGGGGTCAAGCGCGCGCCTTCGGCAATGCGCAGCACTGCGCCTGCCGTGAGATCGCGAACATCATCTTCAGTAATGACTGTTTTGGACGATTCGTCCCTGGTTGTCGAGCCTTCGGAGGAGGCCGCCGGGTTCTTTGGAGTTTGATCGATGAAACGGCTTGAGGTTTTACTCGAGCTATCAATTCGCGCATTCTCAGACCCAGCTTTTTCGAGTACATCTCGAACGAGCGCTCTGATACGGTCGCGTGTGGAGTTGTCGTCCATAAATTGGCGAGCAAACAGTGAACAGTGAACAGCAAACAGCTGGACATTTTCGTTTGCTTATGACTGCTTCAACTTTCACTCATTTGGTGTTTGCTGTCTGCTGGTCTGCTGTTTGCTACTCACGCCAGCGATTCATCTCGCAAATCAAGCAAGCGACCGGCGGCGGCCGTCACTTTGCCGTTGCGCAATTTCAAATCAACCCGACCGACGTAAATACCGCTCCTGCCGACTTGAAAGATAATAGTGTTTCCACCCGAGGGCGTCTTTGTGATCACCGGCCTGGTCATGAAAGTATGCGTGTGACCGCTGGCGATAAAGTCGATGCCGTCAACCTGAGCTGCGACTTGCGAATCGCCAATTGCGCCGTAACTGTTGTCCGGATAGTAACCGAGGTGCGACATCCCCACGACCAAGGTGCAACGTTCTCGTCCGCGCAGCACTTTGACAACCTCGCGGGCCGCACCTACCGGATCGTTATATTTCACGCCTTTGAAATTTTCCGGCGTAATCAAATTGTCGGGACTTATCCCCATTCCAAAGAGTCCAACTCGTACGCCTCCCAACACGCGCACAACGTAAGGCTTAACCCGACTTTGCAACGGTGTGGCGCTGACATCGTAATTGGTGGATACAAAATCAAAATTGGCAAACTTCATCGCGGCGACCAGTGCATTCACACCGTTGTCGAAATCGTGGTTACCCAAGGTGACCACGTCGTAACCAATCAGCGACATGGACTTGTATTCAACTTCGCCTTTGTAGAAGTTGAAGTAAGGCGTGCCCTGAAAAACATCGCCCGCATCGATGAGCAGCGTATTGGGATTTTCCTTACGCACCCGCTTCACGAGCGTCGCGCGCCGCGCCACGCCGCCTTTCCCCGGATACTGTTTGTCGTTGTCCGGCAACGGATCAATCTGCGAGTGTGTGTCGTTGGTGTGCAGAATTGTGATCAGGGTTTCCCCGGCGGCTACTTCCAGGAGCGGAGCGCTGATGGAGGACCAATGCGGCAGGGACAACGACCGTAAAAGAGATGACGGAAAAGTAGCAACAGCGCCGCCGGCAAGTGAAGCTTTGAGAAAACTGCGTCTCGTAATCATGGTTGCGGCTCCTCTGCTCCCGGAGATGCTGCTTTATCAAAAACGAAGCGGTCATCGTAAGTGGCTCTCATCTCCCGGCCCGCTGCCGTTTCAGCTTTCACATAGTCAGTGATGGCATCGCGAATGGTGAGCCCAAGAGGCTTGGTATTCTTTGCTTCGCGCAGGACCGCCGCGTAGTCTCCGCCTGTCACCTTGAGTAGGTAGTCAATGCTGATCACGGTGTACACAGCGTTGGGATCGATCTCCTTCTCGACACCGTCGATTAGAAGGCGTGCGCTTTCCAGTTCAGGTTTCTTATCGCTATTGATCCGATACTTTATGCGCGCACCCGACTGTGCATCGCGTTTGGAAATTACTACTCGCAAGAGGTCCAAAACCTGTGCACCCGTTAAATCAAAAGCTACCAGGGCGTTTTCGAAAGGAAGCAGCTCAAAAATGTCTCGCAAGCGCAGATCACCTTCCGCGATCACGTTCTTGCGCAGTCCGCCACTGTTGGTTGCGGCCAACACGATTGGCTTGCCAAGCTTTTGGCTTGCCTCAACGCGTATTGCGTCGGCGACAAAATTACCAAGCGACCCGGCGCCTATCCCGCCCTTTTTTAGATCACCTTCTAGTTGGCCGATGACTTGGTCGAGAGCGCGAACCTTCGGACCATAAACTTCGAGCATCTTGTCGACCGCCGGGTCATCCGCCAAGCTCGAATCTACTAAGCTCTCTGTAACTCTTGCATGGATGTCAGCGGGCGTTGCAGCCGGCGCGGGCTTTGCGGCAGCTTGGGCGAAGGCTGATGGCGCAACACCCACACCGATGCAGAGCAAGAAGGCGAGGCTACAGAGCGCGAGTTTGACCCTTGTCACTTGTATTGTCCTTTTTTGCTAATCCCTGGGAACTGCAGCCAAAATATAACAGTCCAATTTCTGGACTCGATTGACCTGTGCGGAGAGCTTCAATAGTATGTCGCACCATAAGGCAGATTCGCAACAGCGCTTTCACTGTGTTCGCAGCATATTTAAGTAAGGCGAGGAGACATGAACTTGGCTACTTCTTCCGCACATATTCCATCGGAATTCAGTAATCCCAATCTCGAGGTGCTTCTTTCGGAGGAGCAACTGCAAACACGGATCAAGGAACTCGGCGCTGAGATCACCCGCGACTATGCGGGTCTTAATCCGTTACTCATCGGCGTGTTGAAGGGCGCATGTTTCTTCCTGAGCGATCTCCTGCGCGCGATAGACACGCGATTGAGCATCGAGTTTATGGCGATCTCCAGTTACGGATCTTCGACGCGCACGTCGGGCGAGGTTCGCATCATGAAGGATCTCGATGTGGCGGTCGAAGGACGGCACATTCTGGTGGTGGAAGACATAGTCGACACTGGACTGACGCTTAGCTATCTGCTGGCAAACCTGAAATCCCGAGGTGCGGCAAGTGTAAAACTGGCCGCGCTTCTCGATAAGTTTGAGCGCCGCGAGAAGGACGTGAAGATCGACTACCTCGGTTTCCCGATACCCGATCATTTTGTCGTCGGCTACGGGCTCGACTACGCTGAGCGCTACCGCAACCTACCGTTTATTGCCGTGCTGAAGAATCCAGAAAACTCGTAAATGCAAAAACGTGTTGAGGGTCAAGTGATTCCCTGGCACCGGGGGCGTCTCGCCCGAGCAAGTCTTTCAAAGTTGACTTTAGCCTCCGGCGCTACCGCGCTCGGTTCTGTAACGGCGGCATGAATCCTGTTAATCCTGTCGATTTATTACCTCTCTCAGGAAACTCTCACCGGCCGTCAACTTCAACCCAAAATTCTCCGCGATAGTTTGACCAGTGTCGGCGAGTGAGGCACGCGTGCCGAGATTAACTCCGTGGCGGGCGCTTTTTCCGTAAACGAGCAATGGTGCATACTCGCGCGTATGGTCGCTGCCGGGAAAGGTCGGATCGTTTCCATGATCGGCGGTAATGATCATCAAGTCGTCCTCACGCATCGCAGCTTCAATCGCCGGCAGGCTGGCATCGAAGTGTTCAAGCGCTCTCGCGAAACCCTCAGTGTCGCGACGGTGGCCGTAAAGCATGTCGAAGTCTACCAGGTTGGAAAAAATCAGACCGCGAGTGTTCTGTTGCAGGGCGTGAATCGTCTGATCGATCGATTGCTGATTGTTTTTTGCAGTCAAGTCCTCGGTAACTCCCATTGAATCGTAGATCGATGCAATCTTACCGATGCAGACAACGTCTAGTCCTTCATCCTTCAAGGCAAGCAGGAGATTTTCGCGCGGTGGGGGCACCGCGTAGTCGTGGCGATTCTCGGTACGATAAAAATTTCCCGGCTCGCCGAGGAAAGGTCGCGCGATAACCCGCCCGACCTTGTGTTCCCCATCAAGTATGCTGCGAGCGGCTTCGCAGATCCCATAAAGTTTGGGGAGCGGAATCACTTCTTCGTGAGCGGCAATCTGGAAAACGGAATCCGCAGACGTGTAAACAATCGGCTTGCCCGTTTGGACATGTGCTTCACCCAGGTCCTTGATGATTTCTGTTCCGGAGGCGGCAAAGTTTCCCAGGATTCCCGGGATTCCGGTGTCCTTGATAAACCTCTCCAGTATCGACCGCGGAAATCCGTTCGGGTAAGTGGGAAACGCCTGTTTCAGAATAATTCCAGCCATCTCCCAGTGGCCCGTCGTCGTGTCTTTCCCATTGGAACGCAGCGCACAACGCCCATATGAACCTTCCGGCTGGACCAATGGCGGTACGTTTTGAAGTGGACGAACATTGCCAAGACCGTAGCGCTGAAGATTCGGGAGACGAACTTCGCGCGACTCAAGTATGTGACCGAACGTATCCGATCCGGCGTCACCCCATTCGGGCGCGTCGGGCATGGCACCGATGCCGGCGCCGTCGAGGACAATTAATGCGATGCGATTGAAGAGGTCGTTGCTATTCATTTCTTGAATCGAGAAGAAGATTTTCCATTTCTCATTTAACTCTTCGGAGCGTAATATCCTTCCCTCGCGCGAACCTGCGCTTTCTCAGGAAGCCCCTGGACCTCAACGCGGATCGTTCGAAACTTTCCATCGCGCGCTTTGTCGTTCGGGTAGTAGCCCAAACTATATTGCGTGCCAATCTCGTTAGCCACGTTCGCAAAAGCGGCGCGGGCCTCCTGTAGGCTAGCGGCTAGGAAATTCCTTCCCCCAGTCGACTTCGCCAGCTCGTTCATCTCGCGACGCGCAAGATTGTAGAGGTCACGGCTAATCTGCATTCTTTCAAAGGATCCCATCTCGCAGAAGTCCACGTAGTCTTCGGGTCTTGCGCGCGGGAAGAAGACCTGGCGATATCGCTGTAGCTGCTTCGCGGACAGCGTCAACCGTCCATCATCCTGGCAGTCTTTAAGTAAACGATCTTCGACGAAGTCCTCAGTGTTGACCTCAATGAAATAAGTAGCGACTCCCGAACGAATCAGCTTCGTTCGAGCAACTGGAAAATCTGTATCGCTGGTTGAATCAACACCGTCAGTCAACGCAACTACTGCTCGTCGCCCGCGCATTTCCTCGCGCGGCGGTTTGCCAAAAACTTCGTCTGCGATTATTTCAAGCGCGTCGTAAAAAGGCGTGCCATTGCTCGAGCCCAGGTTTTCGATTCCCTTGCGAAGCATCTTGCGATCGTCAGTAAGTTTTGCGAGCACCTCGACTTTCGCGGTTACCGACTGCCCGCGTCCTGCCGTGTTGAAACCTACAAGGGCCACACGATCGCCGGGCCGCAACGCATCAACAAAAGCATTTGCCGCTTGACGGATAAGGGCCACGTCGGCGCGCGTGGAGCCGGAAGTGTCCAGGAGCAGCGCGATTTCGAATGGAGCTTCAGTAGTCGCAAAGTTTGTAATCCGCTGGGGCTCGCCGTTTTCAAATAACAGAAAATTCTCCGGTCGCAAGCCGGCCACCGGGCGCCCGCTAGTCGTCGTTACCACGGCAGGAACGGAGACTAATTGCGTTTCAACG
>JALYSR010000326.1 GCA_030854715.1 Acidobacteriota bacterium
CAATCCGGGCTTTCCAACATAAAGCCGGAATTCTCCCAGTCCCACCACTTGGTCTCACAGCTGGGAATAAGCGTGAACGAGGTATCGCCGCCGAGCTTGAGGGTTTCCCAGGGACGGACCTTCCGGATGCGATGGAAGCCGAGTTCCCGCATTGTGCGCTCGACGGTTTGGGCGCGCAGCCCGGGGTTGCTCGCATACTCTGGCAACAAAACTTGAATGTCGCGGGGCATGCGATCCATCGACGGAATATGCAGATGATCCTCATGAGGATGAGATAGATATAGGTAATCGAGTCCTACCGTGAGTTCCTCCGGCGGGATCACGGCGGCCGGAAATTTCCAAGTCGTAAATGTGTAGACCGGTTCATTCAAGATCCAAGGATCGCAAATAAGCCGACCGAAATCGCCTTCCAGGAGGAGGCAAGCGTGGGACACATACGTAACTGTGAGAGGTTTTTTAGTGGACATGCGACTGTGGTAGCCGAGATCTCCGGAGTTCGATCATAAATCCATTCCCAGGGAAAAAAATTCCATTTTATACCAATGATTGGAGTGAAAACCCTCGACGCGCATCCCGCAGGCTTCATAAAAGCGCTTAGCTCTTTCAGAAGGAGCGGTAAGCTTGACCTTGTGAGCGCCCAAATCACGGTACGCATGGCAGGCGGCCCCGTAAAGAGCCCGGCCCGCTTTACGATCGCGCCAGGCACCATCAATAAGCAGCCAAACTATTGTACCGACGCCTGCCTCGGGTGCAGTGCCTGAGGCGAGGCCGATTAGTTCATCATCAGCGTAGGCCGCGACGAGAATATCATGGCCGCGCTCAAGCCGAGAACGCACGTGATCTGGCGTCCATGGCTTGAGATAGTCATTGATCGCCTCCGGCGGAAAGGTGGGGAAGCTCGTCATCAACATCTGCCTCATCAAAGCGCACAGGGCCTCAGCTTCATCGGCGTTCGGACGTCGGCAGACGATCTCACTCATTCGATTTAACTCGCTGGACAAACCGTCTTCCTTCGTCTCTTGCACCTTGTCGCTCATTTTTTACCGGCTAAAGTTGATCTACTACTTAACGGCTGCTTCTAACGATAGACATAGGTCGTGTATTCGTAGAGGCCATAGTCGTTTCTGATGACGAAGTTTCTCGTCAGCTCCTGCTTGAGAAAAGCGGCCAGCAGATCAAAGGGCAGGTGAAAAAGATCATCACGTTCCCAATCGACGTGCTTCGACATAACGTTGAAGGCAAGGCCTGCCTCAGCCTTTTGGAAAACAGCTTTCACTAGTCGCTTGAAGTACGAGAACATCTCGTCGAATGCGAGTGCACCCTTTTCGGTAAAGACCCCGTTCATCACGATATAATCGAAATCCGGAATTCCTGGGTCCTCCCCGAGTATGTCCACACAGTAGTAATCGTTTTCCGGGAACTTGCTCTTGGAAAGCTGCACGAACTTCTCCGACAGATCAAGCCCGGCACACGCGATATTCTGAATTCCACGCGCCGTAATGTACTCAAATAAATGTGAGGCGCCACAACCGAAGTCCAAAAGCTGCACTTCTCGAAACCTATCTTCTGGCCGAATTACGTCCAGCATTACTCTGTAGCGCGTGTCGGCATCTTCCTTCTTCGGCCAATCAACGCCCAAATGGGTATCGCCATGCTGTTCCAGGCAAGCTTCGTAATGCGACACGATACTCAGATAGCTCTTATCTGCCATCTTAGGCAAATTCACCTTGACGGTATGCAGGGAAATAATCGGTTGTACGCTTGGTTATACAAACTTGCTCGTATTGAGCGCGGTTATAAATTCTGCCGCAGAAGTATGCGATTCTTGAACCGGTTGCCCACCCTTCTTTGAAGCGGCTGAGTCCTCTTTCGGAGCCCGATATGCCGGCTGCGCCACCCAGGTTCAGCCAGCCCAATCCCCGTGCCGCAAAATGCCTGAGCGCGTAATGGAACATGGCGAAGGAGGCGCGCAGTTCGTAGCCCCGCTCGCTGTACGCACCCAGATGGTAATAAGCCACGTCGTTTGCTTCGTACCACAGGCTGATACCAAGGCTTTCATTTCCCCGCACAGCTCGGAGCGCGACTATCCCCGGTACTGAAAGTTGTTTCGCAAAAGATTCTCTAGAGAAGACGGTCAACCCTCGTATTTGATGCCTGGAAATTAGCCTGGCATAAAGGCTGCACCATTCCGCGAGATATAGGCTTGGTTCGGTACATTCCTCGATAGTCATCTCCCTCAAAGCCTTGCGCACGTTCCGGCGATGATGTGAACTCACAAAAGCGTCAGGCGGGAGGGATAAATCTACCACGAAGTGGCTTTTGAACGGCACGACTACGTCTGGAAAACAAGTCTTCAAGTAGCCCAGATCGTACTCACCGAAAGGGTCTGTCACCAGTGCAACACTCACAAGGTTTACACTCAGATCCTCGAGATCGGCCGGCAACTGCGTCCAGTCAAGACACGAGAAGATGGGATAACAACCCATCGCATCCTGGAAACCGGATCCCGGAATTCGGCGTTGCAAGAGCCAGCCCCCGGAGCGCGGCAGCAAGCGCGGAGCACCAAATTCTGAGAGCGATTCCGCATAGCTGGCGTGCGAGTAACCGGTTACATCATCAGGCACTTTTTTACCGTCGGTCGTCCTCGTTAATTCTTTGTGACAGTGGCTACCGCTGAAGCGCCATCTATCTGCGCCGTGGTCCATCTCAAGAGTGGATTAACAATGCCCGGCTCTCTTCCGAACCAGCCACCCTCTCTTTCCCGCAAATCGACCAAGTCAAAAGAGACCCTGCTCTGATATTGATAGATTACAGAACTCTTGTCTTTAACAACCAAAACAGAAAATCTGTGGCGGCCGGCGTTCAGCAAATCGCTAGGAATATGACACACACTTCGAAAAAGTCCGGCCGGCATGCCGCGATTCCGCCAGGGCGAATCAGGTCTGTTTCCAGTCGTGAAGGCAATGATTTCCTGTTCGGTATAGATGTGCAAAGTTATGTGCAACTCTGCGTCGGGCATCAAGTTCCAGTATTCAATTTCAATCAAGAATGGCGTCGTCATTGAAAGCGGTTCGGACAAATGGTCATCTTCGGGCACTATCCGTATTCTGCGTAGTCGTATAATCTCGTTTCCGGGTGCTGTCGCAGGATCCTCCCAGATCTCCTCCGAACAGGTGGCGTTGTCTGAGGATGCCTTTAAATAGCTGCTCACCACCGTCGCTGTCGACCCAATTTCTACAACTTCTCCTTTGTTTAGCCACAGTACCCGTCCACATAAACTTTGCACAGCCACCATGTTATGACTGACAAAAAGAACTGTCCGCCCTTCCTTGGTCACTTCTCCCATCTTTCCCAGGCACTTTTTCTGAAACGCCGCGTCACCAACTGCGAGCACTTCATCTACAATTAGTATCTCGGGCTCCAAATGGGCTGCAACAGCAAAGGCAAGTCGCATGTACATGCCGCTGGAATAGTACTTGACCGGCGTGTCGATAAATCGCTCGATTTCAGAGAAAGCCACGATCTCGTCGAACTTCTGACCAATTTCTTCTCGTTTCATACCTAGGATTGCCCCGTTGAGAAACACGTTCTCCCGTCCCGTAAGTTCAGGATGAAACCCTGTGCCCACTTCAAGCAGGCTGCCGATTCTCCCGCAGAGTTGTATGCGGCCGGTGGTTGGCGCTGTGATTCGTGAGAGTATTTTGAACAGCGTCGACTTGCCGGCGCCGTTGCTACCGATAAGACCGACGATTTCCCCCTGGTCGACACTGAAGCTCACGTCCTTAAGGGCCCAGAGTTCTTCACGGCGGATGTGTCCGTTCCTCCTAACCAGGCTAAACGGATCCCTCAGTAACCCTCCGAGAGCGTCACGCAGCGATCCGGCAAGCGGATTCTGCAGTGGTCCGGCATCCGGTTGCCGAGCGCCGATATGATATAGCTTGCTTATGTTTTCGACGGTGATGATCGTGGGCATTGCGAGTTAGACTATGTCTGCGAAAGTTTTCTCGCGGCTTTGGAAGGCGTAAGCCCCATATATGAGTAGTATAAGGGTGAAACCGACTGAAATAGTAATTGCACGCCAGTCAAAACTAGTTCCGAAAAGAGCCGCACGAAAACCTTCAAGAATTCCTACCAGCGGGTTCAATGAATAAGCTAACTGCCACTTTTGCGGCACTATATTCAATCCATAGACAACCGGCGACGCGAACATCCAAAGTTGAATAAGCACCGGAAGGGCGAGACCAACGTCGCGATACTTAACGTTCACGGCAGAGGTCCAAAGGCCAAACGCCAGTGCCAGCAAAGCAAGTAACAGTATTAGGAGCGGTGTCATCAGCAGATGTAGCGAAGGCTGGATTCGGTAATAGAGCAGCAGGCCGAAGAGAATAAGAAAGACCACTGCTAGATCTACCAGCCGCGCCACAATCGAGGCTATTGGAATAATCAAGCGCGGAAAATACACCTTTGTGATCAGATGAGCGCTTCCCACCAGGCAGTTTCCGGTTATGGAAACGGCACCAGAAAAAAAAGTCCAAAGCATTAGTCCTGCGTAGGCAAACAGTGGATAGGGAATATTATTCGACGGCACGCGGACCAATTTGCCAAGGACCACCGTGAAGATCATCGTCATCAAGAGGGGTTGCAAAACAACCCACGCCACGCCCAGCGCCGTCTGTTTGTAACGCACCTTGAGGTCGCGCCATACCAGGAAGTATAGCAATTCGCGATGGGCCCAAAGATCGCGGAGTTCGAGGCTCACCCATGAGCGACTCGGCTCAATGACCACCATAGCTTCTTTCGACAAATTGTCGGACGAGCCGTACAACGGCGTGCTAGCTGTTGCGGTTGGCATGTCGTGTTACGGTGATTGACGTTAACGCGCTGGCGGTATTCCGAACGGTCGTCCTCATTTTTGATTAGGGCTTCATGCGGACTAATTAAGTTGCGTGCCTGCCTCCGAAGCAGCAATTACTTTAGGGGGTAAAGCAAAGTTAGTCAAACATAGAGTTTGCTTGTAACGCACCTTGAGGTGTCGCCAGATGAGAAAATACAAAAGTTCGCGGTAGCTCCAAAAGTCGCGCAGATTAAACGAGCCCCAGGACTTACCAGGCTGAATCGTCACCAAAGGTTCTTCCGGCAATACAAAGGGGACGGAACCACTAGGCGGCGTGGCGCTGTTGTGGCTTGCGTGTCGGCAGTGTCGGCAACTGGCTGGGCGGCGCTGGCGCTATCGCTGAGTGTTGTGCTCATTCCAATCTTCTCTTCATGGCGGACCAATAGAGTTTCACAACCGCCTCAGAAGAATCAATTACTTTAGGGAAGTAAAGGGTAGTTAGTCAAACACTGACGGCAGGCTTGCCTGGGCACAAGACGGCAACGCGGAACAAAAGTTTAAGCGCGAGAACTTATCCGTCGCACCCGGCAAGAGGTAGACAAAAATTACAGGGCAACTCCATTCGCAAGGAACAGAGTTGCCCTCAGGTGCAAAACACGCAATGCGATTCTCGTCGCGCGCTTAGCTTGGGGAGACCGGTACGCCGAGTACCAAACCGCTCGCCTGGTTGTTACCGTAGCTCAGGACCTGCCCACCGCCCGTTGCAGTGAACAGGGTCGTATTGTTCAGCAAGGTGGTGTTCGAAACGCGGACTATGGTATTGGCGCTGGAAGCGGTAACGCCAGTGCCGTTGCCATTAATCACGCAGTGGTCGACGGCCACTTCGGTTAAGCCGGCTGACGCTGCCAGGAAGACCCCGGAGTTGGTAATGCCGGTGATCACTGAGTTATAGATCACGGCCTTAACGTTGCTGCCAAAGTTCATGCCAAAAACGGAGCCCTGCACACGAGTATTCGAGATGGCCACGGTAACCAGACCGGACCCACCCCCGCTAGTGGGATCAACCACTATGCCGGCCCCGGCGCAGTTTGTGACCGTGGTGTTGTTAACAGACAGCAGGCCGCCGTTGGCGCGAAAATCTTGAATCCCCCGGCCCGGGCTCCCATTCTGACCACTAATGAAGCAGTTTTCAACGAAGACTTTCAAGCCGGCAAGGTTTCCCGCGACTATGCTGATACCGTTCAAGCCACTACCGGCGCCTTGAATGGATATCCCTCGGATGGTCACCGATTTGAAAGTGTCAGCCGCGGTAATGTTGATGATGATACCGTTGGTTGCCGCGTTAAGGATGCTGCCCACCCCTGTTGGGGAACCATCAATGGTGATGGACTTGGTGATCGTAACGGCGCCAAAGCCACCCGGATCGAGGCAGTCTATCTCGCCATTAACGGCAGTCTTTGAGATAGCGCCCGCGAAGGTCTTACACGGCGCCGTGCGGCTGCAAGGGTTGACATCGTCGCCGACGCCGGAGACCCAGGTGCGCGTTGCTTGCGCCTGGGCCATGGAGGCAAAAGCGAACGTGAAGATCGCGATTGCCATTATCTTGATAGTGAACCGAAACTTGTTCATTTGGAGTCTCCTTTTTTTCTGTTGAAGTTGGGGATGGCCGCCAGTAGAACACGGATCCGTTCCGGCCACTGTTGCGCCGCGTCTTCCCATTGTTGCAAAAAAAATGCGTTTTCATCAAACCGCTTTGTAGGTGCTTACAAACTCACCTGTTGAAAAATTCAATTTCCTCCGCAATCGCGGGCCGTGGCGTCGGTGATCGTCCAGGTGCCACTATTACCACAGTTGACTACCGTCGAAAGAAAGCAGCCGTCTTGATCTTCGGCAATGACTTTGACCTGTTGCTGGTCGCACGCGACGTTATTGAGAGTAAACGACTGGCCGGGTGCGATGGTAGCTCCATCACTCAGTTGGTCACTGCCCCAATCGTCAACGTCAACGTGCGAAAGGTAGACATTACGAATCTCGCGATTCGAATTGTTAACGATGATTACCGATGTTGACGCCGACCGTGCGCTGGAAAGCAGCGGCAGCGACGCAAAAGTAAACAGGGCAACACAGATGATGATTAAGCCACGGCGGTTACGCGCGCCATCTGAGGTTTTCATTTTCGTACTCCTCTCAAAAAATCCGTTTCAAGGTGGGCGGGCGCGAGATACGCCCGCCTGGTTTTATCTTATGAGCCGTCAAACTCAAGACTCACGGGCATGTACCACCACCGCAGCAGACCGAGTAGTGCGGCCCACTGTCCACCGCCGGTTCGCCGGGGTTATGCCGCACGACAACTGTGGTTGAGGCCGTCCCAACGTTGCCCGCCGCATCTGATACTCTAAAGTAGATGGTATAGACACGACCGTTACCGCCGCCTTCCCGCTCGGATCGCAACTGGACGGACTTGCAGTCGGGAGCGATTACGATGTCGTTCAGCGTATTGCCGTCGCCGTTGCCGTTCTCGACCTCGTCGCTGGTCACCTTGATAATCACGGCGCTGCTCAGCGCGATGTTGCCATCGCAGTTGTCGTGAATGCTCGTCACCAGGTCCGTCGTCCCGAAGGTATGATACTTGTGATTCGGCGGCCACATTGATTGGGTGCCGGTGAACGTGAACGTGGGCGCCTCGGTGTCGTTCACGGTGATGGTCTGCGTGCACGACGAGCTATTGCCTGAGCTGTCAGTGGCGGTCCAGGTGATGGTGGTTGTGCCTCTTGGATAAGGGGCATTCAAGGCTTGGCCATCACTTCTGGTGCCGGTGACGGTTGGATTGTCGCAGTTGTCTGTGGCAGTCGCCGTTCCCGGATTAATGTTAGCTGAACACGTGCCGGGATCAGTTCCGTGAGTGATATTCGCTGGACAAGTGATGGCCGGCGCCTCGTTGTCATTCACTGTGATCGTTTGTGTGCAAGACGAGCTATTACCCGAAGCATCAGTTGCGGTCCACGTAATCGTGGTCGTGCCTTTCGGATAAGGCGCATTCAAGGCCTGGCCGTCACTCCTTGTGCCGGTGACGGTCGGGCTGCCGCAGTTGTCTGTAGCAGTCGCCGTTCCCGGATTAATGTTTGCCGAACATGTGCCCGGATCAGTGCTGC
>JALYSR010000327.1 GCA_030854715.1 Acidobacteriota bacterium
TTCATTGACGAAACGCGGCGGCGGGCCGCACGGGCCAAAGCGGTGCCAGGTCACCGCACTCCAAATTAAGACAGTACCGGGGCGGGCGGGACGCCCGCGGTCCCGGTAAAACGTTGCGCCCTCGCTGGCGGTGAGCTACTGCCTCGGTCGCTGGCCACGAAAAGAGGCGGGCAATGCCCGCCTCTAAACGGTCGTTATTAGCCAATCTCGATTATCCGAACTGCAACCGGCGACCCGGTCCCTACTGCTCCCGGTTCTGATATGGGGGACAGACTGGAAAGTCTGTCCTACCCTTGCATTAGTTCGTTGGCAACTTCGTTGGCGCCGAAGACTTTCCGGAGCACTTCCAGCATGGCCCGCACGTCGACAGAGATCGAACGGTTAACCGATTCGTCGTAGTCAAAGTTACCGACCAGCGACTGAATGTTGCCGTCGAAGATTAATCCAACCAACTCGCGATTCTTGTTAATCGTGGGCGAGCCGCTGTTGCCGCCGATAATGTCGTTCGTGGAAACGAAATTAAAAGGCGTGCGCGGATTGATAGCTTTCTGCTTACTCATCCAACGCGGCGGCAGATTGTAAGGAAAGGCATGATGGAATTGGTTTGAACGCGCGAAGAGACCGCCCAGGGTTGTGAACGGCGACACGAACTTGCCATTTTCCTTGTAGCCCTTCACTGCTCCATACGAAAGACGCAAGGTGAAGGTAGCATCGGGATAAAGCTTGTTCCCCTCCTGGTCGTAGAGTGCGCGCGCGACCTTTGCGTAGTTGGCGCGTTCCACACTAACCACTTCGTCCTCATAACGTTTTCTGACTGCGCGCGCTTCCTTGTCGATGCTTTTCGCCAACTCAATCATCGGATCGTTTGAGTCGTCGATAGCCTTGCGACCGCCCGCTGCCAGTTGTTTGCGATATTCGACGTCTTTGAGTTTTGTTCCGTCAATCAGTTCGGCAGCGCGTGCTTCCGGAGTTTCGCCCTTCAACACTTTGCTCACGACCTGACTCTTCGGGCCATATTCATTCAGCAGGAAGGCGAGCGAATTGGCCAGCTTTAACTTTTCGAAGTCGTCGTAGATCGGCGCGGTGGAATACAAACTCGCTTCGAGCGCGGCCCGACGCGTGTCGGCATACTCGGGCAGTCGCTGTGCGTTGGGCTTCTCGTTTTCTTCAGCCAGGCGCACGAGCGTGCGGGCATAACCGTAAAGCACCGTGTTGAAGCCGGCGGCAAGATCGAGGAAGCGCCGATCGCGCTCGTAGAGGGCGAGATCTTTTCTACCCTTGCCGATGGCATCCCAGGCGCCGCCGTATTCCTTTTGCTTTCTCGCGTCAGCAGCAATCGAAGCTCGCAGGTGTTGTTCAGCGGCGCGCTTCTTTGCCAGCAACTTCGGATCGCGCAGACCGCCGATTTGGCCTTTGTAAACCTTGATGGCATTTTCAATCGAGTTCAACTCATTCTGCGCGCGGCGTGTTTGCTCGTCACCCTGCGCCATGTATTGCTTGAGCGCCGTTCGCCGGGTTTCCAGCATCCGGAGCAGGAGAGGAATGCTTACGTCTCGTAACGACTCCAGATGGGCGACAGTGTTCAGACGAGAAGTAGAACCCGGATGGCCGGTAACGAAAACCAGTTCGCCGTCTTTCGCGCCAGTCTTCGACCACTTGAAATAATTCTCGACCTTCACCGGTTGATCGTTTTCATAAACTCGTACCAGCGCCATGTCGATATTGAACCGCGGGAAGTTGAAGTTGTCAGGATCGCCACCAAAGAAAGCCGCCTGAAACTCAGGCACAAATACGAGGCGCACATCCGTGTACTTCTTGTAACGATAGAGATTGTATTGACCGCCCTGGTAAAGCGTGACGACATCGCTACGCAAGCCAGTGGCGGAGGTCGATTCGGTTTCAATGGCGCCGGCGGCCGCGCGTCGGGCAGCGTTAGCTTCGACGGCGGACATGTTGCTCTTGACGGCGCCGTTAACGCGATCGGTGACGTCCTCGATGCTCATCAGCACGTTTAGCTCGAGTCCCTCCGCTTTCTTTTCCTCCGCCCGGTTATGAGCAACAAAGCCTTCCTTGGCGTAGTCCTTCTCCGCCGTGCTGATCTGGCCGACAACATCTTCGACGATGTGATAATTCGTCAGCACCAGACCATTCGGAGAGACAAAAGAGCCGGAGCCGCCATTGTTGAAGCGTACCGACGCGAGTTGGACTTTTTTCAGCCAGTCGTCAGTAACCTCGAAACCGTATTTGCGTTTGATCTCTTCCCGGGGAACGTTATTAAACGTCCACATGCCCTCGTCGAGCGCGGCAACAGGAATTGTTTGAAAAGTAAGGAGCGCCAGTATCAGCGCGCATAGGAATATTCTGGATTTCATCGGTTACCTCGCGAAAAATTGTTTCGTGGGAGAAGCTTTGTTAGTAAACTGTAAACTCTAAACTGTGAACTGTAAACCGCTCGTGGCAACAGTAAACCTCCATCGCCAGGCGAACCCTCTGTTTTAACCGCTCGCTAATCGCACCCTCTCTTTTTGAAAGCTTAAATCAAAAAGGAGAGCTCACTATGCGTCCCCACGAAGGTCTGAATGTTTGGAAAATAGCGGTCGATTTCGTCGTTAGTGTATACAAAGTGACAGAACGCTTTCCGGCACACGAAAGGTTCGGTTTGACCGCTCAGATTAGACGAGCCGCCGTTTCGGTTCCGGCTAATATTGCTGAGGGTGCTGCCCGAAAATCGCGAAAAGAGTATTCCCATTTCCTATCCATAGCGCAGGGCTCAACAAGTGAAGTCGAGACGGAACTATTGATCTCATATCGTCTGGGCTATTTGGATAAGGCTCGGTTCCTGGAATTACAAGCAGCTTTGGATAGCATTGGGAAAATGCTAAACGGCCTCTCTCGGAGACTCACTGAGAAGATGCATTAGCACGACCGGATCTTATGTCTACTGTTTTCAGTTCACTGTTATCTGTTCACTATTCTCCGGTTCACTTATACGCAAGAATCGCTTCCATTGCGGGGTCGCGGTTAGCGCGGTAGGCGCTAAAAATCGGAGGGGTGTAAATCTGCGGAGCAATCCAGGTGCGGTAATCCATGGGCCAGGAACTTTGCCAGTAGAGATCAGAAACGTTAACCATAGCCCTGCTGTAAGGAAGCACAAATGGCGTTTCCTCGCCCACGAAGTTTGGGCTTGAGCCGGTCGGCTCGCCCACGAAGATTGCCTTCGTGTGACGCTCGAAGAAGGTTGTCGTATTCTGGGCCGCCGAAAAAGTCCGGCGACCGATGATCACAAACAGTTTGCCGCGCTGGTTGATCTTGTTGCTCCGGATCAATCCATAAAGCAAAGGCTGCGACAAAAAAGTGTTGCCGCCATTGTTCCAGCGCATATCGACAACCAACTTCTCAACTTCATGTTCATCGATGAATTTGAAGAGGCGTTCGGCAAACTGGGCCAGCGGCTCATGCTCGTCGTTGAGCACGCGGTTGTACTGGAAATAGACCACCCTGGTGTCGGGCAGATATTCAAACCAGTAGTTTGATTTCGTATTTTTCAGATAGAGCGGCAGCGGCGTGCCAAGCGATTGCGCGTACGTCACCCAGTCGGCAGGAAACTCATTCCAGATTTTGCTGGTGGGATGATCGCCATCAGTTTCAACCGTTACCGTGCGATCCTTGCCGGACGCATCGCGAATGTTTAGTTCCGCCTTTTTCAGATCCGAAACCAGTCCGAGTCCACTTAAGAGCGGAAGACTCCGGAGGTGATAAGGACCCAATTGACTGGGCCACATTTCATTGTCCCGGCTGATGACCAGATCGAGAGCCGCCATTAGTTCCTCAATAGTGTGGCCACCCAGTTTCAAAACCTGCGCGCCCAGCAAGTCTTTGTACTTCGGATCCCCCGCGATGATGAAAAGCCCTTCCTTGAAGAAGTAGAACTGGAGCGGCAAGGCGAGCGCCCATTCCTGCTGCTGAGGCGGAAGCAGCAGACCCGTATGCCCATCGCCAAGCTTGCGCATGAGTTTCATGATTCCGATGGCCACCTGTGCATCGGTCAGCGACGGCACCTGATCGCTCAAAGCTTTGACAGCGGTTTTGAATCCCTCCTTCGAAAGTGGACGGGAAACAGGGTAGGCATAACCCTTGCGATCGACTTCCCTCTCCAAAAGTGCGAGGTCATAACGCCAACCTTCAACGCGCGACATTTTGCTGAGGTCCTCAAGCCCGACGATTTTCTTAAAGCGAGGATCATCATGAAGAATTAAGAGGTCGGTGTCCTGCTGGCTGTGCTCCAGGTTGCGGAAACCCATTTCGAAAGCGATCTGCAACCATTCCAACGCCGGTTCTTTTTCGCCGAGCAACGCATAGCAGCAAGCAATGTTATAGGCCGCGTTGGACGGGAAGCCTGCACCCAGCTTCATTGCCTGTTCAAAAGCTGGAATGGCTTTCCGATATTCCTTGTTCTCGTAGTAAGCGGTTGCGAGTTGATCCCAGAAGCGGGCGTTGACGGGATTCGCCTCAACGACGCGCTGCCAGGACTGCGTGGCCGTTTTCCAATCCTTCGCGGCGGTTGCCGTCTCGGCTTGATTGAGGAGCGCGACAAAGGGTTGTTGATTTGTCTGGCCAAAAGAAATTGCGGCCGCAAAAAAAAGAAGGCTATTGGCAAACATGACGCGCAGGATGGCGCGTTGCGTAGTTCCGCTCTTTGTATTCATAGAATGTGAATCTTATCAACGATTGCTTGCTTACCGCAGAGGCACAGAGAACACGGAGATTTAACAGAGAGAACTTAAACTAGGATACTTCCGCTCGTGGGTTCTGACCTAGTAAACACCAGCCGGTTCGGGTTTGTGACAGGTTTTGCTGGTCGTGCACTCACCTCTTTGGAGTGCGCCGGCCAGGCGGCGCTTTGGTCTAATGTGAGCCGCACAGCCTGTTAGTTGAGTGCTCCTCAAACGTCGCGGCGCCAGGCCGCCGCTGACCAAAGCGGCGCCAGGTCGCCGCACTCCAAAGGCGTTTGATTTGACCGCACGCCCTGCACGTCTGACAATCAGTCCTTATGAAAACCCGCGCAACAGGAAAGAAGGGATCTTCGTCCCCAGGCCTGTCGAGCTTCGCCAGGCGGCTACTGTCGGAATGGAAGGATCTTGGTTTACCGCTGGCGGAGGAAACGTTGGTCATCGCAGTTTCAGGTGGCGCCGACTCAACTGCGCTCTTTCTTGGTCTCGACGAGTTGACCAAAAAGGAGAAGCTGCGTCTCAAACTCATCGTCGCTCATTTGGATCATGGCCTGCGGGAAATGAGTAAGAAAGATGCGCGGTGGGTATCGCAGCTCGCAAAAGAACTTGGTTACGAGGTGGCAACGGGTCGTGCGAAACTTGAGAAAACGCCGAAGCGCAAGACGAATAATCTCGAGCAAGCAGCGCGCAAAGCGCGTTATGAGTTTCTGCTTCGGTCGGCCAAAAAGAAGCACTCAACCCTGGTGCTAACCGCGCACACTCTCGACGATCAGGCAGAAACAGTCATGATGCGACTACTTCGCGGCAGCGCGGCGGAAGGATTGAGCGGGACGCAGCCGATCAGACAGCTTGCGCCGGGCTCCACTGTAAAGCTCGTGCGGCCGCTGCTGTCATGGGCGCGCCGCAGTGATACCGAAAGCTACTGCGCCGGCAGGCAGATCGAGTTCAGAGTTGATGAGATGAACGAAGACGAGAGCTTTTCCCGCGTCAGGGTTCGGAAACAGTTGTTGCCGCTGATGAAGTCGTTTAACAAGCGCATCGTCGAAACGCTGAGTCGCACCGCCACACTCCTAAGCGAGGACGCAACGGCCCTCACCGACGAAGCGCGCCGCCTGCTGGAATTGGCAACGCCAAACTACCAAACGACCGCAGGAAACAATAGCGAAACCAAATTGCCCTCGCTCAACGTAGATGTTCTGCTGCAAGCGCCCGCCGCGGTGCGCCGGCGAGCTCTGCGTGAATGGATTTTGCTGACACGTGGAGACCTCAAACGCCTTGAAATGGTGCACCTGCTGGCGGTTGAGAAGTTGCTGTCAGGCGAGCGGGGCGGGCGGGTTGTGGAGTTGCCGGCCGGAATGAAGGTCACCAGAAAGCGGGGATTATTGGAGTTATCAG
This sequence comes from Acidobacteriota bacterium, assembly GCA_030854715.1. GTDB lineage: Bacteria > Acidobacteriota > Blastocatellia > Pyrinomonadales > Pyrinomonadaceae > PSRF01. Next base: position 6,126 of record JALYSR010000327.1, read on the forward strand.
CCAAAAAAAGGGTTGAAAAAGGCCCGGGCGACGCCTAAAATCTCCGTGCGGTTGACGCCGCCGGACGATGAGGCAACGGGACATTGGACGGCGGTTTTCGCTTTTTGAGTGGCGCACAGTTTGAACGTTTGAAATAGCTTGAGGAACCCGTCATCGCCAATGGGTTCTAATAACCCGGGTTAACCCCGGCGGCAAGCCTGGGAGCACAACCAGACCGTTGCCGCCTGGCATCCAAGAATTCCCCCTGGAACGACGACAAAGGAAGTCGGGTTAAGGTATGATCGTAGTCGGAGGCATTAATGACTTTGAGTTCCACAGCTAGACAGATAATTTTTTGGTTACTGATTATTGCCGGGGCCTTGCTGCTTTATAAGCTGGTAAATCCCTCGGGTAAGAATACGCAGCCAATCGATTTGACCACTCTTTACGCGAAAATAGATCAAGGCAACATAAAGCAGTTAACGGTGAAACAGAATGAGACTGTAGCCATCGATTCCCGGGACCAGGAATATCGGGTTCAGCTCACCAACGAGCAAATGAAGAACGAGTTGTTCAAGAAGGCCAATGAACAAAAGTCGGACGGTACCCCGAAAGTAGGGAAGTTTGAAGACGACTCGGGCAGCAGCAGTTACATCTGGCCGATGCTGATAACGTGGGCGCCGCTACTCTTCATAATCGGCATCTGGGTTTTCATGCTGCGGCAAATGCAGTCGGGAGGAAACAAAGCTCTCTCGTTTGGTAAATCGCGCGCCAAGCTTTTAAATAATCAACAGAAACGCGTGACGTTCAAGGACGTTGCCGGTGTTGAAGAAGCCAAGGAAGAACTTCAGGAGATTATTGAATTCCTCAAGGAGCCGCAGAAGTTTCAAAAACTTGGCGGACGAATTCCCAAAGGCGTGTTGATGATGGGCCCGCCGGGAACCGGCAAAACTTTGCTGGCGCGAGCGATTGCCGGCGAAGCCAATGTTCCCTTCTTTTCTATTTCTGGTTCTGACTTCGTTGAGATGTTTGTCGGCGTGGGCGCCTCGCGCGTTCGAGACCTGTTTGAGCAAGGCAAGAAAAATGCGCCCTGCATTGTTTTCATCGACGAGATCGATGCGGTGGGCCGTCATCGCGGCGCCGGTTTGGGCGGCGGTCACGACGAACGCGAGCAAACTTTGAATCAGTTGTTGGTTGAGATGGACGGCTTTGAGTCAAACGACGGCGTGATTCTGATTGCCTCGACCAACCGTCCAGACGTTCTCGATCCGGCGTTGCTGAGGCCGGGGCGATTTGATCGACGTGTTGTCGTTTCCCGTCCCGACGTGCGCGGCCGCGAAGGCATCCTCAAGGTTCATACACGCAAGATTCCGCTGGGCGAAGATGTTGATATCAGCGTGATCGCGCGCGGTACACCGGGGTTCACTGGTGCGGACCTGGCAAACCTGGTCAATGAAGCTGCATTAAATGCGGCTCGCTACAACAAGAAGCTGGTCGCAATGGCCGACTTTGAGTTGGCGAAAGACAAGGTGTTGATGGGCGCAGAACGCAAGAGCATGGTGATCTCGAACGAAGAGAAACGCGTTACGGCCTACCACGAAGCCGGGCATACGCTCGTTGGTCTCAAAGTGCCCAACGCTGATCCGGTTCACAAAGTGACGATCATTCCTCGTGGCATGGCGTTGGGTGTAACTCAACAACTGCCCGAAGGTGATCGCCACAACTACAGCGAAGAATATCTGTTGGGCCAGATTGCAATCCTGATGGGCGGCCGCATTGCTGAAGACACTTTCCTTGGTAGCATTACCACCGGCGCTTCAAATGATATTGAACGCGCGACTGAACTTGCGCGGGCGATGGTCTGCGAATACGGCATGTCGGAGATGGGACCATTGACCTTCGGAAAGAAGGAAGAGCAGATTTTCCTGGGACGCGAGATAGCCCAACATCGCGACTTCTCCGAAGAGACGGCGATTAAGATCGATGAGCAAGTGAAGAAAATCGTCACCGCTCAGTTTGAACGGGCCAAGACGATTATCCAGGACAATCGCGACGTAATGGTGCGGCTGGCCGAATGCCTGCTTGAACGGGAAACGCTTGACGGTGTTGAGATTCGTCGCATAGTGGCGGGACTCGCACTCGATGAAGTGCCGCCAGTGCCTGATCCCGGCAGCGACGAAGGTAAACCGCAGCTGAAAGAGCCGGCAGGCAAGACGTTGAAACCGATCCTGCCGCCAATCACCGGAGGCAACCCGGCTCCGGCGTAGAACGCGACAACGGGACAAGCTTGAAGGGGAATGGACAATGTCCGTTCCCCTTTTCGTTTGCGGCAGCGCAAATAAGAGAAATTTGAAATGACAAATGGAAAATCTCCGTCCGCGCCCGTATCATCAGAAACATGACTCGCAAATGGCACATCGCGGGAGGCCGCACACTTACCATCGGCAAGCGTACGCTGGTAATGGGTGTGCTTAACGTGACTCCCGACAGCTTCAGCGATGGTGGCGATTTTTTTTCACTTGATAGTGCAATCGAACACGCTGAACAGATGATCGCCGAGGGCGCCGACATCATCGACGTCGGTGGTGAGTCAACACGTCCCGGCGGCGCGGCCATCGTTTCACCGGAAGAGGAACAAAAGCGCGTTCTGCCCATCATTGAGGAACTGGCGAAAAGAACCGCCATTCCGATCTCCATCGACACTACGAAAGCTCTCGTTGCCCGGGCCGCACTCGACGCCGGCGCGGCGATTGTTAATGATGTTTCCGCCCTGCGATTCGATTTTCATGTTACCGAGGAAGCGGCGAAGTCAGGCGCGGGTTTGGTGCTGATGCACTCGCGGGGAACGCCGGGCGCAATGCACGGCCTTCCTGCCGTTCCAGACATTATCGAAGAAGTTACGACTAGTCTGCGCGAGAGTATCGCGATGGCTGAACGGCATGGAGTCAAACGTGAATCGATCGTCATCGATCCGGGCATCGGCTTCGGCAAAAGCCAGGAACAGAACATCGAACTAATCGCCAAACTCGATCAGCTCATCGCCGCCATCCCCGACTTCCCTCTGCTGATCGGCACCTCGAGAAAGTCCTTCCTCGGCCGTATCCTCGCCGACGCTACCGGCAATCCGGCTCCCGTCGATGAGCGTCTTCACAGCAGCCTGGCTTCCCTCACCGCCGCTGTTTTGAAGGGCGCTCACATTGTCCGCGTCCACGATGTCAAAGCTACCGTGGAAACGCTCCGCGTTGCTGAGGCCATTAGGAATTCTGATCTAACTGTCGTAAGCGATTAGTAGTGTCCTGGTGTGGATGGGAAAGCTCAACAAAGCGCCAAGGGCGCGAAATGCTGAAGCCTGGGGCATCGCCGCAGGGAAATGCAGGCACTCGTAACAGCGCTGAAGGCGCGAAATTTCTGGGTGGCGGACAAACTTCTGTTGGGCAATTCAAACTAGCTACCTTCGCTCTTCGTTGTGTCG
>JALYSR010000343.1 GCA_030854715.1 Acidobacteriota bacterium
GTTGTACATTCGCAGCATCTCAGCAGCGAAGAGCGTTGCTTCGTCGCCACCAGTACCGGCGCGAATCTCAACAATCACATTCTTCTCGTCGTTAGGATCAGACGGAACCAGCAGAACCTTCAATTCAGTGTCGGTTTTCTCGAGCTTCTGCTGAAGGGTTTCCACCTCCAGGCGTGCCATTTCGCGCATCTCGTCATCCTCAGCGGTCTCCAAAAGCTCGCGAGCTCCCGCCAGCTCTTCGTTCAGCGTTTTCCAGGCACGATACTTCTCAACTATCTCGCCCAGGTTTCGGTGTTGCCTGGCCGCCTTGGTATACGCCGCCTGGTCCGCGAGCAACTCCGGCGCGGAGAGCTCATTCGCGAGCTCTTCGTAGCGTGCTTCTATTTGTTCGAGTCTCTGTAACATGATCCAATCTTCTAAACGAAAGGCAATTACGACAATGGCGCGAGTGCCGGCTCCCCACTTTGCGGCTCCAGCTTCAACGACTCCTTCAAAGCTGCAATGGCAACTTCAAGTTGCTGATCATCCGGTTCTTGCGTCGTAATGTTTTGCAGCCACACGCCCGGGCGAGTGATCATTTTAAAGATCCAACCGCTTTCCTTCTTAGCCGAAAGGCGAATGATCTCGTAAGACAGGCCGGCCACGACCGGCACCAGCGCGATTCGCGTAAGGAAGTTGTAAAGAAGCGAGTCAAACTTAATAACTGAAAACAACGCAATGGAAACCAGCATGACCACCATCAGAAAACTTGTGCCGCAACGCGGATGCTGGCGCTTTTGCGGCCGCGCGTTTTCAACCGTCAACGGCAAACCGGCCTCCCAAGTAAATACCGTCTTGTGTTCAGCACCGTGATACTCAAAAACGCGCCTAATGTCCTTCACCAGGGAAAAACTGAAGATCATGAGCAGGAAAAAACTCATTCGAAGCATGCCATCGATCAGATTAAAGCCCACCGATGGACGAACCGGATGCAGATAAGTTTTAACTGTGCGCCAGCCCTGCGCGTACCAGGCTTCGCTATCTGACGAACTTGTAGACACACTCGAGTTTGTTCCATTAATTCCGGCGCTACGTTCTACCGTTGTGTTGCTCGCGGCGCTGGCACTCGGCGATGGAGCCCAACCGGCGGCAATGAAGAGTGCATTCGTCAAGAGAAGCGGCGCCGCAACGAACAGCAAGACGTTGAAGGCCATGGCTAAAATGATCGAGGTGGCGGCCGCGGCAGTACCACCTTTTTTCATTTCATCTTTAGCCCGCTTCTGGGTCGGTATCGGGAAAAGACCCGGAATCGCGCCAGTTAAACCCGCAAAATCTCCCTCGCCTTCAATTGCGGCCGGCGTCAGCGCAACTCTGACTTCTTCCATCTCGGCTTCCTGAGCGTCAGCAAAGGCTTCATTCGCGGAATAGTTCAAAGCCTTAATGCCCAGTCCCATCGATTGGACCAGCACCGCGCTGCCGCGCACTACTGGCAGCTTCAGGAGGGGATACCTGTCGCTCCACTTAGGCAGACGAGCGGATATATTCACGATCGTGCCGTCCGCTTTACGAACGGCGACGGCGTAGGCGTTAGGAGTGCGCATCATTACGCCCTCGATAACCGCCTGTCCGCCGACTATTAAATCTCTTTCGTTTGTACTCAATGTTTTGTCTTTCATTTTTTGGAGTGCGCCGACCAGTCGGCGTTTTGTTCGCTGCGCCCTGTCGCAGCCGTTCGGCACGAAGCCTCGTTGGGGCGACGGGCGTCAAGCCGCCTGCGGACTAAAGCGGTGACAGGTCACCGCACTCCATATTAAAACACTAACGCCGGCTTTCATGACGGTCGCAGGTGCTTTGATGCACGGGTAGCGACCGACCACTTCTGGCCGGCGTCTGGTTATGGAATCTTGCTAATGTCTTGAAATCAACTGCTCTTCGTCCCTTACTCCTGAAATCAGCGCGCATAAAGACAGACAGGAATGTCCGTCCTATTTATTTCGTCGCAGTGGTAGTTTCTGCGGGAGTTTCTGTTGCAGTCTTCTTGCCGTAGCGCTTGTTAAAGCGATCGACGCGTCCCGCCGTATCCACAAGCTTCTGCTTGCCGGTAAAAAACGGGTGGCAAGCGGAGCAGATTTCAACGTGAAGGTCGCCTTTCTTCGTGGACCGAGTCTTAAAGGTCTCTCCGCAGGCGCAGGTCACTGTAATTTCGTTATATGCCGGGTGAATTTCTGGTTTCATTATTCTCTCAACCCTCGTCTTATAGACGGCTAAAAGCCGCACTTTTCAAACAAACCATGATAGGGTTTCAAGCGTTGGATCGTCAAGTTGAGCTTTGTCACGCAAACTGTTAGTTTGCGCGGCGATAAGGTCTTTCATCACACGAAGTGGCCACGATTTCTTGCGCGCAAAACTAACAGTTTTCGGTGTCTCAGTTCGCTCCAAGCTTTTGATTAAAGCGCTTGCAGACGAAACCCCGTTATGTTCAGTCGCATTTTCAACCGGCACGGACGCAAAAGCCTTTTCGACGCGAAGGGACCATTCTTAGAGATTGGAGTTCTACTATGAAACTCAGCTTCCGACAAATGACCGCAATAAGTTTACTGGTCGCATTCGTCCTTTTCGCCAGCCTGGCGTTTGTCGGCCGGCATGCGTTAGCAGACAAGTCAGATACGGACCCCAGCCAAGGGAACACCACCACGACAAGAACGAACAACCCTGACGGCAGCACGACGGTAACGACCGCGACTACTTACAAAGATGGCTCAACAACGACAACCACTAACTACGACAAGGAGGGCCACGACGCGGGTTCGACAACTGTCGATAAGCAAACGAAAGATGGAGAAACAACCACTACAACCACGACGCGTGACGGCAATGGCCATGAGA
>JALYSR010000004.1 GCA_030854715.1 Acidobacteriota bacterium
GTCATTAACCGCGTCGGGTTGCAGCCGATCTTCGATGCTCTCATCCGCATAGGTTTTTTCGGTTTTCTCATACTGCTGGCGATTAGTGGCTCGCGTCATGTCTTTCGTACTATCGCCATGTCGGCCGCCGTTCCCGCCGAACATCGCCGGTTTAATTTCTTTCAGGCCTTTGCCGCTCGCCTGGGCGGCGAAGCGATAAGTTTTCTCACCTTCACTGGACCATTGCTTGGCGAGGCCACCAAGGTGGCCTTATTGCGCCGCCGCGTGCCGCTGACTTACGGCGTGCCCGCGCTCGTTGTCGATAATCTTCTCTACAATCTTTCAGTCGTGTTTTTTATTCTCAGCGGCGCCTGCGTAATGTTGTTCACCTACAACCTGCCGCCGCTGGTTTATTACGCCCTGATAGGAATCGCGATAATTGCCGCGCTGGGAATTGTCGCGGCTGCGCTCGCCGCCAAGCGCCGGATCATGCTGCTCACCTGGTTAATCGATCTGATGGCCAGGCTGCGGCTAAACCCAAAAGTAATACTTAAGCGCAGGCAACACATCTATCACCTCGAGTCAAAAGTCTATGACTTTTACAAACATCATCCGGGCGCTTTTTTCGGAATGATTGGCTGCGACTTGCTCGCCCACACTTCGAGCGTTCTGGAAGTCTATGTCACCTTGCGCATGCTCGGCTTTACGCCCCAGGTCGCTCAGGCCTACATCATTGAGTCGCTGACCAAGGTGATTAATTTTGTGTTTGCGTTCGTGCCCGGCACCATCGGGGTCTATGAAGGTGGCACGGAAGTGGTTTTGCAAACACTCGGATTCGTTGCCGCTACCGGCGTGGCTCTGGCTCTGGTCCGCAAAGCCGGAACGATCTTCTGGACCTCTATCGGATTGTTAATTTTAACCTGGCGGACTTTGCCAAACGCCTGGCGCCGCCTTCTGGATCGTAGTCCACATTTGCGAAGACTTATGGATAGCCTCGTACTTTCAAATATTGCACATAGACCCGCACGCACCGCAGTCAGCATCATGGGAACGGCGGTGGGAGTTTTGCTCATCATCTTTACGGTTGGCCTCGCCCACGGGGTGCTACGCGAACGCGGGCGGCGCGAGTCAAATATCGGCGCGGAGATCATGCTTCGCGGTGCCGGCTCGCTTGGTTTAGGTGGTAACGCGCCTTTCATGTTACCCGACAGTCGAGCTAAAGAAATTGCGGCTATCGAAGGCGTTCGGGCCGCGACGCCGATTGGACAGGCACTGGATCGCAGTGACACCGGTTTCGGCTCGCGGCTGATCGACGGAATTGAGTTTGACGATTATGCAAAGGTGACCGGCATTTCAATCAGGGAGGGCAGGAAACTTTTGCGAGACGATGAGGCGATCGTCGATCCGGTTTGGCAGCAGCAACGACAGGCCACTGTCGGTTCGACGGTCCAACTTTTTGAGCGTCCCTTCAAGATTGTCGGAGTCTATGAACCGCCCGGCGGCGGACGTGTCAAGATTCCGCTGGCCACGATGCAGGATGAGGAAGGCGCGGACGGGCGTGCCTCCGCCATTCTCATCGCCTGCAAAGATCCTGCGCAACAAGAAGAGGTTGCCGCTAGAATTAAACAACGGTTCCCTGATGATCAAATCATTTTCACTCGTGACTTACCGGAGATTTATGCCTCCGGCGTACCGGCGCTGAATGTTTTCATCAAAGTCGTTGTGGGTGTCGCGTCTGCGATCAGCATGCTGGTCATCCTGCTCGCGATGTACACAACGGTCACTGAGCGCACGCGCCAGATTGGTATTCTCAAGGCGTTGGGAATGTCGAAACGCGGAATTGCCTGGGTCATCGAACAGGAAGCCATTTTGGTTAGTTTGTTAGGGGTCACCGTCGGGGTGGGATTAACCCTCGCCGCGCGATTCGCGGTGATGCGGGTAACCACTCTGGTAGTTGAAATCGAGCCGCGCTGGATTGCGATCGCATTTTTGGTGGGAATTGTCGGCGGCAGCATTGGCGCTCTTTACCCTGCCTTGCGGGCGGCGCGACAGGACGCGGTGGACGCCCTTAGTTATGAATAGGCTGTGAAGTAGGACAGACATTCCTGTCTGTCCCTTCTGGACCGCAAAGGTCACTCAGTCAAGAGGAGGATCGCGAATGCGTAGTAAGTATGTCGTCGTTTCAGGTGTTCTCTTCGGCGTGATAGCGGTGGTTCAGGCTGTGCGGGCCCTGAATCAATGGCCGCTGCATGTCGGCGGTTTCGCTGTACCAGTGTGGACCTCGTGGGTTGCAGCGGTTGCTGCTGGTAGCTTGTGCGTATGGGCATTTCGGTCCGGGCACAAATAGCATCGTCATGCTCAGAGTCTGCTCCTGGAATCTCTAAGGGCTTGGGACAGGAATCATCAAAGGTTACGACGGATAGACGGCCAATCGGGACCGTCTTGCTTCGCGCGCTGAAATTGCGCTGTCCGGCCCTGTGGCGAATCGTCAATAATGCGCGGCCGTTTCAGATACGGCATCACTGTCCCAACTGCCGCGCGCTCTTCAAGCGTGAAGAAGTTTTTTTGTAGGCGCGATCCTGGCGAATGTGATGACTACGGAATTTGTGATCCTGGTCGTATGCTTCTTTGCGCTCATGGTGTTTGGTTACAGTTATGAGGCGATCCTGGTGACTCTGTTTCATTGTGGCTGTGTTATTTCCAGTGGCCTTCTATCACCATAGTTGGAGCCTTTGGCTCAGCTTCGATTACCTGATCGAGTCTCTGCCAAAGTACGAAGGAAAAGCGTGAGCTGAACTTGCCTGCAACTTACCCTTACGCGGCCGCAGTTTTCCTCATTTCCGCCATTCTCTCCTTGCTAACTGACTTGCTCTGCCATACCAGCTTTAGCTTGTCACAGCGTGCATAAACATCCGGCTCCAACATGTTTTTCTTGAAGAAGTAGAGCGCCTTCTTCGTGGTCGGCTCGATCCCAAGGTGCCAGCAAAAAGCCTTCGCGGCGTAGTACACCAATTCGGAGCAGGAAAAAGAGTCGAAACTTTGAAAATCGAACCTGAAGTCATAAGACTTGTCCAACTGCGACAATGCCAGGTTGCGAATGGTTGGCCACGCCTCTCTGAATTGCACTGTCTCGCCTTGCGCCAGACGTGCCTCAATCCTCTTTTCCGCATTATTGTATTTCTCGGGATTAAAAACAGGGAGCGGAGGATCGCTATTCGCCTTGAGTTCCGGCGGAAACCTAAAGATAGCCATATAGTCGCAGCGACAGAAGTTTAGGAGGTCTTCCATAAACACTCCTTCGGCCATCGAATGGATGACCATCTGCTCGCCAGTCTTCAGACCTTTGAGCCGGTCCAGCGGTGTATTCTCATCCGACCAACTTGACGCCAACTGCTCCCTGTCGACAGGCCCAAGATAAAAACCAACATGACTGAAATAGCCAGGGATGAAACGACCATCAAGATAGTTAGTGTACCCGCGCAAAAGAATGTCGCCGGGCTCAACAACCCTGATTACCTCTCTCATGTCTTCGCCTTTAACCAGGTAACTGCCGGGATCGTAGAGGATAAAGAGAGGCCCCTTGAAAATTTTGATGTCTCCAAAGACTGTAAGGAAACGTGCGACGATATCTTTTTTTCCGGCGCTGCTGCTCATGAGGTCTCCTGATAGGTGAGTTTGAACTGGCGTTAATTTCGGGTTGCGCGCCTCGCCTGATGAGTGTTACGCGAATGCTGTGAACGGAACTTGCCGCGCCAGTCATGGGCGACTTTTTGTACAAGGCCGATCCGGTCAGCGATTGCGACGGGAACATATCCCTGTTTTGTTCGCCGGTCAATGTATTGTCGGTAATAGGGCTAGAATCGGAGTTGAGAAAGAAGCGGAAAGTGATCGGAAGCCTTTAGTGTTTTGTCGACATCGTTAATTACCTCGCATTGAATCAACCGATCGGCGAACCCGGCGGGAACAAATAAATAATCCAGGCGCAGATGAGGGTCCCAAACAGGAAAGGTGTAGCCCTTCTGGTCGGGATGAAGGTGCCGGTATCCGTCCAGATAACCTGAGTCGCGCACAAGTTGAATGGTTTCTCGTTGAATGTCGCGACCGCTCAACCAGATGAGACCGCGGATCCAGGCCGGCATGCGCCGAACATCAAGAATTTCTCCAACGGCAAGCGTATTGAAGTCACCGACAAGAACATGAAACCCGTGCTGATGTCTCTCAATGCTCTTTAGCAGAGCCCGAATCTCCCGAACCCTTCGTCGTTCACCCCACTTGGAAAACATTGAACTCAGGTGCAGACCAAAGATGCGTGCCTCGCTGCCGGCCAAAACAACCTCCAGAAACGAATGTTTCGCCCCGGCGGGATAGTGCCATTCATGATGCGCGATTTCGAGACGGCTGATGTAACCAATAGAATGCTCGCTACGCGCCGCCCAGAGAGGTAAACCAGTGGCGGCAGATAAACGGCTGATGAGACCGGGATCTATTGCTTCCTGGAAAACGACGAAATCCGGATCAGCGCTGCGAATAACTTCCGCGAGTTCCCTTTCGCGACCTCGTCCTC
>JALYSR010000034.1 GCA_030854715.1 Acidobacteriota bacterium
TGATTAGCGTTAAGCGAATGTTATGAACGCTACTTAGCTGCACCGGTCATGGGCGACTTTTTGTGCAAGGTTACACGCCACCCAAACCCTTCGATAAGATCGTCTGTAAGTACTGTGGCCCCCTGACCGCGCACGCGAGCCGCGATATCGCTTAGCTGGGACATCTTGAATATATGAGTCGGAAAAGGTGTGTGCGATTTGAGATTGGGACCTAACCATGAAGTTCTCGATAGACCCTGCCATTTTGCAAATAAGATTAAGGCGGATTCTTAGCCTTCGGCGTTATCGTTGCGACCGCCGAAAGATGGCGAAAATCACCGGCATTGTTGTTTGTGTCCGCGGATGTTGAACCGCGCACTAGATCGTTCGTAGTGGCAGAGGTAAAGCTGAAACTGGCGCCTTCGCCGTAAGCCACAAACGTCGCATTGATGGCCGTAGCACTGCCCTTGTAAGTAAGGCCATCCAAATTCACACCGTCAAGCTCGATCTTTATTCCGCCTCCCGTGCCATTGAGGTCGAAAGTTCCCGCCCCCGGATTGTAATCTGCGATAACTGGAACGTTTGATCCGTTAAGGGTACTCACACCATTTACCACTATGAAATAACCATTGGCCGCGATCGTCGTCGTGTTGCTTCCAACCGTTCCGGGAAGAGTAACGAGGGCTGGAGTATTACCTGCGCCGCCCGGACGGAACGAGATGACCAACCCGCTAATATCCCGCGTTTGACCGGTCGTGTTGTAGAGTTCTACGAAGTCAGGTCGCGTCGTATTAGTTGTTGAAGACGCCACCAGAGCTTCGTTGATGATGATCGTGTTTATGGTGGTGACCTGAGTGACCGAGTTGGGCGTCGTCGGATCGAAGGTGTCGGAAGTGACTGTCGCCGTGTTGGAGATAGTTGTGCCTCCCGCGGTTGAGCTGGCAACCGTAGCAACCAAAGTGATACTCACAGAGGCGCCATTAGCCAGCGAAGTGAAAGTCACGGTGGGAATGCCGGCCGTGCCACCGCAAACCCCTCCCCCGTTTGAGGCACAGGAAACCAACGTCACATTAGCGGGAAGACTATCGGTAACGACCACATTTTGAGCGGCGCCGGGTCCCGTGTTTGTCACAGTCACCGTATAGGTCACATTGTTGCCTGACGGTACAGGGTCGGGTGAATCAGTCTTTGTGATGGTCAGGTCGGCAGATGAGATAGCGGTCGTGATCGTTGCCGAGTCATCGCTCGAGTTGGGGTCTGTGGTTGCCGCAGTGACTGAGGCGGTATTTGAGATAGTTGTGCCGCCAGCGCCGTTCACAGTTGCGACCAGGGTAATGGTCGCCGACGAACCGACAGCCAACGAAGAGAAGCTGACTGTGCGCCTAATGCCTGAGCCACCGCAAACGCCGCCACCGGGTGAGCTGCAGGAAACAAACGTCAAACTGGAGGGAAGGTCATCCGTAACGACAACGTTGCGGGACGCGCCGATTCCGTTGTTAGTGACAGTGAGCGTGTAGGTCACATCCGAACCGACTTGCACGGGGCCAGACGAAACGCTCTTTGTGATGGCAAGATCGGCAGTGCTCGTGTTAAGACAACCAGAAGCTGAATTTTGTGGATTACTGGTGCCTGAGTTAAGCAGAAAGTCATTGGCATTATTATTGGTATCGACTCCATTGCCGAAGGCGCCGCCAGGATTTCTTTCGTAACTATGATTGGAAGTGCCTGTCATCGGCGCCAGGGAAGTGCCTTCTTTATAAACCGAGCCAGCGCTCATTCCAACCGCATCAATGATTGTCACGAGATCGGATCGCGTGATCGCGATACCACCATCATCGGCTATTCCGCTGCTGACAGTTTGGTCGGGCGGCACAACGCCGCTGCCGGAGAAGGTTGTCGGCGCAAATAGATAGTGGCAGCCCGGGCCGACAGTAATTCCGTTAGCAATGGTCGCGCGCGTGGTGAGGGTGGCGCCCGCGCTACTCGACGAGCGAATCTTGAGGCCGCCGATCACGATGCTGGAAGTTGTCGGATTGTAAACTTCAATGAACTCATCCGAGGCTCCGCCTGGTCCTCGAGTGCGAAACTCGCTGATGAGTACTTGCCCGGCGGCGGGCTCGACCGTTACCGCCGTCGGAGTACTCGTCACTGTGGTGCTGCCGTCGGTTGCCGACGCGCGAATCTCGGCAGACCCAGACGCACGTCCAGTCGCCGTAGCAGTTGCTGAACCACTGCCTGATGTTGGTGACACGGAATCAAGAGTGATGACAGTCGTATTGTTGGAGTCGAAACTAACCGTGACTCCGCCGACGGGCTTGCCAAACTGATCCAGCGCCTGCCCGATAAACTGCTGCGTGTCGCCCACGCCGACGGTCGCAGACGTTGGCGAGATTGTCACGCTGGTCAGAATCGGCGGCGGCGAATTAATAGTAAATAGCCCCGTGCCTTGTTGAGCGCCGGCACGCGCATGGACGGCGACAGAGCCAGAGGCCACCGCGGTCACAGTTGTCGATTGGCCTGTTAACGGTGCGACCGTGGCCCTACTGGTGTCGCTCGAATCCCAGAGGAAGCAGACGCTTTGCACTTCGATCTCCGGCCCGCCCATGCTGCTTAAGGCACGAGCCGTGAAGGTTTCTGTCTCACCAATGTCTTTCGCGACTGAGCCCGGAGTGATTTCGATTCGCGTGATTGCAGGCGAGCCGAATGGGGTGCCATCAGCCCGGGTGCCGGGTGAATACCCTCGTCCTGCCGCGTTCATTGCAGTTGAATGCAAGATAAAGGCGCCACCCGTAGAATCCACTTTGGCGTCAGGCGAGCGAGTCAGCGACTGGTCGTCGCCGCCTTCAGCCCCGTAGGTGTGGGTGGCAATGACAACATTCGATCCTGCAAAAGGCAGCTTGACAGTCACCGTGTCGCCGCCGTTATTCAAACTAAGCGACGAGGTTTTTTCAACGAGGGCGCCGCCAAATGCGGGATCATTTATCGGGGGATTGCCGCCACCGAAAATCATCACAGCTCGTCCGGCTGCCAAAATGGTGTTGGCAGGGAACGTAAAGCGATTGCTCGTGCCGTCCGCTACTATCACGCCCGAAACATCGACCGAGTCGTTTGAATTGTTCAGCATTTCAACGAATTCATCGTCATCGCCGTCGCGCACACCGTCACGG
>JALYSR010000053.1 GCA_030854715.1 Acidobacteriota bacterium
GTGCTTCTACTATGGCGTCAGTCTCAGTTTACATACCCTGCTCTTGCCGCTGATTATTCTGTTGATGGCGTTGCTCGCTCTCAGCGTCGGCCTGCTATCCGCGGCACTGACTGTGAAATACCGCGACCTGCGCCACGCGCTTCCATTCATCATTCAACTTTGGATGTTTGCGTCACCAGTAATCTACCCGGCCAACGTTGTACCGGAAAAATGGAAATGGCTGCTGACTGTGAATCCGGTAGCGGGAATCATCGAAGGATTCCGCGCTTCGCTCACTGGCCAACCATTTAACTGGTTCCACTTGTCGATTGCAGCCGCCACAACCCTGGTGTTGCTCCTCTGTTCCGTCTATGTCTTCCGGCGATTTGAAGATACCTTCGCCGATGTCGTTTAGATCATGAAGCCAGCGATCAGAATCGACCACGTCAGCAAGCGCTACCGCATCGGTGGACTCCATCCGGGCTACATGACTTTCCGTGAAATGATCGGTGGCGTCGTTACCGCGCCATTCAGAAAGCTCAAAAGCGGCAACGGTCATCAGATACTTTGGGCGCTAAGCGACATCAATCTGGAAATTGGACAAGGCGAACTAGTCGGCATCATCGGCCACAACGGCGCCGGCAAATCGACCCTGCTGAAAATTCTTTCGCGCGTAACCAAACCTACAACGGGTGAAGTCGAACTATTCGGACGAATCGGCAGCCTGTTAGAAGTGGGCACCGGTTTTCATCCGGATCTTACCGGTCGCGAAAACGTTTTTCTGAGCGGCGCCATCCTGGGGATGCGGCGCGCCGAGATCGAGCGAAAGTTTGACGAGATTATCGCTTTTTCGGAGTTGGAGAAGTTTATCGAGACTTCGGTCAAGTGGTATTCATCGGGCATGTACGTACGTCTGGCTTTTTCTGTCGCGGCGCATCTCGAGCCGGAGATCCTGATGATGGATGAGGTATTAGCGGTGGGCGACGCCGCCTTTCAACAGAAGTGTCTCGATAAGATGCACGCCATTCGTCAACAGGGCCGCACTATTCTTTTCGTGTCGCATGACATGACAGCCATTACACGTCTTTGCAAGCGCGTCGTGCTGCTCGAAAACGGTAGGATCACCGGGGACGGCGAGCCGCGCGAAGTTGTCAATCAGTATCTAAGTTCGAGCTTGAAAACCGGTGCAGCGCGCGAATGGACTAATGCGAGTGAAGCGCCGGGCGACCAGGTTGTGCGACTCAGGCGCATATGCGTGCGCGATGAAGCGGGCGAAACGATCTCGGTTGTTGATATCCGCAAACCCTTTGGAATCGAGTTGACTTACGAAGTGTTGGAGGAAGGCCACGCGCTCGTGCCAGTGATCGAGTTTTACAATGAGGAAGGAACGGAGATCTTCAGCACTCACGACACGAACGACGAGTGGCGTCGTCAGAAGCGGCCGCGTGGAACCTACACCAGCACGGTTTGGATTCCCGGCAACTTGCTTGCCGAAGGAAGCCTCATTGGTAACGTTTCGGTCATGTCGCATTTTCCGTCCACGATCCTGCACGCACACGAAAGCAACGCCGTCGCGTTTCAAGTTGTCGATTCCCCGGCGGGCGATTCTGCGCGCGGCGATTATGTTGGACCGATGCCGGGATTAATTCGTCCGCTGCTCGATTGGACCACGGAGCAGGTCGGTACGACGGCCGGTCGCGGAGTCTAACTTTTTGGACCGTCTCTCGATGAAAGAAAGATTGCCCCTTTCGCTCAAGGTCGCCGCCAAACGATTCTTCTTTCAGATAGGTGTTGAGTATACGCGCCTCTTTCCGGGTTCAAAGTTCGCCGAGCGCATTTCCGAGAGCGCGCGCGAGCACGGACTCGGTGTGAACCACTCGCCAACAAACAGCAAATGTAATATCGAGGTCGCGGTCTTCGATCAATTAATACCGACGCCCGATCGCGATGCGGCAAGCGCGCGCATGGTGTTCATACTGCGAGCGCTGTCGGAATGGTGCCATCCGGTTTTCATTCCGCTTGGCAAACGACTTTGGCCAGATTACGAAAAACAGCTTTGGAGTGAGGGCATCGAAACAGCAAGCGTACTCAACTACAAACAACTGCTTGCGCATCGAAGAATTGCCGCGGTTGTTTTGAGTCGTCCGGCCGTCGCCGATGCGCTGTTAGAATCAGTTCGCCGCATCGATCCGAAACTCAAGATCGTCTATGACATGGTCGACGTTCATCACTTGCGCGCCGAGCGGGAAGCTGCGCTGACAGGCGATCCAAACGCGGTTCGCGAGGCTGACACGCTGCGTCGTCTGGAGACGCACGTTGCACAGGCATCGGATCTAGTTTGGTGTGGATCACTCCCCGATAGGGAAATCATGTCGCGACTCGCGCCCGGCGTGCCGTTGGTCGTCGTGCCGACTGTGCACGAGCTGCATAAACGCGGCTTGCCGTTCGCAGAGCGCAATCATCTCCTTTTCGTCGGCAACTTCGCGCATCGTCCTAATGTAGATGCCGTACGCTTCCTGGCTCGTGAAGTCCTGCCACTTGTCCGTCGTTCGATTCCCGAGACAGAACTCCTTGTCGTCGGTGTCAACCCCCCGCCCGATTTTGCCGACTATGCCTCGGCAGGGGTGCGTGTGTTGGGTTACGTATCCGATCTCGAAAGCCTTATGTCTACCTGTCGCGTGTTTGTGGCGCCTATTCGGTTCGGCTCGGGTGTCAACGGCAAAATCGGTGAAGCGTTCGCTTACGGTTTGCCGGTTGTCACGACAACTGTCGGCGCGGAAGGATGGGGCCTCACAAACGGCGAACAGATTCTGATTGCTGATTCACCAGCCGAGTTTGCTCAGGCCGTGCTTCGTGTCTACAACGATGGTGAGCTTTGGCAAAAACTCTCCAACGGCGGCTACGTGCACATCAAAGAAAACAACACCCCGGAAGTTGTCGGAAGGATCATCAACGACTCGCTCAGAAACATCCAGCCGTCGAATAAGATCGAATAGCTTACGTCGGCTTCAGCTCATCGCTTGCGAGGTGATGAAAGTCTGGATTGTCTTGATCGAATGGCCTTGAAAGCATGTTGATCCATTGAGCGTCCGTTTTGGTGTGAAAGGTGTGAAGCTCGTATGGTTCGATTACGAAAATGTCCCCTTTGGAAAATGACGCCTCGATGTGCTCTCCCGAGCGCAAATCATCAACGACCACATCAATCTCACCGGAAACGATGAAGAAGAGTTCGCGCGTCTCCTTGTGATAATGATTTCCCCTGACCTGCTGCGCCGTGGTTTCGATGAAATTCGCCTCGGCCCACGGCTCTTGCGTAATCCCCAGTAAGCCGCCGCGTTCGTCGCGTTTTGAAATGTATGGAGTAAGTATTTGCACTATACGCCTCCTGACTCTTGCAAACGTGTGAAGCCCTCGCCCACAGAGTTGAATGTCAGGCGGAGTTTCTTGGCCGTCTCCGCAATCGCTAAAGATGAATCCGGTTGCAACAGCAACGTGTCTTTCAGATCCTTGAAGGAAACCGGAGACAACAAACTCACATCGAGTCCAAGCGTCTCCGCGTAGGCGCGAAAAAACTCAAAGCGACTGACGCGCTCTCGCCCTACCGTGTGAAAGACGCCGACCAGTTGTTTCTCCAAAACTGTCTCCATCATTTCACCCAAGTTGTCGACATACGTTGGAGTATTGAAGACGTCAGTGAAGCACTCGACCGTTTGCCCTGCCTCGATTTCCCCAACGAACCACTGCAAGAGCGGCGATCCCTTGCCATAAATTCCGCCGCTGCGACAGACCGCCACCTGGTCCAACTTTTCGAGCGCAAATTTCTCACCCAATAGTTTGCTCTTACCGTAAGCCAGGGTTGGTTCGGGCACGTCATGTTCCTGGTAGTTTCCTTCCACGCAACTGAAAACAAGATCGGTCGAGAGGTAGATCAACTTTGCGCCCACTCGACGGCAGGCGCGGGCAACGTTTTGAGTTCCACCCGCGTTTACGCGGAATGCTTCATCGGGCTGCTCTTCACAGAATCTGAGGTTCTTATTGCCGGCGGCGTGAATTACAGCCGCCGGCCGCACCTGATCGAAGATGGAGAACATTGCTTCGGCATCTCTTATGTCCAGGTGAATTGATCGCTCGGCGGAAGCTGGAGGCGGATGCGTGAAGTAGGTCGTTACGGTTTGCCGGCGCGGCGCGAAATACCGCGCCAGGTTTTGCCCAACAAATCCGCTACCACCCGTTATCAGTAACATGCTTGCCAAATCAATCTATTCAAAAACGTTCGTAACGCAAACTGTTAGTTTGCGCGTGCTTCGACACAGTCAATCGCGCGGAGACACGCATCGCTAACAGTTTGCGTTACGATCAATCCAGCGGTCGTGCCACAGGCTCACATTCAATAGCGCCCACAAGTGAAAACTCCAATCCCGCGCACCGCGCCGGTGTTCGTCAATCAGCCGCGCGATAAATGCATAGTCAAATAACTCGCGACGGCGGATCGAAGAGTTCACGATGAGGCCGCCCAACTCATCACCGCTGGCGCCGCGGAACCACTCCCGAATCGGCGCGCCGAAACCCCGCTTGGGCCGGTAAAGCAAATCTGCCGGCAAAACTTTTTCGAGCGCCCGCTTCAGAATATGCTTGCCACTCGATCCTTTGATCTTGAGATCCACTGGCAGGCTCATCGCGTACTCAACCAGGTGATGATCGAGAAAAGGCACGCGCGCTTCCACCGATGTTGCCATTGTCATTTTATCGACGCGCATCAGCAGCAGCTCCGGCAGCCGCAGCTTCAGCTCGAGGTAGGTCATGCGGGCGGCAAAATCCGAATTGGGCCTCATCTGCGCGATGTACTCGAGGTGTCTCCTCACCGCGTCGTATGACGATAGGCCATCGGTGCGTGCACTCATTTGATCGGATAAAACTCTGCGCTTAAATTCTTCGTCGAAGACTATTGCGCCGCCCCAGAAAAGTGCTTCCCCTGCCCCAAAGCGGCGCGCAAGCTCGACCGCAGTACGTTTCTTGAGCATCCTTCCCATCACCGGCATCGCCATCGCCGCAGCAGCCTGGCGGGCGGCACGTGGCAGGTGTTGCACCGGCTGCCAGAATCTTTCGTTAATACGAGCGTATTTCCTAAACCAATCGTACCCTGCAAATATCTCGTCAGAGCCTTCTCCAACCTGAACGACCGTGGTACCCGTTTCTTTTGCCAGCTTTGAAACGTAGTAGAGAGGGATGCAGACCGGATCGGCAATTGGCTCATCCTGATGAAAGACCATGGCCGGAAGAAACTCTTCCATTTCTTTCGAGCCGATCATCACCTCATGGTGATCCGTGGCGAACCTTTTGGAGATCGCCCGAGCTGAATCGAGCTCATTAAGTTCCTCATTGTCTTTGAATCCCACTGTGTAGGTCTTCACAGGTTGCGACATGAGCTCGGACATCAGCGCGACATTTGCCGAGGAATCGACGCCGCCGGAAAGAAAAACTCCGAAGGGCACATCAGACATCATTCGCTTTTTTATCGAAGCGCGTAGCAAGGAAAGTATTTCACTTTGTTTTTCTGCTTCTGTTGGCGCCTGGTCCGTCGCCGAAAGAGGCGGTAGTGCATCCCAGTAATGGGTGACCCGCAAATCGCCTTTGCGATCCAGTGTCAGGAAGTGTCCAGCGGGCAGCTTTTGAATACCGCGAAACAGCGTCTGTGGGGCCGGCGTCGTCAGGAAGGTTAAGTAATGGTAAAGCGCCTGCTCGTCGACCTCTCGAGTTACTGCGGGATGTTGCAAAATCGCTTTAATCTCGGAGGCGAAAATGAAACGTCCATCCTGATGATAAAAGTAGAGCGGTTTGACGCCGAGGCGATCGCGGGCCAGGAAGAGTTGTTCACGTTCCGCATCCCAAATCGCTATCGCAAAATCACCTTCGATCTGATTGAGTAGATCTACTCCCTGCTCTTCGTAAAGGTGCAGGATTGTTTCGCTGTCTGTGTGCGAGCGATAAATATGCCCGCGGCCTTCCAGTTGTTCCCGAAGTTGAAGATGGTTGTAGATTTCACCATTAAAGACTAACCATACACGATCTGTGCAACCATGCATCGGCTGGTTACCGGCTGCGGAAAGATCGATGATTGACAAACGCCGAAAGCCAAACCCGCCCCGTCCCTCGTCGAAGATTAATGAACCTTCATCATCAGGTCCGCGATGGTGCATCTCATCGCGCATGCGCTCAATGAGCGATAATTCAACCCGTCCTTCGGTTGAGCCGTATTCCCAGATTCCAGAAATGCCACACATCGGTTTAGTCCAAAGTCCAACGTCCAACGTCCAACGTCCA
>JALYSR010000085.1 GCA_030854715.1 Acidobacteriota bacterium
CTCCTGACGCCTGCAAGCCGCAAGACGCAGGCAGCTGCGAAACGAAAACATCGGCAGGCTGTCTACGATATGTCCAGCGCCGGCCGCTGGTCGCTGCTCAACCGGGTGAGACAGGCAGGCAGTGGCCCGACCGTGAGAGAGGGCGCAGGAGTAGATCAAGAGACGGTGGAAGAAATCGCGCGCATCCTGCTCAAGCGTTACGGCGTTGTTTTCAAGCGCCTGCTTGAGCGCGAGGGAATAGCTTTGCCCTGGCGCGTGCTCTTGCGCATGTATCACCGGCTCGAGGCACGTGGCGAGATTCGCGGTGGACGGTTTGTAGCAGGAATTTCGGGGGAACAGTTTGCTCTTCCGGAAGCAGTCGGTATGCTGCGAGCGATCCGTCGAGCGCGCACCGGCTCAATGGATTTTGGTTTCCGCTCACCTCAGAACGCGGAGAGATTGGCAACAGACTCGTCCCTCATCATGGGACTCCCGGCAACTGAAGAGAGTTTGTTTTCCATCAGCGCCGCCGATCCACTGAATCTGGCCGGCATTATCACGCCCGGCGGTCGGATTACCGCGCACACCTCAAACCGCATCCTTTATCGAAACGGCGAACCTATCGCTGTGATGGAGGGTGGCGAGACGCGTTTCCTGGTCGAACTGAGCCGCACAATGGAATGGAAAGCAAAAGCGGCCCTGATGCGCAAGGCCACACCACCGCAACTTCGTTCTTACCTGCGAAGGCCGGCTTGATCTTCGAGCCCGCCAGCTGGCACACGTCACCTAAGCCGAAGTTACTTCAGAATCGCTACTATGATCATCTCGTAAGGCAAGGGCTCCAGGAATTCTTCGCCGACGTTGAGACCGCTGGCTACTGCAAAAACGTCGCTGAGATTGACGCGCGGCACGCCCAGCACATGCAGCTTGTCTCCTTTAACCAGGCTCTTCACCGCGTTGGCAGGCTTGCTATCTTTCGCAAAAATCATGCGTCGGGTACCGTCCACGAGCAGAGGTTCAGTGAAGTTGTTAGTGGCGGAAATTTGCGCGAAAACGATGAAACCGTCGCCGACGTCTTTTGGCTTTCCTGCCAGTTTAATAAAAAAATCCGTGTAGTTGTAAACCGCTTTTTTGCTATTGAGGATGATGGCGGTGTTTGAACGGCTAATCGTAATTTCATGCGCATCGTAAGATGGAAAAGCCGTCGTCGCCGGAGTGCCCCTGAATTCCTGAGTGGGGTGCGCCTGGTCATCAACTATGGGCAGAAACGAGTCGAGGCAATTGAAGCTGCCAAACTTCGTGATGGGATGAATCTCAAACAGGTGTTTCGGATCTGTATCGCTGGGGGTTGGAACCGGTTGGCCCTGCGTCTGTAACGAGTCCTGGGCGCTGGGGTGCTCAAACCAAAGTCGCCACACGCCGGAAACATCCACCTGTTGACCAGCGGAAGTTCCCAGCAGAAACTGCATAGTGTCTTTCTCGTTCCTGCCGTTGATGATCTCGGCCACCATCGGCAGCAGCACGACGGAATCCCGTCCTGACATGTGGACGTCACCATCCGCGTCAATGCCGTTTGGAGCCAGGTGATGATGATCGACACGAAGGCTGGTGGTGATCGTAACCTTATCCTTGTACTTCCTGACAAAACCTTTGGCCAGCGCGAGCGTCATGCCATGTGTAATCACAGCCGGGGCGAGCATTGCCGCAATGAGCACGCCAGCCTGAAATTTTCTTAAAGCGGACTCCATTTTTCCTCCCGTTCCCTCAGGCCCTGATGGTCGCTTCGAGTTTTTCCGGTTTCTTTGAGGTCTCATCCGGTGACTTGCCGGCAAAGCGGACATTCATGAACTTATTCAAGATATCAAACCAGAACGGCGCGCCCATCGAGAGCGCGAGCACGGTCATCAGCCAACCAAGAACGCGCTCGAGCCAGTCCTTCCAGGTATTGTCTTGCAACGTGCCGCGCCAACCCAGCAACTGGCCCAACACATCGCGCTCCTGGGCGGACACCTGGTTGCCTTCAGTCCGGGTCACAGTAGGTTTGGTCGGATCATCTTCGTCCTCATATTCCACAGAGATAGTTGGCCCGGGCTTCTGGGCCCTGACTTTTGCTTCTTCAACCACGGCGCTGCGCAGCACCGGGTCAGTCCAGAGACGTCGCGCAATGTGGGTGGTGTCGGCATTGGCAACCAGAGTGAGCGCGGTGGCAATGATGATGGTCCAGAGTTGAGTTCTGCGTTTATACCAGCCGCTCACACGATCCATCGCATCATTAAACCAACCTTCGATCAGCTGTTGTGATAGTTCCAGCCGCTTGTCCGCGGCTGCACCAGGGCTGTTGCTGGAGCGCTGCAAGAGAGCCAGCAGAGTCTTTCTAACGTTGCCCTCAGGCAATTCACTTACACCCTTCTCAAAACTGCCAAAAGACACTGCCGATGAAGTGAGCGAGGTGGTCACGTCTGTCACCACCGCCGCGAAGTTACGCGGCGAGATATAGGTTGGGTGGTTACCATCATGCATCAGGCTGGTAATTAGCGGGTGTGCATAGAATTCCTGTCGAAATTCGTTGGCGTCGCCACCGTTTTGCGTGGGTTGACTGGCAAGAAGTTGCTGGATGCCTTGCCTAAGCATTTCTCCGCGCCTGCGGGTAAAAGCCGCCACCCATTCGTTTGCCGCAGTGCAAAGGATCGCCAGCAGCAGATAGACAAAAACCAAACCAATGATTACATCAAGAACTGTAGAGTTGAAGATTCCCATTGAGGCCTCCTGCGAGTGCCGGCCGCTGCCGGCAAAGGAAGGTTGTGAGTAAGGAACGCTCCAGCGCGACTTCAGCGCCGGAGCCCAGGAGCGGGCGTTATGCGAGAAACCTCCGCGCCCAATATGAACCCGTCAACCAGGTAACTGGCGAATCAAATATGCGAACGACTTCTTATTACAAGCCGGCGAAAAACACAAGATTTAATTGACACTGAAGGACGGCCAGGAGGGCGTTTACTAAACAGGACTCAGGATCACGATCTCCGCACGTTCGCGAGCGGTATCGAGGAAAGCATCCGTGTCTGATTCGATCTTTGCTTCCTCCAGCGTTTTTTCGATCTGGTCGCGCACCTGCTCCAGGGTGGGCACGATCTGACCGGGTGCGCGACTCCTCAAACGGGGCACGTAGACATCCCTGTAGTAGTCAGCAATCTCTTTCTGCGTAATGACCACAAAGTTGCGAAAACGAAAGTCGAGATACTTCTCAATCTTTTCCCGCTGGTCAAAAATCTCGGAGAGCTTCTCGCTGGTGAGACCTACCTTAAGCATTCGCTGCTGAAGCTCTGCCTGCGAAGTAAACTCCTTGACCAGCTCATCTCGTTCGTCGCTAATCTCTTTATCAGTAGGAGCAAGCGTCGGAAGTTTTTCCGCCTCCTGGAGAATCAAACGCTGGTCGATGATCAAGCGCAGGGCGTGATTCAGGTCTGCCGACGTCGGATTATCAAGTGGCGTACCCGGCTGCAACGCCAACTGCCACAAAAGATCAGAATACGTTATCAAGCAAATTCGGCCGCAGTTTGGCAATATACCGGCATTGACGGTAGCGACCATCTTGTCAACGACTTCCTGCGCGCGCGCCGGGCGAGTGAGCAGTGAGCAATGAGCAGTGAGCAGCAAGAAAAGCAGCAGCACTCGGCAGACTGCAGGCGGCAGGAGAACCCGGGGACTGAATATCGACCTTGATGTTTTTAACAAAATCATAATCTTGCTCTGCCTACTGCGCCTGCATACTCTCCTAATCCTTCTTGCTGCCCACTGCTCACTGCCCACCGCCCACCGTTCTAGAATGCTTGCGTAAACCTAAAGTGTATTTGTGTTCGAGGCATTCGATATATCGCCGGGGTGCCGTCTAGGTTCCCGGTTGGGCCACGTTGGGGGATGAGAAACTGCGGCGGGTTCAGGAGGAAGCCGTAATCCACCGCCAGTGCGCCGCCGAAAGGCGTTTGAATTCTAAAGCCCATGCCTACAGTGTTGGTCCAATGAGCACGCAGGTTTGCCGCGTTGATTGCCGCTAACACGTCGCCGGTAGGCACTGGCGTTTGATCTTTTCTGTGAAACAAATCTCCGATGCGGCGGAACACATTCCCGCCATCGTAAAACGGGACTCCCTGCAACGTTTTTGTCAGCGGCACGCGCGCCTCGAGGTTAACCACCGCCAACGCGTTTCCGCCGACCGGTACCGTAAACGGATTCAAAACGACAGGCTTTTTGTTTCGATCAAGAAATATGCCCTGGGGAATGATGACTCGGCGCGGACCCGCTTCTTCAAAACCAAAGCCGCGCAGTGTGTTCGACCCCCCGGAAAAGAAACGTTCGCTGATTGGTAAGGTTAGATCGATCTCATCGATTATGCCGTTGGCATCACGATCGCGCGGGTTGAATAGATTTGCCAACCCCAGTGTGGCGTTTCCGGCCAAAATCGTACCGCGCAGACCATTCAGCTTGTAATAGCGACGGTAGGTGGCCTGTAACTTATTGAAAGAAAGATTTCCCCCCAACTGTCGCAGCGCGACTGCGTAGTCAATGTTGAAAAAGTCGCCGCGCGTAGCGTCGAGTTGATTGTAGCGACAGATCTCACCCGGTCTGCCCGTTTCTTCATCCGGGTTTCGTATGGCACCGATCAAACCTCGCTCACATCGTTCGCGTGTGTCACGGACAAACGAGGTTCCAAAGCGAGAAAGGCGCACCGCGCGATCAGGCTCCAGGATTGGCCTGATCACCAGGCTCTGAAGGTTGAAGAGCCGCACATCTTCATAACTGTAACGAGCGAAGAGAATCGAACGCGTCTTCTTGCTTATCAGTCGCTGCGTTTCGATAGTCGCCGTAAAACGGTTGATGGTGGGCTCTTTAACCTGTCTGCCAAATTCATCAAGCGGATGCCCTTTGTCGTCCAGCCGCTGCACGATGCCCAGCGTGCCGCGATCAATGGCCGAGCGAAAGAACCGCGTCACCGTCGAATCACGCTGATACTGAAGAGAAACTGCGAGTGGCGCAAATTGTTTTTCGCCGTAGCGCGCAAAGCGGGGATCGAGATATTCAAATCTCAAAACCTGCTGCTGCCGGCTGGCGCGCAGACGCATGGCACCATGCCGCAGTTTATTCATCAGGTTAACGTTGCTGAATTCCAGCAGTCCCAGCGCGCCGGTATCGGTCGAGAAGCCGCCGCCGTAGTCCATCACGCGCGGCTTCTTTTCCTCAACATCTATGATTACATCACGACGCTTGAAGCCGGAGGTTGTTTCGCCGGCCGGTTCCGTCCGAATTATCACCTGCCGGTAGGCGTCAGTCAGATAAAGTTCCCGCTCGCTATCGGCAATGCGGTCGGACCGCAGGACATCGCCCTCGGCGAGTGGGATGACGCGCACTATTGCATCGCGCTTGGTGCGCTGCGTCTTGGCGCTGCCGGTGACGCCGTTAACGATGATTCGATTGATGTAGACCTTGTCGCCTTCGTTTGTGATCGAATAGATCAGTCTTACCTGCTCCTCTTCACCCTTCTTCGGTAGCTCAACAATCGAAAAATCGAGTTGCGCATTTACGTAACCCTCGCGCGCATAGAGCGCCAGCACACGCTCGCCATCCGCCCTGGCCTGAGAGCGCGAGAAAGGAGAATCAATGACAGTTTTCAACTCAGCGCGCAGTCGTTGGTCGGTGTAAATTTTATTCCCGCGAACTTCTACTCCGGCAATGCGCGTCAACGGTCCTTCGTTTACCTGGAAAGTGATAATCAAACCGTCACCGTTGAGCGAAACACCCTGAAGCACGTCAACGTGGACACGACGATAACCAATATCGCGCATGTAGGATTCGATCGTCCGCCGGTCCTGCTCCAGGAGCGTGAGACTTGTGTAGCCACGTCCATAGCCGAGCAATGGGACTAGTCCCAGCGCGCTTGCCTTCTGAGTTTTCAAATCCGCAGAGACGTCGTCCACGGTGAGTTTGTTGGTGCCGGTAATGCGAATGTCAGTGAGCTTGAAACGGCGGCCGCGTTCAATGTCATAGCGTATGTCAACGGTGCGACCACCCAACGTCTCGGGATTCAAAGTTTCGCAAGCTGCCGCCGTCCCGTTCTCACCTAACTCCGGGGTTGGGGGCGTCACCGTACAGACTGGAGTTACTTCGGTAAAAAAGTAGCCCTGCTCCTGAAGCTTATTACGCAGCCTGCGAGACCCCTCAATGATTGCCGACTGATCTATGTTGCCTTCGCGTTTCACCGGCAGAAGATCGCGCGCGGTTTTCTCGCTCATCGGGTAGTCCGGCACGGTCACATTAACCTTCGGCCCAACAGTGCCTTTTATCTCTATCGTTATCAGGTTTTTTTCCGGGTCACGTACCACTCTCGCGTCGTCAAGCAATGGGGAAAGATATCCCTGGTCAATAATCGCCTGGCGGACCCGCTTGGTGTCTGCGCCCAGAGCCTCGCGGGTGAAGGGCGCGCCGGGCTGAAGCTGTAGAGAGGGCCTCACCACTGCCGGATCAAATGCGGTGACGTCTATATTGAATGCGGCAACGTGAGCCTGTTCGCCGGGAATAACGCGATAAGTCACGGTGGCCCGCGTGCCACTCGCATCCAAAGTTTCAGTCGGCTCGATCACGGCATTGAAGTAGCCGCGATCGCGCAAATAAACCTGAAGCTCATCTGAGTTGCGAGCGATGATCTGTTTGGAGAGGCGGGTGCCGGGTTGCGTAAGGTTTACTCGAGCGCGCAACTCATCTTCGGTAATCGGCGTTCCGGTAGCGGGCGTCAGTTCGAATTTGACGTCGCCAATCTGCACCTGGCGCTGAATGACAAACCGCAGACGGATGGGGCCAGTTTTGTCAGGGGCTTCGAAAACTTCCACGCGAGCATTCGCTACTCTTGCCGAATTGAATAACGCTTGAAGAGAGTCGCGAATTGCGACGGCCGAAAACGGGCTATTGGGAGCGATGCGAAGGATGGATAAGAACTCGGCTTCTGCTGCGGAATCAGCCGGTGAACCTTCAAAAGTGATCTCAATGGAACTGATTACTCGGCCTTCATAATGATCCAACTCAGAGGCCGCCTGGGCTATCACGCAGCTGAGAAGAAGAGCGGTGGCTAGCAACACCACGGAGAACAGTGTTTGCTGACAGACTGCCTGTTTTTGAATCTGCTTCTTGCCGAGGCCCATGCTCAAAACCGTTTTCGGAACCTGATCTCAAAACTGAAATTATCGTTGCGCGCCGTCAATTTCCGCGTGGAGGCTTGTTCATACTGCGCAATGAAAAACAGCCGATCGGAGACGCGGTACTCCACAGCCAATATTTGATTGGGATCGGAGGTGACGTTGGTCGAGTAAGTAACCGACAGGTCTTTGTTAATTCTCTTGCCGACGGTCAATCTCGCGCCAGGCGTGGTTCCACGGCCGCCGATTACCGGGTTGATCTCAAAACGGCTCAGTCCGAAAAGTCGGCTGGTGGCGCGCTGTGCGGGCGCATTAATCAGCGCGTCAGTCAACAAGCTGGTCGCGGTTCCCAAGCCCGACTGGGAAAGTACCGATGCGCTGGTATCGCCGCTGGATAGCTGGCCGGTGGTAATCAGCGAAACTACATCGGCTTGTGGCAACGACGGTTCTGAACTGACGATGGCCTGCGGCTGTGACAGCGGACCGGTAAGACCCACGGTGACGCGATAACCGCGAATTTGCGCCTCGCCCTGAATGTTTATGATGGGATCGGCCTGTCGCTGCGGCGGGAGATCCATTAGCGCGCGGGTGATCTCGTAACGGTCGTTGCGGAAATTCAGCGTACCGCTGGTCGCCGTGATCCTTCCCGAGATGACCGGATCCTTTACTGGGCCATTTATCTGCAACGACACTGAACCAACCAGGTCCGCGAGATTGTTTCTGACAACCAGCGCGTTGCGTCCTTCTACGCGCAGGTCACTGAACAGGGCGGCCCGTGTTATCTCGACCTCGCCGCCCTCTTCGATCGATTCGCCGCGTCTGAAGTTGATCAGTTGCGCGAGATCGATGTCCTGGGTGTATTCACTGCGGCGAACATTCACCACCCCACCAATCAGTTGCTCGCGTTGGGAACCCTTTATTTCGAGATCAAGATCAGCCGTGGTGCGGAAGTTCTCTGGAAAAGGCACAGTCACAGCGTCGCCATGAATGTTTAAGAGGAAACGCGAAAGCGTGAAGCCCTCGAGCAAGGCGCCGCCGGTAACAGATACGTGGCCTCCACCCATTGTCCCCGTTAATGAATCAATCTGGGCCTGGTTAGAGGTGAACCTCACCAGGGCCTTCAAATTGGCGATGGTCCAACGCTCGTTACCCAGTAGAACTGCGAGCGAGCCTCCGTTAACGGAAGCAGTGCCGTTAAGTCGTGGCTGTTCGTAGCTGCCGGTGACGCGGACCGCTACATCCGCCGTACCGGTAGAGAAGAAGTCGGGCGACAGGCCATTCAAAACGCGGAGGTTCAAACTCCCGTCAACCGTCATGCTTTGTCTGCCGCCAGGACCGACCGCCAGAGTTCCGCCCAAAGTGACATTGGTGCCGGGACCGGTAAACTGAGTTTTTTCAAACGTCACTTCGCTGGGCGAGAAACGCACGATGAGCGGCGAGGTGGCATTGAGCTGAACGTCTTCGACTCTAAAACCTAATTCAGTAAAGTTTGCAATTCCCTGCAAACCGGTGGTTGAAAAGTACCCGTCCTCGTCCAAAAGATTGCCGCTGGCCTTGAGCGAGCCGGTCGCGCGTCCAGAAAGCTTAACTGTTGCTTGCGGCAAGACCATCTTCAGGATCGTCGTGAGGTCGGCATTGTTCAACGTGGTTTCGAGGTTTGCCGCCAGCTTGTCGCTGCCAAGATTGATTTGTGCCGCAATGACCTGGGGGGTTGAACCAAGCAGTCCAGTAGTAAGCGTGATGTTGAGTTGTTTGTTCTCCGTTCGGCCAACCAGGGCCAGCGTGCCGGCGGGACGGCCATTAATCACAACGTCTTTTCCTACTCCGTCAAAAGTAATCTGATATGCCGAGAAGTCTGATTGCGACAAATTTCCCACTACGTGGGCGCTAAAGTCGGCCGTACCGGTGATTGTTCCTACCCCCGGACGGTTTGACAGCGCGACCAGTCGGGTCAGTTGAACTCCTTCCGCCCGGCCCTGAAGGTCGAATGCTTTGCTGGTCGTGTCATAGGTGCCGTTGGCAACGATGTGACCGGCAGCCAACCGGGCATCGATGTTTTCGATGTTCACCTTCGAGCCATTGAATGTGGCGCGCGCGACCAGGGCTTCAAGCGGTTCGCCGGCCAGGCGGCCGGGGCCGAAACGCAGATCTGCGCTGCCGCTCATGGCGTTTGGTATGCCGGTTATTTTTATTTGACCGGAAGCGTCAGCCTGAGTATCGGCAAGCTGGGCGCGCGTTGACTTGCTCAGCGGTAGTGCGGCAAGCAGATTCCCGGCGTTGACGCGATCCAGCGTGGCATTAAGCTCGATATTGTTCGTGCCGGTGCGCGGCGCGTTAAGAGTAAACTGCATTCCGCCGCCATCTCGCTCCGTCAGCCGGCCATTGTCGATACGGAATTCAGTGTCCGTCATCCGGAGCGCCGCTGACAGTGTTCCCAGATCATTTCCATTGACCAACAGAGAACCAAGCGTCACCTGGCCATCCAGATTGGGCGAGCTGAGTTTGCCCTTGACAGTACCGTTGAACGCCAGCGCTCCGCCGAGACCCAGGCCGTAACTCCGCATTTGCTCTTCAACCTGCGGAAGCAGTCCCGATGAAATGAGTACAGCCTGCAACTCCGAAGCGTCTGACGAATTAAGATTAACCTGCAGATCCGAATCACCCGTGAATGAGAATTGGCCGGTCGCTTTGAGTGTGGTAGCGGTCGTTTGCAAGTCAACCCGATCAATTGAGAACAACCCCCGGTCAGCACGCAGGGCCACTTCGCCGGAAAGCGGCACGCGTCCGGAGTCGGCACCCACATTTTCCGCCGTGAATCTCGTCGAAAGTGTTCCTGAAGCTTGCTTGAAATCCGTGCCCGGGAAGGTCATATCGATAGTGCCGTTAGCTCTTCCCGCAAGTGGCACAGCCGATCCGGCCAATGCCGTCAATGGACCAGAAACCTCGAGATCGCTAAACCCCGCAGCGATGCGCGAGATGCCGCCTTTGGTGATGGCGATTCTCGCGTTTCCATTCGCCTTCCCCTTAAAGATGTTGGCCTCGAAGCTGTTGAGTTGTATGTCAGTGTTGGTGGCCACGAGCTTTGCGCTCGCTCGGCCCATATCCAACTGGCCCAACACGCCGCCGCCAATTGTCAGATCCGCGCTGGCGCGATAACGACCCGAAGGCTCAACAACGAATACTGGTTTGCCGAGCTTGACGCTTTCAACCCGACCGTCGGCGAGCTTGATCGTGCCCGCATTTATGTCGGCGGTGGACCCTTCAATGCGACCCCCGCGAACCGACAAGCGCACGCCGGCAATACTAAGGCTGCCAATTTCCGCGCCGGCGGCACTGGTGGCGCCAACCTGCACATCTTTGGCAACAACATTTGTGACACCACCCCGGCTAACGATATCAACGTTATTTGCCGTGACGCCGTTGACCTTCGTGCCGGAAGCCACAATCGTGCCAGCCTTAACCTTAGCGACTGTCGCAGTCGTGCCGTTATTGTCACTTCGCAGGCGCAGATCCGACGCCGTGACGCCGTTTGCGCGCGCGCCGGACGACGTCAAACTTCCCGCACTGAACCGGCTAGACGACGCAGTCAGCACTCCATTGTTCATCTCCGCGCGCGCGTCCTGAAGGATCAAACCGGTAATCGTGGTTCCATAGCTTCGCTCGGCCGCCGCGCGCAATTCGCCCACCCAGCGGAAATCCGAACCAGTACCCATCACTCCGCCGACGAGCTGCACGGTATTCAGTTGAAAATCACCGGCACTGAGAAGCGCGGCTACGGCCTTACCGTTGATGTCGTAAGTCTTGCCCTGGCCGGTTCCGTTCGCGGTCACGTTCAGGCCTTGCAAACGAATACCGTCGGCCGCCAAGGCGTCTGACTTCATGTTGCCCTCAACTTTATACCGATCACCTTCACCGGAAACCACCCCGACAAAGTTGCCGGTGCCGCGCAACGTTGTGCCGGAAGCAAGCACGTCGGAAAGTTGCGTCAGATCAACTGACGAAGTGATGTTCATCTGGTAACGCAGCGCACGCCAGTCGTCCATTGTTCCTGCCAGCCGCGCTTCAGCCACGGGCGAACGCAGCACCAGTTCGTGGATTTCAGCGCGGGTCTGATTGATCCTGCCGTTGGCAGTAATATCGATGTTGTTGATTGGGCGGCCGTCATAAGTAAAACTGGAGTTTGAGACCGCCAGCGATACCGTATTCATCCAGCTCGCCGCCGGAGCTCCCGGGTCGTCTGGTTGGACCGTGACGTGCAGATTCCGCGCCTCGCCCGAGATGTCGTGGCGCGCATCGCCGTAGTGAATGACACTGTTTTTTATTTCCACGTGGGCCGTGGAATAGGCAAACAGAACGCGACGATTGGGCTCAGGCGGTGGGATATGAAGGTTGCGAAAATTCGAGCGGCCCTGTTCGTCAAACGATACCCAGGCATCGAGACCTTCAATCTGGAGATCTTTGAGGTTGATATCACGTCTCAGTTTCAGGGCATAAAGATCTTCTATGCGAACCGTGGCGAGCAGACGATCGATCTTCCCGAGTCTTTCTCCAGTTTGCGCGTCATAAAGTTCGACGCTCAACATCTCGACGGTCTGCGGGGTGAAGGCCGTGTGAAACTCTTTGATCTCCGCGCGAATGCCATACGTTGCGAACGTGTTTTTTATTTGAACGGCAACGTAGCGGTCTACATATCCAAGACGGTAGGAAAGAAAGATGAGCAGGATCAGTGCAACGACACCAACCGCAGCCGCAATGGTAGCGATCACGAGGTTGCGCTGGTTTAGGAAACGTCTGCGCCTGCCCTGAGGAGTTACCGGGTGTCGCCTTTGGGCGTCCCGATTCGCTACTGCTTCAGCCGCCTGCGGAAGTGGTTCGTCCGTCTTCGACTGAAGGGCCTCGCGGATCTCTTGCTTTTCGTCCTGCCTCCCCTTGTCGGGGAGGGACGAACCCTTGTCCGAACCATTTTCGCGATCGTCTACACTCATAACCTGCAGCCATTATGACCCACGCCCGAAGTCCCTGCACAGACACTTCGCGCGGGCGGTAATAAATCAAAATGGGAGAGGGGCTAAACGACAGCTGTTGGAGCCTGCGAAATTAAGAAAGAGTTCTGCGAAGACCGGGGTTCGCAGTCCATTTGTGTAAGACTGATGGCAAAAACGCTCAGTTGCGTTGCTCTCTCTTCTCCGGCAGCGGCTGTTTCCCGTCCAGCGACGAATCCTTGAGATGCGCCGGCTGGCCCAGAGGAACGTTGCCAACAACTTCAAGCGCAAACCCTTCAAGGGCTGCGACTTTGGGGGGATGATTCGTCAACAATTGTATACGACGCAGCCCCAGGTCATGAAGGATTTGCGCTCCTACCCCGTAGTCGCGATCAATCCCATAACCTGTCTCGAGGCTCGCTTCACGCTTGCTGACATTTTCCTTCTGCATCAATGCATAAGTTCGCAACTGATTTACGAGATCAAGACTATGCTCACGTTGACGCAAGTAAAGAACGACACCACGGCCTGCCGCCGCGATTTTTTCCAGGGCGGTGTGCAGCTGAAAACCGGTGTCATCAATCAGGGAGCCAAACATGTCGCAGGTGACGTTTTCGGTGTGCACTCTCACCAGAATTGGATCCTCAGTTTCCACATTGCCCATCACCATCGCCAGGTGCACATCGCCGTTTATGATGTTTTCATAAGCGACGGCGCGAAAGCGACCATAGATCGTGGGCAAGTCCGTTTCCACCGCGCGCTTCACCAGGGTCTCTTTGTTGATGCGGTATCTGACGAGATCGGCGACAGTGATCATTTTCAGTTGATGACGGGTGGCAAACGCCTCAAGTTCGGGGAGCCGCGACATCGTGC
Organism: Acidobacteriota bacterium; assembly: GCA_030854715.1. Taxonomy (GTDB): domain Bacteria; phylum Acidobacteriota; class Blastocatellia; order Pyrinomonadales; family Pyrinomonadaceae; genus PSRF01. The sequence continues at coordinate 13,016 of JALYSR010000085.1, forward strand.
CGTCTTCGTTCATGACTTCGCAGATGACGCCCGCCGGGTAAAGTCCGGCTATACGCGCGATGTCAACGCTCGCTTCAGTCTGGCCGGGACGCACGAGCACGCCACCCTTTTTCGCGCGCAACGGAAACACGTGACCGGGTCGGGCCAGGTCCTGGGGCCGGGTTTGCGGATCGACAGCAACTTGAATAGTTGTGGCTCGATCGGCTGCCGAGATTCCCGTGGTCACACCTTTGCGAGCGTCGATGGAAACTGTAAACGCCGTGCCCAGAAAAGAAGTATTGTCGGCCACCTGGGTGGTGAGATGCAGCTCGTCGCAACGCTCTTCCGTCAACGGTAAACAGATCAAGCCGCGTGCATAGCGAGCCATGAAGTTGATCATCTCGGGCGTGGCCTTTTCGGCCGCGCACACCAGATCGCCTTCGTTCTCGCGGTCCTCATCGTCAACGATGATTATCATGCGCCCTTCGCGTATTTCGGCGACGGCGTCTTCAATGGAAGCAAACTGCATAGTGTCTTTAATCTGAAGTCTTAATTGCGAGATCTTGAGGGTATGTTACCCGAAAGCCCTGCTTTTTTCGACCGGCGACTGATCCGGGGCCAGATCAACTGATCCGGGCGTAGATGATGTTAGCGAGCCACAGGACCACGGCGCTCATCGCCTGCGTAACCGCAAACGGGTCGCGCGCAAATGACAACAAGGTGGCGCCCGCTCTGGAGCTCTGGTCGGCACCCGGTTCGAGTATGGTAACTTTGCCCTTATCTTCAGGTTTTTCGTCGCTTGTCTCCTCGTGAACAGAAGTCGGAGTAATCTTTCCTCGCAACTGCTGGCGTGCCGGCACACCGGCGAGCAGCGTTACGAAATATAGGAGCGGGGCAACCAGCAACCCCCAGGCAAGACCGAGCAACAGCATCACTATTGCCATCACGTAATAGAGGATGCTATCCAACACCTCCGCGAACCCCGAATACAAACCTATATCGAATCCCACATCTCTTGGTTTGGCCGTCCTGGTACTGTCCAGGGGAGCCAGCGAATAAACAAAAACTCCAAGGACCTGAAACCACGCCGACACGTAAGCCGAGGGATGTGACGAGATTAAACCGATTCGAACTTTCATGTCCTTCCATGTCAGCGCAAGGAAGGGAGTGGCAAGACTGATTAGCACACCGTTCTTCAAATACCACAGAAAATAGTTCCGATGCAGGAACGTCCTGAACACCAACCAGTTTAGACAAACTACTCCCAGCAGCAGGCCCAGATGCAGAAAAGTTTTCTGCACCGACCACGGGGAGACGGTTGGCCTCGGCCTTTCTTCTAGGCTGTTGTCAACGGTCAGAGTGCGCTCGACATATTTAGCAATAACATCGGCTTCAAGGTTTACGCCATCGCCCGGCTGCAACTGAGAAAAGTTTGTGAGCTCCCAGGTCTTGGGAATGATGGCGATTTCAAAGTAGGTGTCCGTCAAGGCAGCGATCGTGAGGCTAATCCCTTCCACTGCGACTGAGCCTTTGAAGACAAGATAACGCGCAATCTCGGGCGGATAGGCAATGCGCACCGTCCAGGAGCCGCCCAGGTCCTCGACGCTCAGAAACGTTCCTCGCGCGTCAACATGGCCCTGAACAATGTGGCCGCCAAGTCTGGTCGCCGGCGTTACCGCGCGTTCCAGATTTACCGGCGCCCCGGGTTTCAAACTTCCAAGCGTGGATCGATCAAGAGTCTCGCGCGATACGTCAGCAGCAAATGAATCTTTTTGTACATCGAGGGCAGTCAGGCAAACTCCGTTAACTGAGATCGAGTCACCATGATTGGTGTCTTGTGTTACCGTGCGAGCCTCAATCACAATGCGCGCATTTTCGCCAAGCGCTGCCACGCTTCTTACTCGTCCAAGCTCTTCAATGATTCCAGTGAACATCGCTGTTACATTGCCGATTGCCGCTGTCGGATGAAGCTATGCCGTATGAGACCAACGCAGTAGCAGCAAAACCAGAATAACCAGAAGTCCCAACACTGCGGGCGCAAACGAGAACAGCAGCATCCAAATCGGTTCGCGTTGGAAAGAAAACTTAATAAGCTTCATAAATCAACAGCGGGGGCAAGCCCGCCTTCCTAACCCAGAGACTACAGCGACTCTGAGGATCAATTTCGAAGAAAGGCATTCAGTCTCAGCAATAATATTCAGGGCGAAGCAGCTTTAGGTCAGGAAGGGTGGCTTGCCTCCGCTCCTCTTGCCAATCTCTATCATCATCTCTTGAAATACCTGGTCGATGGATGCTCCTGTAGAGTCCACCATGATCGCATCGTCGGCCGCCTTAAGCGGAGAATCGTGACGGGTTGTATCCCTCCGATCACGCTCGCACATGTCGGCGAAAGTTTCTTCAAACGTAACGGTGGAGTCCTGCTCTTGTTCCTCTTTAAAACGGCGTTCGGCACGTTCATCAGGCGATGCGGTCAAAAAGAATTTCACGTCTGCCTCCGGAAAAACCACTGTGCCGATGTCGCGGCCATTCAATACTGCGCCACGTTGACCCATTTCGCGCTGCCTCTTGACCATCGCCCGGCGCACCGCCGGGATTGTCGATATGATCGACGATAAATCAGTCACTTCTTCACTGCGAATCTGTTCCGTCACTTCGCGGCCCTCTAAGGTCACTCTTAACGAGTCGGGGTCGCCTTTCAGGTCGATATCCATGCGCGCTGCAAGTGAGCCCACCGCCACGTCATCGCTCGCGCTAATGCTTGACTCCATCACGGCCAGGGCAACGGCGCGGTACATTGATCCGGTATCGATGTATAGCAGGTTTAGCGCGCGCGCCAGCATTCGGCCAATGGTGGATTTGCCAGCCCCGGATGGTCCATCAATAGCGATGATCAAGTTCTTCTTCATTTCGTGTTGGGGCGGGCGCAAGCAGTTCAGAGTTCAACCTTCAGGGTTGCTCTGGATTGACAAAAGACAAGCTAGAGCTTGAACTCTGAACTGCTTGAATCGAACTAGACGAATGCAGAGAACACTTCGTTTGAAAGCAAGGCGCCGGCTCGCGTGAGCTTAAGCAAATCGCCGGTGCATTCGATCAGGCCAGCCTGACTAAAGCGGGTTAGATCGTCTTCATATTCTTTGCGAAGGTCGGCCCCGAAAAGCTTCTGGTAGTCGCTCAGGTTAAAGCCCTGCATCATGCGCAACCCGAGAAAGACAGATTCAGACCGTCGATCGCCTTCCGTCAATTGAGTTTTACTCGCAATCGGCGAGCAATCGTGATCAATCGCTGCCATGTAACTCATGAGATCACGTTCGTTGGCCCAACGCCGGAACATGCCATCGTATGAATGTGCCGAACAACCGAAACTGTAGTAAGGCGCGCCTGTCCAGTACTTCGTGTTATGTCGCGACTGAAATCCTGGCAAACATAAATTTGAGATTTCGTAATGCTCGTAACCGGCTTCACCGGCTCGATCGAGCATCAGTTCATACATCTCGGCCGCTAAGTCCTCGTCGGGCCTGGGTTGAATGCCGCGCCGTATGTGTTCGGCAAGCGGCGTCCCCTGATGAACCTCCAGCAGATAGAACGACAGGTGTTCAGGCCTCAGCGAGAAAGCTTCTTCGAGATTTCTCGTCCACCCGTCCAATGTTTGGCCCGGCAAGCCGGCTATGAGATCGAAGCTGACATTGTCGAAGCCCGCGTCTCGCAAATAACGGAATGTGCGGCGCGTGTCGTCTGCAGTGTGGGACCGGCCAAGGCGAGATAATTCACCATCGTCAAACGTCTGCGCGCCAAAACTCGCACGATTCACACCCAGACCGCGAAAACCGGCAAGCGTTTCCGGAGTTACCGTCCCCGGATTCATCTCCATAGTAATCTCAGCGTGCGGGCTCACCGGAAAATTGAAACGTTGACGAGTTGCGGCGAGGGTCGTCTCCAACTGAGCCGGAGTAAGCAGCGAAGGAGTGCCACCGCCAAGATAGATCGTATCGACAACTTCAACGTTCTCCACTTCGCGCCAGGACTCGATTTCCTTAACCAGGCTACCAACGTAACGTTCCGCAGTTGCAGCGTCATACATCCCGGTTGCAAAGTCGCAATACGAACAGCGGGAGCGGCAAAAGGGTATGTGAATGTAAATTCCGGCGGGCTTCAATGTCTCGAAATTATAACACGCACAATCCAGCATAGTTGCTCGCCGGCAGGGATGACGTAAGTTGGGTGATGCTCTGTATCAATTTTTTTTCAAAGTGTACGCGTTGGGAGCAGTTTCAGGAGGTTTAACTGGAAATTTCCCAGCGAACTAACTGGCACACTCATTGATAATCAAACTTCTGCGTTAGGCCGGCAGCTCTATCGGGCCGGAAACTTCACTAATCAGGAGGGTGTTATGGCAGACGAGAAAATGCAGAATCAGAATCAACGGAATGATCAGAATCCGGAAAATGATCAGGATCGAGGCAAGGCCATGGGCGCGGGAGCAACAAGCGGCGGATATCAGGGTCAAAGCCTGGGTAGCAATCCAAACCAAAGTGAGACTGCCGGACAGGGTGGCGGCATACAGGGTTCCGGCCAACGTCAGGGAAATCCCGGCGGGTATAACGAAGGCCAGGGTGGTCGAGGAGCTCAAAACGCGCAACGCGACAATCGGGGCGACAATCAGCGCGGCAGCCAGGGCTCGTCACAAGGAAAACAGCAAAATCAATCTCAAGGCGAGTAACAAGGCTAACGGCCTGCAACTCAAATAGCACGGTGGGAGTTCATTGAAACTCCACCGTGCCTTTCATTTGTCAATACGGCGCAAACTTCCTTCCCCGCTTATTGATTTGCCCATGCCCCGGCTCACGCGTTCGGCTTCAGCAAACACTCGCAGGAAGTTCTCTCCGAGTATCTTGCGAATATCTTTCTCACTGTAGCCGCGCTTCAATAACTCGTAAGTGATATTAGGCAGCATCGAAACATCCTGCGCGCCTTCAGGCATGTCAACCGCGCCGTCGAAGTCTGCGCCAAGGCCGACGTGGTCGATGCCGGCGACTTTCACAATGTGGTCGATGTGGTCAATCAACTTCGAAATCGGCAGCGGCGGCAGCGGACTTGATGCGTCGAGTTTGTCACCTTCTTCCGCCAGACGCTCAGGATCGTTTTTGTACTTCTCGTCGAGTGCGTCCTGCTGCGCTTTCAAGCGGCGGTTCCGTTCGTCGTTCTGCGGTGTAACCGTGGCCGCGTCAACGAAGACGCTGTAAAAGTTTACCTGCACCACGCCGCCGTTCTTCGCAATGCGCCGCAGCAGGTCGTCAGGAATGTTTCGTGGCACATTGCTGAGCGCTCTCGCCGAAGAATGCGAAGCAAAGATCGGCGCTTTGGAAACGTCAAGCGCATCACTCATGGTTTCGTCTGAAACATGCGAGACGTCCACCAGCATTCCCAAACGATTCATCTCGCGCACAACGTCCTTGCCAAAGTCCGAGAGGCCATGATGCTTCTTTTCGCCGCGCGCGGCGTCCGCCCAATCATTGGTGTTGTTCCAGGTGAGCGTGATATAGCGCACGCCTAGGCGATGAAACTCGCGCAATGCGGCGAGCGAATTCTCAATCGCATGGCCCCCTTCAATCCCCATCAGCGCGGCAATTTTATTCTGCTTCTTGGCCCGGCGGATGTCCGCGGCTGAAGTTGCCAGCATTAGATCGTTTGGATGGCGCTCGACGGCGCGGTAAACCGAATCGATCATATCCAGCGTACGGCGCGCGGCTCCGCCGTGTGTGACGTACCAGGGCCTGACGTAAAGCGAGAAAAACTCTGCGGTCAGTCCTCCCTGTTTCATGC